>NZ_JAKGBU010000028.1:27193-46307 GCF_021555155.1 Rhizobium alarense
GGGCGCTGCCGCTGGGCGAGGCGATCCTCGGCTCGATCAAGTTTCTCGGCGTGGTCATCCTCGGCAACGTCGTCGCGCTCTTCCTGCTGTTCATTCCCGGCGTCAACCTCGTCGCCTTTTTCCTCGTCAACGGCTACCTGCTCGGCCGCGAGTTCTTCGAGTTTGCGGCGATGCGCTTCCGCTCGCCGGCGGAGGCGCGCCTCTTCCGGGCGAAACACGGCTCGACCGTCTTTCTCGCCGGCCTGCTGATCGCCGGCTTCCTGGCGATCCCCATCGTCAACCTGCTGACCCCGCTCTTTGCGGCCGGGCTGATGGTCCATCTGCACAAGCTGGTTTCCCGCAGGGATCCCGGCTTCGCCGGATGACGACGGTCAGGTCGGGAGCGCGGAGGCGTACATCGCGGCGAATTCCGCGCTCGGCGGGATCGGCCTGATGACGTCGATCAGCACGCCGTTCGGGTCTTTCGTGATGAAGTGCCGCTGGCCGAAATCCTCGTCCCGGATCGCCAGCAGCATCGGCAGGCCGGCGGCACGAAGTCTCTCGTAGACCGCATCCACGTCCTCGACCTCGAAATTCAGCAGCAGACCGGAAACGCGGCCGCGCCCTTCCGCAGGGATCGTTTCGTGCCGCCCGTCAAGGACCGCGAGCGTCACCTTTTCGTCCTCGGTCGACTGGAGATGGACATACCAGCCGCTGTCGAACAGGGCCTCGAACTTGAAATGGGTGCAGTAGAAGGCGGCGGTGTCCGCGACGTCGTCGGTCATGATCACCGGATAGTAGCTCAGCGCCTTCATGGCTTTTCCTCCCATTCGATCCAGCATACAGTCTGCATGTATTTTTCAAATAACATACAGACTGTATGTATGTAAAGAGGCAAAATGGCACGCAACAACAAGGAGCGCACGGAGGCGACACGCCTTGCGCTGATCGACGCGGCGCGGCGGCTTTTCGTGCAGAGGGGGTACGCCGAAACGGCGACGCCGGACATCGTGGCGGCGGCCGGCGTGACGCGCGGCGCCCTCTATCACCACTTCGAGGACAAGAAGGCACTCTTCCGCACGGTCGTGGAGCGGGAGGCGGGACGGGTGGCCGAGGAGGTGGAACGCCGCGCCGCGCCGGCAGGTTCCCCCCGCGCGGCACTGACCGCCGGAGCCGGCGCCTATTTCGACGCCATGGCGGTCGCCGGGCGCACGCGCCTTCTCCTGCTGGAGGCGCCGGCGGTGCCCGGCGTCGAGGGCGCCGGCCTGATCGACAGCGACAATGTCGAGGGCACCCTGCGGCAGGGCCTGTCGGACCTGCTTGCGGGAAGCCGGCAGGAAGCCTTCGTCGCGCCGCTCACAGCGTTGCTTTCGGCCGCTTTCGACCGGGCCGCGATCGCCATCGAGGCGGGCGAGGAGCGGGCGGCCTACGAGGCGGCAATCGGCGCGCTGCTCGACGGCCTCGTCAGGCCGTAGCGCCGAAGAGCTGCGACGGCAGCTCGACGAGCGGCGCGGGGATGTCGCAGGTCTTTTCCGGCGAGCGGCAGATGTCGGCGATGACGCAACGCTCGCATTCCGGCTTGCGCGCCTTGCAGCAATAGCGGCCGTGCAGGATCAGCCAGTGGTGGGCGTGATAGAGATACTCGTCGGGGATCACCTGCAGCAGATGCTCCTCCACCTCGTCCGGTGTCTTGCCGGGCGCGAGACAGAGCCGGTTGGCGATGCGGAAGACATGGGTGTCGACCGCCATCGTCGCCTGCCCGAAGGCCATCGAGAGCACGACATTGGCCGTCTTGCGCCCCACACCGGGCAGCGTCACCAGTTCTTCCCGCGTGCGCGGCACCTCGCCGCCGAACCGGTCGATCAGCATGCGGCTCAGCGCAATCACGTTCTTCGCCTTGTTGCGGTAGAGCCCGATCGTGCGGATATAGTCGCGGACCTTTTCCTCGCCGAGGTCCAGCATCTTCTGCGGCGTGTCGGCGACCTCAAAGAGCGCGCGCGTCGCCTTGTTGACGCCGGCGTCCGTCGCCTGCGCGGAAAGCGCCACCGCGACGACCAGCGTGAACGGGTTGACATGCTCCAGTTCACCCTTCGGCTCCGGCCGCTGGATGGAGAAGCGGCGGAAGATCTCCTTGCGCTCCTCCAGGCTGTAGGCGGTGCGCGCGACGCGCCTGCGAGGGCTTGCCGACTTGGGCCCGGCTGTCGCAGACATTTTTTTCGGCTTCACGTTTGTCATGATGCTTCTATAGTCATCGGCCATGAACGAAGGCAACTCGGACATCGACCTCAACGATCGCCCCGTCTTCACGGCGGAGCTGAAGCCCTACCGCTCGCTCGGCCATCGCGGGCATCTTGTGCTTTTCCTGATCGCCGGCGCGATGACCTTCGCCCATATGGCCGTCTTCCTGATCTCCGGCGCCTGGCCGGTCGTCATGTTCTTCGGCGCCGACTTCCTCATCCTGTTCGGCGCCTTCTGGCTCAACAACCGGGCAGCGCGGGCCCGCGAACTGATCGCGCTGTCGCGCACCAGCATTTCGATCCGCAAGGTGACGCCCTCCGGCCGGGAGACGGAACATGACTACAATCCCCTCTGGGCGCGCTTCCTCGTCACCCGCAAGGAGGAGATCGGCATCACCGCAATGACGGTCGCCGCGCGCAACCGCCGGACCGATATCGGCAGCTTCCTGCATCTCGACGACCGCGAGCGCTTCGCGACGTCCTTCTCCGGCGCGCTGGCGCGGGTGAAGCGGGGCTACTGAGGGCCGCAAGAATCGGGTGGTGCCCGGCGGCGGGACATGGTTGTCTGGGGACAAGGAGACGAACCATGAACATTGCAGCCACGTTGAAATCCGACATCACGCCCGACGGCGACGACTATGGCACCGTCAGCCGCGTCATCGAACTCATCACCGACGACTATCGCGACCAGCCGACGCTCGACGACATCGCCGCGCGGCTGAAGCAGTCGCCGACGCAGTTGCAGAAGACGTTCACCCGCTGGGCCGGGCTGTCGCCGAAAGCTTTCCTGCAGGCGGTGACGCTCGACCATGCCAAGCGCCTGCTGCGGCAGGAATCGCTGCCGCTGCTCGAAACGAGCTTTGAGGTGGGTCTCTCAGGCCCGAGCCGGCTGCACGACCTCTTCGTGACGCACGAGGCGATGTCGCCCGGCGAGTGGAAGGCGCGCGGCGCGGGACTGACGATCCGCTACGGCTTCCACCCCTCGCCCTTCGGCCGGGCTTTGGTGATGATCACCGATCGCGGCCTCGCCGGCCTTGCCTTCAGCGACGACGAGGATGGCCGGGCCGCCTTCGCGGACATGGCCTGCCGCTGGCCGAATGCCGATTACGTCGAGGATGCCAATGCGACAGCGGCCTATGCCGCCCGCATCTTCGATCCGGCCCGGTGGAATCCGCAGGAGCCGTTGCGCATCGTGCTGATCGGCTCGGATTTCCAGGTGCGCGTCTGGGAGGCGCTGTTGCGCATCCCGATCGGCAAGGCGGTCACCTATTCCGACATCGCCGGCTCGCTCGGCCAGCCGACCGCGTCGCGCGCCGTCGGTGCGGCCGTCGGGCGAAACCCCATCTCCTTCGTCGTGCCCTGCCACCGGGCGCTCGGCAAGAGCGGCGCGCTGACCGGCTACCACTGGGGGCTCACGCGCAAGCGGGCGATGCTGGGCTGGGAGGCGGGCAAGGCGTGAACGCGCAGGGCCTTGCCGATCCTGGATGGGAACGGGCAAGGGCTGCTTCGAGGCGCCCGGCGCGGCGGTGGGACATCTGGCCGTCAACGATCACCAGCCTGTCAGGGTCTTTGCCGTGTCCGGTGCGGCTGGCCTCGATTTTGTGTTCACCTTCCGCAATGGTGTCGCTTGAGTGGTCCGGCCTGCACGAACGTGCTGGCGGACCTCGATCGCCGTCTCACCATCTTCTTCGGCTTCCCCTTTGACTGACCGGACCACATGAGCCTGCACAAGCATATCGAGGGGATCGGCGAAGAGCCGAAAGCCGGAATATATCCGGAAAGCGGGGACAAGCGGCGGCATCGCGCGCGCAGGTGTTCCGTCGGGCGCCATCCCATGCTTAACATTAGGACTGTTTTATCTTCCGCATCCAACCGGTGAGGCGTTTCTTGCAGCAAATCTATCAGGTGGATCTACACAGGACGCCTCTCTCGTCCGAGCAGATTTCGCACTGGCTGATGTCCAACAAGGATCTCCGACACTACACGCCGCTCAACCGCGACAGCATCGGCCCATATTCCTTCAGCCTGAGGGCGGTCGACGGCTTTGCAAGCTGGAACGCGTCGAGCGGCACCAGCCGTCGCTTCGACGTCGGGGTCGGCGGCGACAACTTCATGTTCTTCTTTGAGAAGAGCACGTCCTATGCGATCGAATCGGGAAGCGCACGCCATGGCGCGAACCCGCGGACCGGTGTCCTGATATCGGCCGAACGCTATTCGGGCATCGATGTTGCCGCATCCTCGGTCGGCGAGGGTTTCGTCGTTTCGCGAAAGGCGGTCGTCAGCGCGCTGGCGAGCAGCTATGAACGGGCGATACCAAGGGATTTCGAGTTTGCGCCGGCACTCGACCTCCACGAAGGGCCGATGGTTCGCATCCTCGCGCTGATGAATTTTTTCAGGGACAATGTCCTTTCGCAGCCGGACCTTGTGGTATCCCCCTTGGCCGTGGCGAGCTTCCAGGAAATGCTCTGCCAGCTGATGATCGAAAATCTTCAGCATTCCTGCTCCGGGGTCGACCGGCTCTCGTCAGGGATCGCGCCCTACCAGGTCAAACGGGCGCGGGACTTCGTGCGGGCCAACGCGCACCTGCCGATCACCGTTGCCGACATGGCGGCGGCGGCCGGCGTGAGCGCGAGGGCTCTGCAGACGAACTTCCGCACTTTCCTGGATACGACGCCGATGGCGTATCTCCGCCACGTCCGGCTCGAAGGGGTCCGCCGCGATCTTCAGAGTGCCTCTCCTGCCGCGACGACCATAGCCGAGGTCGCGCGCCGCTGGGGCTTCGTGCATATGGGGCGTTTTGCGCAAGACTATAGCGCGTCGTTCGGCGTGAAGCCGTCCGAGGACCTCGGGCGGCGATTCGATCCCCGAGGCTCTTTCTGACGCGACACGCCGGAGCGACGACGCCGGTCGGCAACGATTCAGCCCCTTCGATTGCCGGAGACGCCCGTCAATGCGCCCCGGACATATCTCCCAGAACCTCTTTCGAGGCGACCGTCGAGTCCGCCTTGAGCTTGTAGACCATCGGCACGCCGGTCGCGAGGTTGAGCTTGAGGATCTCCTCCTTCGAGAGGCGGTCGAGCACCATGACGAGCGAGCGCAGCGAATTGCCGTGCGCGGCGACGAGCACCTTTTCGCCGCGCAGCACGCGGGGCAGGATCTCCATCATGTAATAGGGCCAGACGCGGGCGCCGGTGTCGCGCAGGCTTTCGCCGCCGGGCGGCGGCACGTCATAGGAGCGGCGCCAGATATGCACCTGCTCCTCGCCCCACCTGGCGCGTGCATCGTCCTTGTTGAGGCCGGAGAGATCGCCGTAGTCGCGTTCGTTCAGCGCCTGGTCACGGATCGTCTCGAGGCCCGTCTGGCCGACATTTTCGAGGACGATGTCGAGCGTCTTCTGCGCCCGCTTGAGGACGGAGGTGAAGGCGATGTCGAATGTGATGCCGTAGTCGGCAAGCGCCTTGCCGCCGGCATTCGCCTCTTCCACGCCGAGCTCCGTCAGGTCCGGATCGCGCCAGCCGGTGAAGAGGTTCTTGAGGTTCCATTCGCTCTGGCCGTGGCGGACGAGAACAAGGGTGCCGGTCATGTCGGGTTGTCTCCTCGGAGGGGTGGTTGTCAGTTGAGCCCGAGCACGTCGAGCATGGAATAGAGGCCGGGTTTCCTGTCGCGCGCCCAGAGTGCCGCGCGCACCGCGCCGCGGGCGAAGATCGAGCGGTCCGTCGCGCTGTGCGACAGCGTCACCATCTCGCCCTCGCCGGCGATCATCACCGCGTGCTCGCCGATGACGGAGCCGCCGCGCAGCGTCGCAAAACCGATGGAACCGCGGGGCCGCGCGCCGGTATGGCCGTCGCGCACGCGCACCGAATGATCGGCCAGCGCAATGCCCCGGCCGCGTGCCGCCGCCTCGCCGAGCAGCAGGGCAGTGCCCGACGGCGCGTCGACCTTGTGCCTGTGGTGCATTTCCAGCACTTCGATGTCCCAGTCTTCCGGCCCGAGCGCCCGCGCCGCCCGCTCGCTCAGAACGCCGAGCAGATTGACGCCGAGGCTCATGTTGCCCGACTTGACGACGCGCGCGTGGCGGGCGGCCGCCTTGATCTTCTCATCATCCTCCGCCGAGCAGCCGGTCGTGCCGATGACATGCACGATGCGCGCCTGGGCCGCGAGGCCGGCGAATTCGACGGTCGCCGCCGGTGCGGTGAAATCGAGCACGCCTTCGGCATGCACGAAGGCCTCGAGCGGCGCGCTCGTCACGGGCACGCCGATCGGGCCGAGGCCGGCCAGTTCGCCGGCGTCCTTGCCGACGAAGGGCGAGCCCTCGCGCTCGACGGCGGCATAGACGCGTGCGCCCTCGATTGCGTGGATCGTGCGGATGAGCGTCTGGCCCATGCGGCCGGCCGCACCCACGACGACGAGCTTCATATCGGTTTCGGCCATAGTCTTTCCGCCCTAACTCTCGTTCTTTTCCGCGGCCGGAGCCTGCAGGTTGTGGAGCCGAGCGTAGAGCCCGTCGGCACGGGCGGCAAGCGCCTCGTGCGTGCCTTCCTCCACGACCCGGCCGTCCTGCATGACGACGATCCTGTCGGCACCCACCACGGTGGAAAGCCGGTGCGCGATGACGACGACGGTGCGGCCGGTCATCGCCCGTTCAAGCGCCTTTTGCACCGCCTGTTCCGATTCGGTGTCGAGCGCCGACGTCGCCTCGTCGAGCAGCAGGATCGGCGCGTTGCGCACCAGCGCGCGGGCGATCGACAGCCGCTGGCGCTGGCCGCCCGACAGCGTCACGCCGTTCTCGCCGACCGGCGTGTCGTAGCCGGCGGGCTGGGCGAGGATGAAGTCGTGCGCATAGGCGAGCCTCGCCGCCGCCTCCACCTCGCCGTCCGTCGCGTCCGGCCGGCCGTAACGGATGTTGTCGCGGATCGTGCCCTCGAAGAGATAGGGCTGCTGCGACACATAGGCGATGCTGTTGCGGAGCGACTGCTTGGTGACGTGGGCGATGTCCTGGCCGTCGATCACGATCGCACCGGCCTGCGGATCGTAGAAGCGCGGGATCAGGCTGATGACCGTCGACTTGCCGGCGCCGGAGGGGCCGACAAGCGCCGTGGTGCGGCCGCCTTCCGCCACGAAGCTCACGCCCTTCAGGATCGGTTCGTGGGCGCCGTAGGCGAAGCGGACGTCGCGAAACTCGATCGTCGCCCCGTCGACGGCGAGCGGCCGGGCGTCCGGCAGGTCGCGCTGGCGCGGCTCCATGTCGAGGATCTCGTAGATCATGCGGGCGTTCACCGCCGCACGCTCGAGCTGGATCTGCAGCCGCGCCAGCCGGCGTGCCGGGTCGTAGGCCATCAGCAGCGCCGCGACGAAGGCGAAGAAGGCGCCGGGCAGCACGCCGCCGTAGATCGATCGGAAGGCGGCATAGGCGAGCACGCTGGAGATGGCGACGCCCGCAAAGGTCTCGGTCATCGGCGCCGTGCGCTCGGAAAGGCGGGCGATGCGGTTCGAGCGGTTCTCGGCCCGCGCGATGATCCCCTCCACCTTGCCCCGGAGCTGGTCCTCCATGGTGAAGGCCTTGACGATGGCGATACCCTGGATCGTCTCCTGCATCGCGCCGAGCACGTGGCTGTTGATCTCGATCGCCTCGCGCGTCGCCGCGCGCAGGCGCTTGGAGATGTAGCGCAGGCCGTAGAACAGCGGCGGCGCGACGACGAAGACGATGAGCGTCAGTAGCGCGTCCTTCGAGATCATCACGCCGACGAGGGCGACGAGCGTCAGGAAGTCGCGGGCGATCGACGTCACCGTCATGTTGAGCACGTCGCGGATGCCGGTGACGTTCTGGCTGATCTGGGCGGCAAGCTGCGCCGAGCGGGCTTCGCTGAAGAAGCCGACGCTGAGCGCCATGAGGTGGGAGTAGAGCCGCTTCTGATAACCGGCGACGATGTTGTTGCCGATCTTCGACAGGGTGACGGCCTGGCCGTAGGTCGCGAAGCCGCGCAGCACGAAGGCGATGAAGATGGCGCCGCAGATCAAGAGCACGAGATCGGCGCGCTTGTTGGCGAAAGCCTCGTTGACGACGGATTCCATGATCCAGGCGGTGAAGGCCGTCGACAGTGCGACGACGACGAGGCAGGCGATCGCGAAGGCATATCCCTTCAGGTGATCGCGGCCGTTCTCGGCGATGACCCGTTTCAGAATGCGCGTGACCGTCTCGGAGCTGATATGCCGGTCCTTGCGATGCTTGTCAGTCAATAGGCTGGCTTCCCTGCGCCCCGGCCGCGTCGGCGGCCTGCTTGGGGCGGTCTATAGTGCCTGGCACGGCGGATGACGAGTCCGCAGACCCGACAAACGGGGCGGGCGCCGTCAGCTTTTCCAGCGGCGTCCCTCCGTTGCAACACCGAAGCGGTCCGGCATGCGGGCAAAGGCCGCGAGGCCGGCGAGCGCCGCCATCGGGTGCGTCACCACAAAGGTCGGGATATCGCGCAGCATGGCGCCGTGCGGCGCCTTGTCCTCGAAGGCGGCGCGGAACTCGGGTCCGCGCAGCGCCGGCAGGATCTTCTGGGAAATGCCGCCGGCGAGATAGACGCCGCCCTTCGCCATGAAGATCATCGCCATGTCGCCGGCGACCCGGCCGAGATAGCCGCAGAAGAGCGAGACCGTCTCGACCGCGACGGCATCCGTCTGCGCAAGCGCCGCCGAAGTCACGGCAGCGGGTGTCTCAAGCGGCGCCTCCTTGCCGTCCGCGGCGGATACGGCACGATAGATGTTCATGATGCCGCGGCCGCAAAGCAGCTGCTCGGCGGAGATGCGCCCCTCGATCGGCTCCAGGAAGGGCCAGATCCGGTAGTCGCGCTCGCTGCGCGGGCCCATGTCGACATGGCCGCCTTCGCCCGGAACCGGGAACCAGGTGTGCTGGGCGTGCACGAGGCCGGCGACGCCGAGCCCCGTTCCGGGCCCGAGTACCACGCGCGACTGCGCCATCTTCTCCTCGCCCGCGCCGATCTGCTCGCGGTCCGCGTCGCCGAGCGACGCGATGGCGAGAGCCTGTGCCTCGAAATCGTTGACGAGCAGCACGTCCTCGAAGCCGAGCTTTTCGATCATCTCCTTCGGGCGCACGATCCAGTCGCAGTTGGTCAGCGGCACCTCGTCGCCCTGGATGGGGCCGGCGAGTGCCAGGATCGCCGCGCGCGGCTGGATCGAGGATTTGTCGAGGATTGCCGCCTGGAGAGCGTCGTCGATATTGGCGAAGTCGGCGGTCTGCACGATCGGGAACTGCTTCGGCTCCGCCATGGCGTCGATGAGCAGCGCGAAGCGGGCATTGGTGCCGCCGATGTCGCCGACCAGGATCGGAAAAGGTAGGGTGATGTCCTTGTCGCCCGGCTTCGCCATGAGTTCTCCCCTGCCGTGAAAAGTCCCTGCCAGCGCCCTACCCGTCGATGCGGTTGCGGTCAAGCGGCGAGCGTGAGCAGCTGGCGCGCGGTCGCCTCGTTCAACGCCATCGGAATGTCGTAGACGATGGCAAGCCGCATCAGCGCCTTGACGTCGACGTCATGCGGCATGGCGGTCAGCGGATCGACGAAGAAGATCAGCATGTCGACTTCGCCGGTGGCGATGAGCGCGCCGATCTGCTGGTCGCCGCCGAGCGGGCCGCTCTTCAGGCGCGTCACGTCGAGCTCGGGGCAGGTTTCCAGCACCCGTCCGCCGGTCGTGCCCGTCGCGACGATGCGGCAGCCGCGCAGCGCCTGCGAATGTTCGCGCGCAAAGGCGGCCATGTCGTCCTTCTTCTCGTCATGGGCGATAAGGGCGATGCATTTGCGTGCAGTCATGGAGGATCCCGTCCGGCGGCAGTCGGGCGAACTTAAATCGATTTGAGCCCTGTGTACAGGCGCGGCAGGCCAGCGGAAAACGGCGTGCGGTCACTGATCGAGCGGACGCGGGACGGGGATCGGCACGAGGCCTTCGGTCGCCGCGGCATCGGCGGCAATGATCGCCTCGACGCCGGACGACGGCGCCGGTTCCGCCGAAAAGGCCGTCGCGACGCCGCTGCCGCCGCGATAGGTCGCCTCCATCTCCGACGCCGGAGAGGGACCGGACAGCACGGCGCGGCAGGCTTTGGGCAGGTCGGCGAGCGTCGCATAGCGCGGCCTGACCGGCTTGGCGTCCTTCTTCGGTGTCGGCTTGGCCCAGGGCTCCCTGGTGAACCACCAGGCCAGCGACTTGTCGCAGCCGTCACCCGCCGGGACGCGGGCCTGCGGCTTGCAGCCGGCGACGTCCTGCGGGCACTTGATGCGGATGTGGAAGTGCTCGTCGTGGCCGTAGATCGGCCGCACCTTGCCGAGCAGCGAGCGGTCGCCCTGCCAGGTGTCGCAGAGCTTCTTCTTGATCGCCGGATTGACGAAGACGCGCTCGACCTGCGGATAGCTCGCCGCCTTCATGACGAGCTTCGCATGGGTGTCGGTCCAGCGGCGTGAATCGACGGTCAGGAACTTGTCCTTCCGCAGCATCGAGGTGAAGGGAAGCGCCTCGCGCTCCTGCGCGCTCATCCGGTGATTCGGCATCGGCGTGAACCAGATGTCGGCATCGAGCCCGACCTGGTGGGAGGCGTGGCCGGACAGCATCGGCCCGCCGCGCGGCTGGGAAATGTCGCCGAGCAGGAGGCCCGGCCAGCCGAGCGCCCGGGCGTCCCCGGAAAACTGCTCCAGGAGCGCGATCATCTGCGGATGGCCCCAGCGACGGTTGCGCGACAGCCGCATCGCCTGCCAGGCCGGCCCGTCAGTCGGGATCGCGACGGCGCCGGCAATGCAGCCTTTCGCATAGGAGCCGTAGGAGGCAGGCTGCATTTTGGCGGGGAGTTGCATGGAACCGAACAGTTCCTTGGCCGGCCGGTCCTCGGCAGCAAGCGGTCCGGCAAGAGCGGTCAGCGCAATGCCGGCGGCGACGAGGCAGGCGGTCAGTCGGGAAGAGCTGGAATGCATGGGTGTTGTCCGGCCTCGAAAGTCGAAATGCGTCGCGAAAGGCTAGAGGATCGTCCTTTCGCAGAAGTGAATCGTCGACCGGATTAGGTGCGGCAAAAACCGCCGCTTTGATGGCGGGCCTGTCAATTGCCCGGATTTTGCCTATTCTCTCGGGCAAGCTTCGGCAACGAGACGAAAGGGAACCGGCATGCAGGCAGCCTTCGGGAAAATGGTGTTCACCACGGCGCTCGCTTTATCGCTGGCGGTCGCGGCCGGCGCGAGGGCTCAGGAGACGAAGGCGAAGGATCCGGTCTGGCGCACCGGCATCTCCACGATCGGCGAGCTGAAACGCCCGAACGGATTTTCGCATTTCGACTATGTCAATCCCGATGCGCCGAAGGGCGGCGAGCTGAAGCTCTCCGAGACCGGCACCTACGACACGTTCAATCCGATCCTCGCAAAAGGGGAGGCTGCGACCGGCGTTGCCACCCTCGTTTTCGACACGCTCCTGAAGGCCGCGGAGGACGAGATCACCGCCGCCTACGGGCTGCTGGCCGAAGGCGTATCCTATCCCGACGATATTTCCTCCGCCACCTTTCGCCTGCGTGCCGAGGCGAAATGGGCGGACGGCCAGCCGGTGACGCCCGAGGACGTCGTCTTCTCATTCGAAAAGTCGAAGGAGCACAATCCGCTCCTCGCCAACTATTACCGTCACGTGATTTCGGCGGAAAAGACCGGCGAGCGCGACGTCACCTTCCGCTTCGACGAGAAGAACAATCACGAGCTTCCGAACATTCTCGGCCAGTTCTCCATCGTGCCGAAGCACTGGTGGGAGGGGACGGACGCGAAGGGGAACAAGCGCGACATCAGCCGCACGACGCTGGAGCCGGTGATGGGCTCCGGCCCGTACAAGATCGCGGCTTTCCAGGCGGGCGGCTCCATCCGCTTCGAGCTGCGCGACGACTATTGGGGGAAAGACCTGAACGTGAATGTCGGCCAGAACAATTTTGGCGCGATCACCTATACGTTCTTCGGCGACAGGAACGTGGAGTTCGAGGCCTTTCGCACCGGCAATGTCGACTACTACCGCGACAACAGCTCCAGCCACTGGATGACCGCCTATGATTTCCCTGCGATGAAGGACGGCCGCATCGTTCGGGAGGAGATCGAAAATCCGCTGCGCGCCACCGGAATCATGCAGGCCTTCGTGCCGAACCTGCGGCGGGAGAAATTCAAGGACCAACGGGTCCGGGAGGCATTGAACTACGCCTACGATTTCGAGACCCTCAACCGCAATCTCGCCTATGGCAGGCTCAACCGCATCGACAGCTATTTCTGGGGCACCGAGCTTGCCTCTTCCGGCCTGCCGGAAGGGCGCGAGAAGGAAATCCTTGAGGAGCTGAAGGACAAGGTTCCGCCCGCCGTCTTCACCACGCCCTACACCAATCCGGTCGCCGGCGATCCGAAGAAGGCGCGCGAGAACCTCCGCAAAGCGATGACGCTCTTCAACGAGGCGGGCTACGAGCTGAAGAACAGGAAGCTGACGAACGCCAAGACCGGCGAACCCTTCGGCATCGAAATCCTTCTTTCCAATCCGTCGCAGGAACGCACGGTCCTCCCCTATGTCAGGAGTCTCACCGATATCGGCATCGACGCGCGCATCCGCACGGTCGATGCCTCGCAATACACCAACCGAGTCCGCAGCTTCGATTATGACATGATCTACGGCATCTGGGCGCAGAGCCTGGTGCCGGGCAATGAGCAGGTCGATTACTGGGGCTCGTCCTCGGTCGATCAGCAGGGCTCGCGGAACTATGCCGGCATTGCCGATCCCGCCATCGACGAGCTGATCCGCAGGATCATCTTCGCGCCGAACCGCGAGGAACTCGTGGCGACCACCCACGCGCTCGACCGCGTCCTGCTCGCGCATCACTATCTGGTGCCGATGTTCTATTCCAAATCGTGGCAGCTCGCCTACTGGAACCACCTCGCCCGTCCGCAGGAGCTGCCCTATTACGGCATCGCCTTCCCGGAGGCCTGGTGGTCGAAAAACGCGGCGAAATGAGCCATGGCGTAAATGAGCCGGGGCTTGCGCCATGCGGCGTCCTCGGCTCCATATAGCGCTGACGAATCACCGCGCCGAGCGGCGGCAGAAGGAAGGGTTGGATTTGACCGACTGGACTGCGCCAAGAGAAGAAGACCGGCAACCGGCTGCAGCGGGTAGTCGCTGATGGGCGCTTACATCCTCCGCCGCCTGCTGCTGATGATCCCGACGATCGTCGGCATCATGGCGATCTCCTTCATCGTCATACAGTTCGCCCCGGGCGGTCCGGTAGAGCAGGTGATTTCCGACCTCACCAACCAGGGCGCCGGTGACAGGCTGTCGGGCGGCGGCGACCTTCTGGCCGACGGGAGCGCCCAGGACGCCGGCGGCTACCGCGGCTCGCGCGGCCTCGACCCGGAATTCATCGCCAAGCTCGAGAAGCAGTTCGGCTTCGACAAGCCGCCGCTCGAGCGCTTCCTGACGATGATGTGGGACTATAGCCGTTTCGATTTCGGCGAGAGCTTCTTCCGCAACACCTCGGTCATCGACCTGATCATCGACAAGCTGCCGGTGTCGATCTCGCTCGGCGTCTGGATCCTGATCTTCTCCTACGCGATCTCGATCCCGCTCGGCATCAAGAAGGCCGTGTCGGACGGCTCGACCTTCGACGTATGGACCTCCGGTGTCATCATCGTCGGCTACGCCGTGCCGAGCTTCCTCTTCGGCATCCTGCTGATCGTGCTCTTCGCCGGCGGTTCGTTCTTCGACTGGTTCCCGTTGCGCGGCATCGTCTCGGACAATTTCGACAGTCTCGCCTGGTGGCAGAAGCCGCTCGACTATCTCTGGCATATGGCGCTGCCGCTGATCACGCTCCTGCTGTCCGCCTTCGCCACCACGACACTGCTCACCAAGAATTCCTTCATCGACGAGATCAAGAAGCAGTATGTGACGACGGCCCGCGCCAAGGGCCTGACCGAGCGCCAGGTGCTCTACGGCCACGTCTTCCGCAACGCCATGCTGATCGTCATCGCCGGCTTCCCCGGCGCTTTCATCTCGGCCTTCTTCACCGGCTCGCTGCTGATCGAATACATCTTCTCGCTCGACGGCCTCGGGCGCCTCGGTTACGAGGCCGTGGTGCGGCGCGACTACCCGATCGTCTTCGCGACGCTCTACATCTTCTCGCTGATGGGCCTCGTCGTCAGCCTCGTTTCGGACCTGATCTACACCTGGGTCGATCCGCGCATCGATTTCGAGCGGAGGGACGTGTGATGACGCTTGCCGCCGCCGCCCGCGCCGCTGTCGAAGCACCGCCCAGGGGACTGCTCTCCCCGACGAACCGCCGCCGCTGGGAGAACTTCAAGGCCAATCGCCGCGGCTACTGGTCGCTCTGGATCTTCCTCGTCCTCTTCGGCCTCTCGCTCTGCGCCGAGTTCATCGCCAACGACCGCCCGGTTGTCGCCTCCTACAAGGGCGAGATCCTCGTACCGGTGCTGGTCGACTATCCGGAAGAAAAATTCGGCGGCTTCCTGGCCGAGACCGACTACAAGTCGGAGTTCATCACCGACGAGATCAATGCCAACGGCTGGATGATCTGGCCGCCGATCCGCTACTCCTACCGCTCCGCCAATTCGAACATCCCCCATTCTGCGCCGACGCCGCCCTTCTGGCTGATGGGTGACGAGGAGCGGTGTTCCGGCTATCCGGGCGGGACCGGCGACCCGAACTGCATCGTCGGCAACCTGAACTGGCTCGGTACGGACGACCAGGCGCGCGACGTGCTGGCGCGCGTCATCTACGGCTTCCGCATTTCCGTGCTGTTCGGCCTCGCGCTCACCATCGCTTCCGCCCTTGTCGGCGTGACGGCGGGCGCCGTGCAGGGCTATTTCGGCGGCTGGACGGATCTCCTGATGCAGCGCTTCATCGAGATCTGGTCATCGATGCCGGTGCTCTACATCCTGCTCATCATCGCCGCGATCCTGCCGCCCGGCTTCTGGATCCTGCTCGGCATCATGCTGCTCTTCTCCTGGGTCGGCTTCGTCGGCGTCGTGCGCGCGGAATTCCTGCGTGCCCGGAACTTCGAATATGTGAATGCTGCCCGGGCGCTCGGCGTCGGCAACGCGACGATCATGTTCCGGCACCTTTTGCCGAACGCGATGGTGGCCACGCTCACCTTCCTGCCCTTCATCCTTTCCGGTTCGATCACGACGCTGACCTCGCTCGACTTCCTGGGCTTCGGCATGCCGCCGGGTTCCCCGTCGCTCGGCGAACTGATCGCCCAGGGCAAGGAGAACCTGCAGGCCCCCTGGCTCGGCATCACCGCCTTCGTCATCATGTCGGTCATGCTGTCGCTGCTGATCTTCGTCGGCGAGGCGACACGCGACGCCTTCGATCCGCGCAAGACGTTCCGGTGAGCCCATGACCGAACCGATCCTCACCGTCCGCGACCTGTCGGTCGCCTTCCATCAGGGAGGCAAGACGTCGCTCGCCGTCGATCGCATATCCTTCGAGATCGCGCGCGGCGAGGTCCTGGCGCTCGTCGGCGAATCCGGCTCCGGCAAGTCTGTCTCTGCCAATTCGATCCTCAAGCTCCTGCCCTATCCGGCGGCGAGCCATCCGGGCGGGGAAGTCGTCTTCAACGGTCGCGACCTGATGAAGGCGAGCGACGAGGAGCTGCGCGCAGTGCGCGGCAACGACATCACCATGATCTTCCAGGAGCCGATGACCTCGCTCAACCCGCTGCATGCGATCGAGAAGCAGATCGGCGAGATCCTGCAACTGCACCAGGGCATCAAGGGACCGGCGGCGCGGGCCCGCACGCTGGAGCTGCTCCACCAGGTCGGCATCCGCGACCCGGAAAGGCGGCTTTCCGCCTATCCGCACGAGCTGTCGGGCGGCCAGCGCCAGCGCGTGATGATCGCCATGGCGCTGGCCAACCGGCCGGAGCTGCTGATCGCCGACGAGCCGACGACCGCCCTCGACGTGACCGTGCAGGCACAGATCCTCGAACTCCTGAAGACGCTCAAGGAGGAGCACGGCATGTCCATGCTCTTCATCACCCACGACCTCGGCATCGTCCGCAAGTTTGCCGACCGGGTCTGCGTGATGACCCAGGGCAGGATTGTCGAAAGCGGCCCCGTGGAGGAAATCTTCGCGCGGCCGCAGCATGACTACACGCGGCATCTGCTCGCCTCGGAGCCGCGCGGCAGGCCGGTGCCGGCCGACGCGGCCAAGCCCGAGGTCATGGCGGCGCAGAACCTCAAGGTGTGGTTCCCGATCAAGGCGGGCTTCCTGCGCCGGGTCGTCGATCACGTGAAGGCGGTCGACGGCATCGACATGCGGCTCAAGGCCGGCCACACGCTCGGCATCGTCGGCGAATCCGGTTCGGGCAAGACGACGCTCGGCCTGGCGCTCACCCGCCTCATTTCGTCCGAGGGCCGCATCGCCTTCGTCGGCGAACAGATCAGCGACTATTCGTTCCGCGACATGCGGGCGCTCAGGAACCGCATGCAGGTGGTCTTCCAGGATCCCTACGGCTCGCTCTCGCCGCGCATGTCGGTCGCCGACATCGTCGCGGAGGGCCTGAAGATCCACGAACCGTCGCTGTCGGCCGGGGAGCGGGACCGGCGCGTCGCCGGCGCACTGGAGGAAACGGGGCTCGATGCCGCCACCCGCTGGCGCTACCCGCACGAATTCTCGGGCGGCCAGCGCCAGCGCATCGCGATCGCGCGTGCCATGGTGCTGAAGCCGAAATTCGTCATGCTCGACGAGCCGACGTCCGCCCTCGACATGAGCGTACAGGCGCAGGTGGTCGATCTTCTGCGCGACCTGCAGGTCAAGCACGACCTTGCCTACCTCTTCATCAGCCACGACCTCAAGGTCGTGCGGGCGCTCGCCAATGACATCGTCGTCATGCGCGGCGGCAAGGTGGTGGAAAGCGGGCTTGCGGCGGACATCATCGAAAGGCCGAAGGAGCCGTATACGAAGGCGCTGATGGCTGCCGCATTCGACCTCAGGGCCGTCACGGACGGCGTCGTCCGCCAGTAACCAACCGAACGTCAGGACGTGTCCATGCCCAGCAAGAGCCCGGTCGTCATCGACCTCAAATTCGACCAGCAGGAGGTCGCCGCCGCGTTGAAGGGCGCCTTTGGCGATCGCGAGGTCATCAACCTCGCCCATCCGGCCAGCCGGACGCGCGACCTCGCCGGCATAGACTACGCCGTTGTCTGGAGACCGGGCCAGGACCTGTTCGCGCGTGCGAGGAATCTCAAGGTGGTTTTTTCCGGCGGTGCCGGCGTCGACCACGTGCTGACGCTGCCCGGCCTGCCGGACGTGCCGCTGGTGCGCTTCGTCGACCAGACGCTGACGACGCGGATGAGCGAATGGGTCGTGCTGCAATGCCTGTCCCATCTGCGGCAGGTGAAGGCCTATGACGCGCAGGCCCGCCGGCGCGTCTGGAAGGAGCTGCCGCAGCCGGAAGCGAAGGAACTGACGGTCGGCATCATGGGGCTCGGCGTGCTCGGGCAGGACGCCGCGCGAAAGCTCAAGGTCATGGGCTTCGAGGTCATCGGCTGGTCGCGCGGCGTCAAGGCCGTCGAGGGCATCGAGACCTATGACGCAGCCGGCCTCGACGCGTTCCTGGCCCGCACGGACATGCTCGTCGGGCTGCTGCCGCTGACGCCGGAGACGACGGGCATCTTCAACGGCGCACTTTTCGCGAAGCTCAGCCGCAAGGGACCCTTCGGCGCGCCGGTCTTCATCAATGGCGGGCGCGGCGGCAGCCAGGTGGAGCGCGACATCGTCGCAGCCCTGGAAGGCGGCACGCTCGCCGGCGCCTCCCTCGATGTCTTCGAGCAGGAGCCGCTGCCGCTGGAAAGTCCGCTCTGGACGCATGACAGGGTCATCGTCACGCCGCATGCCGCAGCCGCATCGGATGTGAAGGCGCTGTTCCGCCAGGTCGAGCGTCAGGTCGCGGACTACGAGGCGGGCCGCCCGTTGGAGCATGTGGTCGACCGGCGCGCCGGTTACTGAGCCTTGCGGCCGCGGGCCGGCATCAGGGGCGGCGGTAGCCGGTCGGCTGCTGGTAGAGCCAGCCGATCCGCTCGATCGCCTGTTCAAGCCCCTCGCGTGCGACGCTCATCGTGTGGCCATTGGCATGCAGGATCGTGTGTGCGTCCTCCATGATCGCGACATGGCCCTTCCAGAAGACCAGATCGCCGCGGCGCAGCGCATCGCGGCCGATGGGGTCGCCGAGCTCCGCCGCCTGCATGTCGGAGTCGCGCGGCACCTGTTGCCCGGCCAGCATCATCGACAGCTGGACGAGGCCCGAGCAGTCTATGCCGAAGCCGCTGCGGCCGCCCCAGAGATAGGGTGTTTCGACGAGCCTTGCCGCGACCGCCACATAGTCCGCCTCGGGCGCGGCATCGAGCGGCCGGCAGTGCGCCGCGACGACAAATCCGCCGCCGGAAAGCGCGAGGTAGCGCGTGCCGCGCGTTTCGGCCTCGCCGGCCACGCGAAGGCGGCTGCCCATCGAAAGCGCGAAGCGGACAGGCGTCTTGAGATCGGCATCCCGGTAGACGAAGCTTCGGGGAGCGACGACCATATGGTCCGCCGCATCGTCGCCCGCCGCGATTGCCGCCTCGGGGAGATAGCCGACATAGCCGTCGAGCTCCGACTTGATCCAGGCCCAGCCATCGGCGCGGTCGAGCACGCGGAGGGGTTCACCGTAGAGAAGCTCCGTATCGATGCCGCAACTCTCGTCCGGACGGGCCCGAAGCGGCGTGATTGCGATGGCGATGCGCGCCGGCGTCCCGCCGACGTAGCGCGTCGCATCGACGACATCGCGTAAGGCCTCCTCGGCGAGATCGGGGCGATAGGCGTTCAGGCGGCGGTCCGGATTGTCTGGCATGATCGATCTC
>NZ_JAKGBU010000028.1:46407-55892 GCF_021555155.1 Rhizobium alarense
GGCCGCGGCCGCGGCCGATGATGACGTCGCCGAGCTTTTCGAGATAGAGCGCACCCTCCACCGTCCGCTTGACGACGACGTTGCGGCGGTCCTTGTCATCGCGGCTGCGGGTGACGAGCTTCAGCTCGCCCATCGTGTCGAGCGCGCGGGTGACGACCGGCTTAGTCACGCCGAGCTTCGCCGCCAGTCCGCGCACCGTATGCGGCGGCGGCACGAGATAGATCTCGAGCAGGATCGCGAGTTGGCGCAATGTCAGGTCCCTGCCGTCGAGGCGCACCTGCTCCAGCGTCACGCCGTGCCAGAGGCCGAGCGCCTGGGAGGGGCTGAGATCAAGCGGCACGGCAGCTCCGGATGGTTCAGGTCGTTCGTTACGCTACCGTATCGCTCGCCTGGCGGGAAGAGGGCAAGCGGCTATTTAGCCGGCGAAGGTTCGGATATGGCGATAGAGGGCGCGGATCGCCTGGGCCTCGCCGCCGACCGGCGAATGCGGCCGTTCCACCGGCGTCCAGCCGAAGATATCGAAATGCAGCCAGCTTCTCGTCTGCGTGACGAAGCGCTTGAGAAAGAGCGCCGCGGTGATCGCCCCGGCCATGCCGCCCGACGGCGCATTGGTGAGGTCGGCGATCTTGGCGGAGACGTCCTTGTCGTATCCCCTGTAGAGCGGCAGGCGCCACAAGGGATCGTCGGCGGCGAGGCTCGCCTCGTTGAGATCGGCGGCAAGGTCGTCGTCGTCGGTGAAGAAGGGGGGCAGGTCCGGCCCGAGCGCCACCCTTGCGGCACCGGTCAGCGTCGCCATGTCGATCAGGAGGTCGGGCTGCTCCTCGTCGGCGAGCGCCAGCGCGTCGGCCAGGATGAGGCGGCCCTCCGCATCCGTGTTGTCGATCTGCACCGTCAGGCCCTTGCGGCTCCGGTAGATGTCGCCCGGCCGGAAGGCGTTGGCGGAGATCGAGTTCTCGACCACCGGGATGAGCACCCGCAGATCGACCTTCAGCTTCGCATCCATGATCATCAGGGCGAGGCCCATGACATTCGCGGCGCCGCCCATGTCCTTCTTCATCAGCAGCATCGAAGCGGCCGGCTTGATGTCGAGGCCGCCGGTGTCGAAGCAGACACCTTTGCCGACGAGCGTCAGCTTGCGATGGCTCTTCTTGCCCCAGCGCAGCTCCAGGAGGCGCGGCGCCTCGGCCGAGGCCCGGCCGACGGTATGGATCAGCGGAAAGTTCTGCCGCAGCAGGTCCTCGCCGCGCACGACGTTCACCTCCGCCTTGTAGTGGGCGGCGAGCGCACGGAACGCCTGCTCCATGGCCTCCGGTCCCATCTCGTTGGTCGGCATGTTGATGAGGTCGCGGGCGAGGAACATGCCGGCGAGCTGCCGCTTGATGTCGGCGGCATCCGCATCTGCCGGAATGAGCAGCGTCGGCGCCTCGCTGGTTGCGGGGCGGTAACGGTCGAAGCGGTAGCTGCCGAGCCCGTAGCCGAGCGCCAGCCGGTTGGCGGTCAGCGGTGCGGTCTCGATGTGCCAGTCGCCGGCCGGCAGCGTGCGTGCGAGCTTTCCGGTGAGGAAGGGTGCCTCGGACGGGTTGCCGCCGAGACCGAAGAGGGCGCCGCCGAGGTGGCCGTCCGCCGTCGGCACGAGCAGCAGTGCGCCCGCCTCGGCCTTGAATCCCGCCTTTTTGGCCCAGTCGAGGGCAATCGGGTCGATCGTGCCCGTCTCGATATGCGCCGGCGTGACGGCGAAGATCGGCAGCGTGCGGCCGCTGCGGGAATTGAACGGAGAGGGGCGATCGATGAACTGATAGGGGGCCATGGACCTGCTTTCGGGCGCGATGGGAATCGGCGCATTAACGGTCCGTTAGGGTTAACAGATTATTGCTGGAGCGAGGATTGCGGGGCGATTCGTTCATGCACCCTCAAGGAAGAAGACATTCTGCTCGGGGACAGGTCATGGTTGTCAGCGGTCGCGCTCCATCGTTCGGTAAGCCTTTGCAGGCTCTCGCTATCGCCGTGCTGATGGCGATCGCGTTGTCGAGCTGCGCCTCCGGCCGCCGGAGCGCGGAAACGACAGGATCGATCCCGCAGCTCTCGAAGCCCGTTACCGAGATGAACCAGAGCGAGCTCCGGGGCGCTGCGGAAAGTGTCGGCCGTGCCTACGAGCAAAACCCGAAAAACCGCCAGGCGGGCCTGAACTACGCCAATCTGCTGCGCATGACGGGGCGCAGCAGCCAGGCGCTCGCCGTCATGCAGCAGGTCGCGATCTTCCATCCGAATGATCGCGAGGTGCTCGCGGCCTACGGCAAGTCGCAGGCAGCTGCAGGCCAGCTCGAACAGGCGCTGGACACGATCAGCCGGGCCCAGACGCCCGACCGTCCCGATTGGCGGCTGAAATCGGCGGAGGGCGCGATCCTCGATCAGCTCGGTCGCTCGACGGAGGCGCGCCAGCGCTATCGCGAGGCGCTCGACATCAATCCGAACGAATCCTCCGTCCTGTCCAATCTCGGCATGTCCTACATGCTGACCCGCGATCTGCGGACGGCGGAAACCTACCTCAAGTCTGCCGCCGCGCAACCCGGCGCCGACAGCAGCGTGCGGCAGAACCTCGCCCTCATCGTCGGTCTCCAGGGCCGTTTCCAGGAAGCGGAGAACATCGCCCGGCAGGAACTGACGGCCGAGCAGGCGGAGGCGAATGTCGCCTATCTGCGCGGCATGCTGTCCCAGCAGAACGCCTGGCAGAAACTCGCCAAGGAAGACGCCGGCAATAGCAACTGAACCTGCCGGCCTGCCGGCTCGGCTGATCTCCTTGCTTGACGGATTGCAACGGCCGACGTAGCCAGTGGGCCGTCGCCATGGAGGGCGCGCCGGAAGGGGTCATGGAGAGCAGGCAACAGTATCGGGCAGCCATCGCCGGGATCCGGTCGCTGATCGACACCAGGGCCTACGACGAGGCGCGGGCCCGGCTCGATGACATGGCGCGGACCGCCGTTCCGGCCGCCCATGACGAGGTGACGCTCCTCGGCCTGCCGCGCAAGGTGCATTCCCTGTTCCTGAAACTCGCCAAGGCAGAGGGCGACGCGGTGGCGCGCGCCGGCTATCAGTACACGATGGTGCCCCCGGCCGAAAGGATCGCCGGCTGCGGTCGCCCCGGCAGCGAGGAGCGGAGGGCCATCGCCCGTGCCAATGCCGCGCCGGTGCCGCGCCTCATCCACCAGATCTGGATCGGCGACGGCCCGGTCCCGCCTGCGACACAGGCCTGGGCGCGCCACGCGGCACGCCACGGCTATGCCTACCGGCTCTGGCGCGAAGCCGACCTGCGGAGGCTCGGCCTCGAGGACGACCCGGTCTTCGCCGGAATGCTGGCAACCCGTGATTTTCCGGGAGCGGTGGACGTCGCCCGTTATTTTATCCTGCGGGAGGAGGGCGGCCTCTATCTCGACTGCGACTGGTACCCGGCGCGCGACGACATCGCCTTCCATGATGTGCTGCCGCTGGTCGGCCTGACGGTGCTCGACGAGACGATCCCGCGCCAGACACCGTCCGGCAGCCTGCTGCTTGCCAATTCCTTCATCGCCGCGCCGCCGCGCCATCCTGTGTTCGAACGGCTGGTCGCGGTGTTGCCGGAGGTCTGGCGGGCCATGCCGCTGGCGCCGGCCTGGTGGTCGACCGGCCCGCTGGTCTTCACCGTCTGCTGCCGGACCGGCTCCGTAACGCTCGCCGATGCGGCGCTCGTCGCCGGCAGCCTGCCGCGGCTGATGCCCTTCGAAGCGGTCGAACGCCTGCGCGACGAGGTCCGCGCTGCCGACGGAGGGCTGCTGATCGCGTGGAAATCGTGGTGAAAAGGCTCCCTTCTCCCGCCCTGTCCAAGCCCGGCGTGTTCAAGGCCACGGTGCGATGAGGATCGCCTTCTACGCGCCGATGAAGTCGCCGCGGCATCCGGTTCCCTCCGGAGACCGGCTGATGGCGCGGCTGCTCGTCCAGGCGCTCGCGCGAAAGGGTCATGAGGTCGACCTGGTGTCCGAATTGCGCAGCCATGTCGGCGAACCGGCCGGCCACGCGGCGGTCCGGCAGGCGGCGGCGCTGGAGATTGCGCGGATCGAGGCCGCGTGGCGGGGCAGGGGACCGGCGGACCTCTGGTTCTGCTATCATCCCTATTACAAGGCGCCGGACCTGATCGGCCCGGCGGTGGCGACGCGTTTCGCGATACCCTATGTCACGGCCGAAGCCTCCTATGCCGCAAAGCGCGACGGCGGGGCGTGGGCCGCGGCGCAGGCGGAGGTCGTTGCCGCGCTCCGGCAGGCGGCGGTGAACATCGCCTTCACCTGCCGCGACGTCGAGGGGCTGCGGCAGGCGGCACCGGCGACACCCGTCGAGCGCCTGCCGCCCTTCATCGACCTCGCGCCCTATGGCGAAGCCATCGGTGCGGGTGCGGCCGGCGCCCTGGTCACGGTCGCCATGATGCGCGCCGGCGACAAGATGCGGAGCTATACGCTGCTCGCCGAGGCGCTCGGCCATATCGCCGATCGCCCCTGGTCGCTGTCGGTGGTCGGCGACGGCCCGCTGCAGGGCGAGGTGCGGGCGCTGTTTTCCCGCTTTGCGCCGGAGCGCATCCGCTGGCACGGGGAATGTTCGCCGTCCGAGGTTTCGTCGATCCTGCGCCGTTCGGTGATCCATGTCTGGCCCGGTTTCGGCGAGGCCTACGGGCTTGCCTATCTGGAAGCGCAGGCCTCGGGCCTGCCGGTCATCGCCCAGCACGTCGCGGGCGTGCCGGAGGTCGTGCGCGACGGCGAGACCGGCCTGCTCACGCCGCCCGGCGATGCCGTCGCCTATGCGGCCGCCATCGCGGGCCTGCTCGACGACGACCGGCGGCGCAGGGAGCTTGCGGAAAACGCCCGGCGGATCGTTCGCGCCGAACATTCGGTCGAGGGGGCGGCGGATCGGCTGGAGGCGATCGTCGAACGGCATGTCGATAGGGGGAAACGGGTATGATCGAGGCCGTTTCGGCGCTCCGCGACGAACTGGATCGCATCGCCGCGGGCGGCGGCGAGGTTCGTTTCTGGCTGCGCGACGACGACGCCGTCAAGCCGACCCAGGCGCTCGACCGGCTTCTCCTGATCGCCCGGACGCACGACGTGCCGCTGACCCTCGCCGTCATTCCGCGCGACGCGGACGAAGCCCTGGCGGCCCGGCTGCGGGGGATCGGGACGGTGACGGTCGCGGTGCACGGATGGTCGCATGAAAACCATGCCCCGTCCGGAGAAAAGACGCAGGAACTCGGCGGGCATCGCCCAACCGAGGAGGTCCTGCGGGAGCTGGCGGACGGCTTCAGGCGGTTGCGTTCGCTGTTCGGCGGACAGTTCGTTCCGATGCTCGTGCCGCCGTGGAACCGGATAGCCCCCGCGCTCGTGCCGAGCCTGCCGGAACACGGTTTTTCGACCCTCTCCGTGTTCGGTCCCGAGAAGGATGCGCCGATCCGGCTTTTCAACACCCATGTCGATCTGATGGACTGGGCGGCCCGGCGCGGGAAGGCGGCGGATGTCCTGATGCCGCTGGTCCTCGATCAGGTGCGGACGCGGCGCGGTGCGGTCATCGGCATCCTGACGCATCACCTCGTTCACGACGACACGGCCTGGCAGTGTCTCGACGCGCTTCTTGCGGCGACATGCCGCCACCCGGCCTGCCGGTGGGTCGGCCCGCCGACGGGGGACGGGACCTCCCGATTTAATTCTTCCGCATCCGTTATTTGACCCAATCCCGCCACAGGTCCGGTTCATATCCCGTTCAGGCGAATTAATTCATCATGCCGGACGTGTTAGTCTAGTGCGATGAGCAGAATTTCAATCGGGAGTACGTCAGATGAGAAAGTTCATCACCACCTCCATGGCGGCCGCCCTGGCAGTCGCCGTGACTGTTACCGGTCTGGTGCCGGCTCCGGCCATGGCAATGCCGCGGGCCGGCGTTGCCGCGTCCGCGTCCACGGATGTCGAGACCGTTCAGTACCGCTACCGCCGCGGCTACTACCGCGGTCACCGCGGCTACCGCTACGCGCGGCCGGGCTATCGTCGGTGGGACGACGGCTACTGGTATCCGTATGCCGCCTTCGGTACGGGCGTCATCATCGGCGGCGCGATCGCCAGCCAGCCGCGCGTCTATCGCGATGCCGGCGTGAACCCGCGCCACGTCGAATGGTGCTACGCGCGCTACCGTTCCTACCGGGCTTACGACAATACGTTCCAGCCCTATGGCGGCCCGCGCCAGCAGTGCCTGTCGCCCTACTACTGAGCGGCGAAGCATCGCGAACAATCGACAGGGCGGCTCTCGGGCCGCCCTTTCCGTATCGCACGCCGTTGCCGGCCTCCGCGACGCGGCCGTTCCTCACAGGCAGCTTTCGATTGCCGATCAGTTGGCGTTCGGTGCGCTTTCGGGACTTGCCACGCAGCCCGCGGCCGGTTTGAGCGATTCAACCAGGGGGCCGACAAATGCGTTCATCTGCCGGCTGATCGATTGTGGATATTCGATCAGGAAGTGCGCCGCCGCGTCACGGCAGAGAAGAATGGCGCGGTGGTAGAAGATGCGATCGCCGCGGGTTCCGCTGAAACTCACCCAGCCTGCCGTGGCCCGCTTGTAGGTGACGCTCCACCCCCCCGCGTCCTGTCGGCGATGCGTTCGGCCATCTCGGTCTCGAAGTCGCTCCCGGAGAGGTAATTGGCCCACACCGCCAGGGATGCGCGGCCCTCTGCCGCGATGTAGGTGCGTCCGTCGCCATTGTCGGACTCCTGGGAAAGGTTGAAGCCCGGCGGGACATCGATCCTGTAGCCGTATCGTGGATTGGTATAGGACGCCTGCGCGAGGGCCGTCGAGGCCAGCACGAGGCTCCATATCGCGGTCCATCTAACCATCGTCCCTGCTCCGCTGCGACGCTCCTGTCTTATCATGTTTCCCTGCCATGCGGCGGCATCGATCGTGTCCGCCTGAGGCAAAGCTGCGGCTCGCGCGGCGGCGAATTTGCGTGCGCCGAAAATGCGAGGGTTTCCGTTTCGAAGGCCTTAACCACCCCTTAAATCGCCGCATTTAGAGTCCACCCGACCTCCGTCTAACGAAAGGCACGGCCGTCCCGGCATGGCAGGCAACCGCAAGTCCCCTCGCATCGAGCCCTCCTTCGAAGGTGGCCGCGGCCGTGGCGCCGGCGATTTTCGCCTCGGTGCGGGCGAACGGGTCGCCGGCAGCGGTTCGGGGCGCGGCCGGGGCCGTTCCGCCGGGCCGGCGCCGAAGAGAACCGCAAGACGCCGCACGTCCGGCGGGCTTCTCGGCATCGTGCGCAGGCTTGCCTACTGGTGCATCGTCCTCGGCATCTGGGGTGCGATGGGCGTCGGGGCGCTCGTCCTCTACTATGGCGCCCGCATGCCGAGTGCCACGACCTGGGCCGTGCCCGAGCGCCCGCCGAATGTGAAGATCCTCGCCGCCGGCGGCGAAGCGATCGCCAATCGCGGCGCGACCGGCGGCGAGGCGCTGTCGCTCGAAAACATGTCGCCCTACATCCCGCAGGCCGTCATCGCCATCGAGGACCGGCGCTTCTATTCGCATTTCGGCATCGATCCGCTCGGTCTCGCGCGCGCCATGGCCACCAACCTGGTGTCCGGCAGGCTGGTGCAGGGCGGTTCGACGCTGACCCAGCAGCTCGCCAAGAACCTGTTCCTCTCGCCCGAGCGGACGCTTGAGCGCAAGGTGCAGGAGGTGCTGCTCTCCTTCTGGCTTGAGCACAGGTTCACCAAGGACCAGATCCTTGCGATGTATCTCAACCGGGTGTTCTTCGGATCGAACGCTTACGGCGTCGAGGCCGCGTCGCGTCGCTATTTCAACAAGTCGGCGCGCGATGTCACGCTCGCCGAGGCGGCGACGCTGGCGGGCCTCCTGAAGGCGCCGTCCCGGCTGTCGCCGGCGCGTGACCCGGAGGCGGCGGAAGCGCGTGCCCAGGTGGTGCTCGGTGCGATGCGCGATGCGGGCTTCATCACGGAAAGCGAGATCAAGACCGCGATGTCGCAGACGCCGACGCGCGCCAAGAGCTACTGGTCCGGCGCCGAACACTATGCCGCCGACATGGTCATGGACCAGCTCGCGGCCCTTATCGGCGACGTGAAGGAGGACCTCGTCGTCGACACGACGATCGACCTCGACCTGGAAAGAGAGGCCGACGAAGCAATCATCGCCGTGCTCGACGAGGAGGGGGCCGCGCGCGATGCGTCGCAGGCAGCCCTCGTTTCCGTCGACGGTACCGGTGCCATCCGGGCGATCGTCGGCGGCCGGGACTATGCGGCAAGCCAGTTCGATCGCGCTTCCAGGGCGAAGCGGCAGCCGGGATCCGCCTTCAAGCCCTTCGTCTATGCAGCCGCGCTGGAGAATGGCCGCTCGCCGCTTTCCGTCCGCAACGATGCGCCGGTGAAGATCGGCAAGTGGACGCCGGAAAACTATGACCAGAAGTTCCGCGGCCAGGTGACGCTTGCCGCCGCGCTCGCCAATTCGCTGAACACGATCGCCGCCCAGCTTGTCATGGAGATCGGGCCGAAGGAGGTCGTGCAGCTCGCACATCGCCTCGGGATCGAATCGGAACTGCAGGGCAATGCCTCGATCGCGCTCGGGACGTCCGAGGTGACGCTCGTCGAACTGACGTCGGCCTATGCGCCCTTCATGAACGGCGGCTACAAGGCGACGCCGCACATCATCCGGCGCGTGTCGACCGCCGACGGGCGCGTGCTCTACGACAACCGCTACGACAATCCGCCGCGCGTGCTCGATCCGAAGATCGTGGCGCAGATGAACGGCATGCTGATGCGCGTGCTGACGGAGGGCACCGGCAAGGCTGCGAAACTGTCCGGCTGGCCGGCGGCCGGCAAGACGGGCACGACGCAGTCGTTCCGCGACGCGCTCTTCGTCGGGTATACCAGCAACCTGACGACCGGCGTCTGGTTCGGCAACGACGACGGAAAATCGATGAAGAAGGTGACGGGCGGCGGCCTGCCGGCCAAGGCCTGGAACCGCTTCATGACGGCCGCCCACGAAGGGTTGCCGCCGTCGCCGCTGTTCGGCACGGCGGGCGGCGAAATGCCCGTCCCGGTGGAGGAGGTGCCGATCGCACGCCGCGAAGAGCCGAAGACCATCGCGGACATCGTCGCCCGCACGCTCGGCCTGGAGGAGCGTCCCGTTCCGGCGGAAGGCCTTTCCGGCGAGCATACCGGGTCGACCGCGCGCGACGGCGGGCTCGTGCCGCCCGCAGAGGTGGGCGGAGAGTCGACCGGTACCCGCCGGACCACGCTTCTCGACATCCTGACCGGAGGCTGAATCCGCCGCATTCCGCCCTGCTTCGTGTCCACGGCTTGACGGCTGCGCGGCCCGCGCCCACATTGCGTCCGGAATGGCGCGATGTCCGGTCAGAGTGCTGAATTTGCGTGATTTCCGGGCGAATGACGCCTTGCAGTCGATTGGACTGCTCCTTATAT
>NZ_JAKGBU010000029.1 GCF_021555155.1 Rhizobium alarense
GGCGGCGCGGATATAGTCCGCGACGGCGAGCGCCGGCGCCTCGGCTTCGTCGGAAACCACCATGCCGATATGATAGTGGCCGAGGTCCGGCAGCCCGTCCTTCTCGCTGAGCGCCACCATGTCGTCGCGCACCAGAAACCGGGCGAGCGGCGCGACCGCGAGGTCCGCGCGGATCGCCGCCTGCTGGCCCATGTGATGGGCGCAGAAATAGGCGACGCGGAACTCGCGGCCGGAACGGCTCAGTTCTTCGAGCGCCTTGCCGCGCCAGATGCAGCCCTCCTCCCAGACCGAGACCGGCAGCGGGTTCTTCAGGTGGGCCGTGCCGCAGTTCTTGCCGACCCAGACGAGCTGCTCCTTGAGCAGGATTTCGCCCGGCACGGTCGCCTCCGGATTGGACGAATTGAAGATCGCGAGGTCCAGCCGCTTTTCGGCGACCGCCCGGCGCAGGGCGTTGCTCGATTCGATCGAGACGTTGACGGCGATCGACGGGAAGCTCTCGGCGAAGCGCTTCAGCACCTCCGGCAGGATCAGTTCGCCGACGTCGTCCGGTGCGCCGAGACGAACGACGCCGTTCATGTCGGGCATCATGAAGCGCGAGACGGCCTCGTTGCTGAGCGCGATGAGGCGTCGGGCATAGGAGAGGAGCACTTCGCCATGATGCGTCAGCACGACGGAGCGCGCATCGCGGCGGAACAGCGTGCAGCCGAGCAGTTCCTCCAGCTTCTTGATCTGCATCGACACCGCCGACGGCGTTCGATGGACCGATTCCGCGGCCGTCGTGAAATTGCCCGTCTCGGCAATCGCCACGAAGGTCTTGAGGATGTCGAGTTCCAGCAGCGGGAGCGATTGGCGCAGCATCAGGTTCATCGGTTCCTCCAAGATCAGATTTTTTGACTTAAAGAGTTATTTCATTTCGTTTGATTGAACCATCCATTGGAGCGATAGTCAATCTGCAATTGGACGGAAGAAAGGAGAAGTGAGATGAACAACAAGAGGTCGCAAAATCCCCTCGCCGTGCGCGTGTCGGGCCAGGGCTTTCGCTTTGCAATCCGCTCGATGGTTGATGAGGTTCTTCGCCGCCGCCGGCAACGGCGCGCCCTCGACGAACTGAACAGCCTGTCACCGGAAATCCAGCGGGACATCGGCTGGCCGGTCCGCGCAACACATGAAAACCGCTGATGCATCCAATCAAATATATTCGTTTGATTGATGAATGAGGTTGCGGCATTCTCTTCACAAGGTCGCGACCTTTCGATCAAGCCTCCCAAGCTCGAAAGGAACCCTGAGATGGCTAGCATAACATTCGAACATACGACCGGCCCGGCACACTCGGTCTCCCTGCCGCTCCGCGCGCTCTTTTCGCGGATCGCGGACGCATGGCGCCGCCACAGCGCCGAACAGGCGCTCGAAAGCCTGCCCTTCGACGTCATGAAGGATATCGGCTATCCGTCCGTTGACATCAGCGACCGGCAGCGGACGGCGCGATGAATTCGGACAGTCCCGCCCGAAAACACCGAGTAGACCAAGGCCGCCAGCTGTGATCCCGAGGGATCCGCCGGCGGCCTTTTCATTCAGCCGGTGACGATCAGCGGCACGTGCGGCGCCGCGTCCCGCGGCAGAAGGCCGGAAAGGCGCGGATCGTCGAAGACCTCGATCTGCCGCTGATAGGGCACGAAGCCGGACCGGATGTAGAAGCCAAGCGCCGACGGGTGGTCGATGCTGCAGGTATGCACCCAGAAGCGGCGAATCGACCTCGACCAGGCGCGTTCGATCGCGCGGTTCATCAGCCAGCGCCCGGCACCTTGGCCGATGATCGCCGGCGTCAGCCCGAAGAAGGCCAGTTCGCAGCTCCCCGCCTCACGGAAGTCGAGTTCCAGCAGGCCCTCGGCCTTTCCCTCCCGCAGCACGGCCCAGACTTCGACCGCCGGATCGGCAATGATCGACGTCAGTTCCTCCGCGGGCATCACGAGGCGCGACACCCACAGCCACTCCGTACCGATACGGCGATAGAGATCGCGATACCAGTCCGTCGCCGGCGCGGCGACATGCCGGAGCGTCAGACCGGGCTGCTCCGGATCCCGGCCCTTGCCGGGCCGCTCCCGCATTTCAAGACTGGTGACGACAGCCGCCAGCTTTCCCGGCGGCACATCCGTGTAACCGTTCCCCAGCATGATCCACCTTCAAAGACTCAACCCGGCCATCCTGACATCGCGACACCGTGAAAGCGACCGGTTGACCGGTCCATGGCGACGGCGGAGACCATTCTGTCCACAAATCGTTGCCGCACGGCCCCATCCCGCCCGGGAGCGTTGCCAGCCGCGCCACGCGGATTCGCAATCAGAACAGTGCCGTGACCGGACAAGCACAGGATGTGTCGCAATTGGCAACTCCCATCCAGCATTGCCAAAATGCCAGAGATCATGCGCAACGAATTGAGTTGCAAGGCCAAACGAGCGCTTCACAGTCGTGCTTATCCATGCCAATGTCGCAAACAGGAAAGCGCGACACCGGGATTCCAAGCGACGCTGGACCATAGGCACCCAACGTGGACCCTCCGATGAACAAGACACAGGTCAAAAAGCGTTCCCTCGTCTTCTTTCTTGTGCCCAACTTCTCCATGCTGCCCTTCTCGGCCGCAATCGAAACGCTCCGCATCGCCAACCGCATGCTGGGCTACGAGGCCTATAGCTGGCGCCTGGCGTCGACAGACGGCCTGCAGGTGCTGTCGTCGAGCGGTATCGGCATCGAGGTCAACTCGTCGCTCGCCGACGAGCGCAAGTTCCTCGGCGGCGAGGCCCGCCCCTCCATGCTGCTCGTCTGTTCCGGCATCTATGTCGAGGATTTCTACAACAAGTCGGTGAATGCATGGCTGCGCGAGGCCTATAATCGCGGCGTCTCCGTCGGCTCGCTCTGTACGGGCGCCCATGTGCTGGCGCAGGCCGGCCTGTTGTCCGGCAAGCGCTGCGCGATCCACTGGGAGAACCTGCCGGGCTTCGCCGAAGCCTTCCCGCAGGCCGAGGTCTATGCCGATCTCTACGAGATCGACAGCAACATCTACACCTGCGCCGGCGGCACCGCGTCGCTCGACATGATGCTCAACCTGATCGACCAGGATTTCGGCGAGAATCTTGTCAACCGCGTCTGCGAGCAGGCGCTGACCGACCGCGTCCGCGGCCCGCACGACCGCCAGCGCCTGCCGCTGCGCGCCCGGCTCGGCGTGCAAAACGCCAAGGTTCTGTCGATCATCGAGCTCATGGAGAGCAATCTCTCCGAGCCTCTCTCGCTGCTGGAGATCGCCGAAGGCGCCGACCTGTCACGCCGGCAGATCGAGCGGCTGTTCCGCCAGGAGATGGGGCGTTCGCCCGCCCGCTACTATCTCGAGATCCGCCTGGACCGCGCCCGGCACCTGCTGGTCCAGTCCTCCATGCCCGTCGTCGAGGTCGCGGTCGCCTGCGGCTTCGTGTCGGCGTCGCATTTCTCGAAGTGTTATCGCGAACTCTACAACCGCTCGCCGCAGCAGGAGCGCGCCGAGCGCAAGCTGACGCTGGCGACGGCCGCCGCCGCCGCCCGCTGATCCCGCCCTGGCGCCTTGTCTGAAGAGGGTGACTATACGGCGAGCGCCGTCATCAGAGACAGTTCGGAGAAGACCCGGTTCCGGCCGGCGTGCTTGGCCATGTAGAGAAACTGGTCCGCCGCGTTCAGGTAGTTGTCGAAGGTCTCCCGCCCGGAAATCTCCGCAAGACCGATCGACACCGTGATGGTCAGCGGTTCGCCGTCCGCGTCGATCGGTTCGGCGGCGAGCTGTTCGCGCAGTCCCTCGCTTTCCTCCAGCGCATGATCGAGATCGACGCCCTGGAAAATCACGCCGAATTCCTCGCCGCCCAGCCGGGCGAGCAGGAAGCGGTCGCCGATGCGCGCCTTCAGGCGCCGGGCGACGACCTTCAGCACCGTGTCGCCCACCTCGTGGCCGTAGGTGTCGTTCAGGCGCTTGAAGTGGTCGATGTCGAGGATCGCGATGGCGACCGTCTCACCGCGCCGCAGCGACTGGTCAACAAGACGCTGGCCGGCCTCGAAAAAGTACCGGCGATTGTAGATGTCGGTCAGAAAGTCGCGCGCCGCTATATGCTGCAGCTCCTGCACCCGCTTCTGGATCGCCGCCAGATGCTGGATCCGGCTGTTGAACTCCTCGACCAGGAACGGCTTCTGGATGAATTCGTCGCCGCCGGCCCGCAGGAACCGCGCCGCCACGATCCGGTCGGGGTCGTCACAGACGCCGACCACGCGGATGCGCTCGTCGCCGTGGCACTGGCGGATCGTCGCCAGCAGTTCGAGTCCGTCCATGTCGGCAAGCCGGAGGTCGGTCACGACCATGTCCGGCTGCTCTGTGCAGTCGAGCAGCGACAATGCGGCCGCGCCGTTCCCGGCTTCGCAAACCGAGAACTGCTGCGCACGCAGCAGCGACACGAGTTCGGCGCGCGCCTCGTCGCTGCTGGAGACGGCAAGCACCGAGGTCCGTCCGCCGGACAAGATCTTGTCGACGGCGACGACCAGTTGCTGGATTGCGGACGGATTGTCCTTGAGCACGAAGTCGAGCACGTTCTTGGCAAGAACCGTCTCGCGCGTCGTGCCGTTGAAAGCGCCGGTGAAGACCAGCGGCGGAATGCCCTTGTCGAGGATGTAGTCGAGCGCCTCGCCGTTCGGCGCGCCGGGCAGGTTGAGGTCGAGCACGGCGATCGCGAAGTCGGTCGTACCCTCCAGCAGCTGCCTGAGGCTCGTCATGTCGCCGCAATGGGTGACCGAAAGCCCCAGTTCCTGCTCGAGGCGGTAGCGGATGGCGGTGGAAAACATGCGGGAATCTTCGACCAACAGCATGCGGCGCCCCGAATGACGCCTGGATGCAGTAGCTTGCTGCGGATCGTTGTCCACGCCCACGCCTTTTTCAACCTTTATAGCGTTCCCGTCGATGCGCATTACAACCCACGGGGCTTTACCAAGCCGTTAACATGCGTCGCAAATCACCTCACGCAGGGTGAGGTTTCCGAAACACCGGAATTCCGGCCCCGATCCCCCCGGAAATTTCCAGACCGACGGCCTCTCAGGCAGCGATCCGCGCCTGTGCCGACCTGATCTGCGTCAGTGTGTCGAGGTTCTGATTCACGCGGCAGTAGAATTCCTCGTCGATGAACGGCCGCATGATGAAGTCGTTGCCGCCGGCCTTCAGGAACCGTGCCGAAAGCATGCGGTCGGTCGAGGAGGAGACGCCGATGATGCGCAGCTGGTGCGAGCCGATGGTACTGCGGATGCGGCGGGTCAGTTCGAAGCCGTCGATGTCGGGCATGTTGTAGTCCGTCACCATCAGGCCGATGTCGGCATGGGTCTTGAGCAGCGCCAGCGCCTGCGCACCGCTCTCGGCGATGCTGACGCGGAAATTGTATCGCCTCAGACGCGTCGAGAGCAGTGCTCGGGCGGTCGGGCTGTCGTCCACGATCAAAACGTGATGGCGATGGTTGGTGAGGAAGCGGCAGACCGATTCCGCCAGCATGTCCACGGCGAAGATGTTGTCCTTGATGATGTAGTCGACGATCTCCTTGGAGAGCAGCTGGTCGCGCGTCTTCTGCTGGAAGGTTCCGGTGAAGACGATGGTCGGAATGCTGAGGTCGATCAGATATTCGAGCGCCTCGCCCTTCTCCGCGCCCGGCAGGTTGATGTTGGAGATCGCCAGCGTCACTTTCTCGGAGGACTTGTCATAGGCAAGCTCAAGGTCCTCGAAGCTGCGGCAGATCTCCACGTCGATGTCGAACAGCTCCTTGAGGCGCTTCGAGATCATGGAGGTGAAGACGTTCGAGTCCTCGGCAACGAGTATGCGGTGATGCGAAAGGGATGCGCCGGAATACTGCATTCCGGAAATACCGATGAACGACATGGCTACCTTCTGAAAAAACAATTCCCCTGCGTAAACAGGTAGCCGCAAGCCTTTGCGAAAGCGTTAAATTTAGAAGGCATGAAAACATGGGGCCGCCGGGCCGGCTCGCCGAATGCGATGCGGAGCGGCCGGACAATCGCCTTTGCCGCGCCGGCTGAATGAACGCCGCCCGACAGGTGAATTGAGGACGATGCCGGCGGTCAAGCGAAAGCGCCACCAGCGCGCGCGGCAAGGGCCGCGCTACTTGACCGAAGCCGTGCCGGCGTCGAGCTCCACGTTCTCGCCGCCCGTGAGGCCGAGGCGGTCGCCGTTCGGCAGCGTCACGAAACAGCCTTCCGGGCAGATGTTCTCGGTCGCGCCCGGATCGATCGCGACCTCCATCCGGCTGCCGCCCTCGACCACCACCAGGACGGCGGTATCGGGGCCTTTGTTGGTCACCGTCGCCGCCGAAGCCGCCGCGGGGAGAAAGGCAGTCGTCAAAAGGATCGTCGTCAGTCGCAACATGTCAGCCCGGCGCATCGCGCGCCGCCCTCTCAAAGCCCGGAGCAACACTATCGCTCCTCGCAGGCTTTGCACAGGGTTTAAACCGCCATGGCTGAATGCGGCGTGAATGTGGCGTTCAGGAGCCTGCAGCCCGATCCGGCGGCATGCCGGTCTCCGCCGACGGCCCGGACGTCCCGGCGGCGAAAGGCGCTGCCGCCCGTTCCAGCAGGGACGACAGAAGGGCCGCCCCTTCCGGACTGATCTTGACCGGAACCTCCGCCGCCGCGGGGCCGGAGAGCGGAATCTCCTCCTGTCTCAGCCGTTCCAGGATCGAGGCCCTCAAGTCCGTGCGTGCGGTCGTACCGTTGAGCACGTCGGCGACGAAGGCCCTGACCTCGAAGTCGAGGGTGAGCGGCGAAAAGGCGAGAAAGACGACGAGCGGCTCGGGGTTGCGCAGCAGCATCGCATGGTTTCTCGCGACATCCGCGAGGATCTCCATCACCCGACGCGGGTCGTTGCCGCCATGCACGCTGATCGCGAGGTCGACGCGGCCGAACTTGTTGCGATGCGTCCAGTTGCCGACTTGTCCGTTGATGAGGACCGAATTCGGCACGATGACGGACTGCCGCTGGAAGGTCTCGATCTCGGTGGCGCGCACGGAGATGCGCCGCACGAAACCCTCCGTCGTCCCCGCCACCACCCAGTCGCCCACCTTGAAGGGCCGCTCGGCGAGCAGGATGAGCCCGGAGACGAAGTTCGAGACGATGTTCTGCAGGCCGAAACCGATGCCGAGGGAGAGCGCACCGGCAACGAGCGCGAAGCTCGACAGGTCGATGCCGGCCGACGATATGCCGATCAGACCGGCAATCGCCACCCCCGCATAGCCGACGGCCGTGCGCACGGAATTGCGGACGCCGGGATCCACATGGCTGCGCTCCATCACGTTGCCGTCCACCCAGCGCTGGAACCAGCGTGTCAGCAGCAGGCCGAACGCGAAGACCAGGATGCCGGCGACGATGCCGACGAGCGAGATCGAGAAATTCCCGATCCGGATTTCGGTGAACATCCGATAGGCCCAGGCCTGGATGTCGCCCACCTGGAAGCCCCAGAGCAGGAAGATGATCGGCAGGCCGAACAGCAGGACGAAGAAGTAGATGCCGAGGCCGAAAACGAGCGCCACCTGATCGAGTGCGATCGGCGAGAGCTTGTAGTGCTCGGCCAGATGCCGGCCGAGCGACGTCTCGACGAAGGCACCGGGCTTGGACACGGCCTTGCCGGCGAGGATGCCGATATACATGGTGATCAGCATCGCACCGGTGATGACGATCTGCGTCGCGACGAAGCGCGCCAGCCCGACATAGCCGAAGAGCGCCGCCCCGATGAGCAGGAGGCCCGTCAGCAGCAGCGCGACCGAAAAGGCGCGCGGCCAGGGCCGGCCAGCGACATGGGGATCGCCCCCCTTCTCGACCATCGGCTTGATGCGCGACATCCAGATGAGGATCAGGCCGATGACGACGGCCGCGAGCAGGCTCTTGATCACCGTCACGATGATCGGCGAGCCCATCGCCTCGCTGATGCCGCCGAACATGTAGTCGAGCGCATTGGCGATCACCATCGCGAAGATGGCGAAGCCGAGCAGGCGCGCGCCATGGTCCGAGACGTTTACCAGGCGCCATTGCGCCCGGTCCGGCGCCAGGACGGCGCGGCTGAGGCTGGTGACGAAGACGACGCTGACAAGCATCGACAGCGTGATCGAGATGATCGGCGCGATGTCCGGCCGGAGGATGTTCAACCCCTCGAACAGGCCGTAGGTCGCGACGACGAAGACGGTGAGCGCGAAGGTCGGCACGGTTGTCGAGAAGAAGGCGACCGTCAGGCGGCGGGTGAAGGTCGGTCGCTCGGTCGTCGCGTGATGGCGCGCGATCAGCGGACCGAAAAGGCGCCGCCCGCCGGCATAGAAGGCGAGCCCGAGCAGGATCGATATGGAAATGGCCGTGTAAAGGGCGCTGCGCTTGTAGGCCCAGACGAAGCGAAGCCAGCTGCCGACCGCACGGCGCAGCGTATCGCCCTCGCTAACAAAAGCGTCGCCGGCATCCGACAGCATCGTCGGCGTGATCTCCGTGCGCCGGAAGAGCGTGTTGGTGAAGAGATCGCGGCGGATCCGCGTGATCTGGTCGGACAGTTGCGTCGCATCGATCGACAGGCTCTCGGCATTGCCTGTCACCGCATTGATCTCGGCACGCTCGGCCGTCAGCCGCTGCCGCTCCGCGTCGACCACCGCCGATTCGGGGGCCGCCCCGTCTGCCGGCGCGGGTCCGAGTTCGTCGAGACGCCCCTTGATCTGGTTGAAGCGCTCGCGCGTGCCGACCGAAGCGTTGATGATGTCGCGGGTCAGCGCCTCCACCTTGACCTTCAGCTCGGCAAGTTTCGGCTCGTCCTCGCGCGCGGCCTCGACCGCCACCCTCAGATCGGCGAGTTGCCTGCGCGCGCCGTCAAGCTTGGTGATGGCGTCTGCCGCGACATTGGTGACGACCGTTTCGTCCGCGGCCGCGCCGGCGTCCTGCGCCGGCGCCGAGGTCGCGAACAGGGCCGTCAGCAAGAGCAGGGACAGCAGGAAATAACGGATCGTTCGCAGCATTCACCGCCTCGCAGACAGAATCGCATGGGCAAAATATGAGGAGGGAGCGGCGATTGAAAGGCGCCGTATTCAGAAGCCCGAACCGGGCTGGGCGAGATAGGCCACCTCCGCCGGCGTGGACGGCCGGCCGAGATAGTCGTTGCGATGCGGAAACCGCCCGAACTCCCGGATCACGTCGCGGTGGCGCAGGGCATAGTCGAGATACGTTTCATCGCCGAAAGCCTCGAATAGGGCCACCGCCTCGTCCTGCGCGGCAAGGTCCTCGGCATGTTCGAACGGCATGTAGAAGAAGTGGCGCCGGTCCTGGCCGACGGCGCGGTCCGCGCCGAGGTCGATCGCGAGTCGCGCCTCGCGGAGCGCCATCCAGTCGGTCGCGAAGGCCAGCGGCGACGCCCGGTACATATTGCGCGGGAACTGGTCGAGCACGATGACGGCCGCAAGTCGGGCTTCGGGCGTCGCGTGCCACTCGGCCGTCACCGCCCGCGACAGCGCGACATGGGTCGCTGCGAAGCGATCGCGGATATGCGCGTCGAATTCCGGGGACGAACGGAACCAGTCCTTCGAATCCAGGGTCTCGCACCAATAGCCGATGACGTCGGCGGGCGAGACGATTTCGGCGGACCCCATGCAAGCTCTCCTCGGTGGCACAACCGTCCAGATAGGTCCTGCGATGCTCCGGGGCAAGGTCGTCAGCGGCGGTTGAGGATGACGACGAAGGCGATGCCGCCGACGAGCCCCGTCACGATGCCGATCGGCATGTCCTGCGGCGCCATGACGAGCCGGGCGACGACGTCGGCGCCGATGAGCAGGATCGCACCGACCGCCGCCGACAGCGGAATGACGCGGGCATTGTCGCTTCCGGCGAAAAAGCGGACGAGATGCGGGACCATCAGCCCGACGAAGCCGATGGCACCGGAAAAGGCGACCATGACACCGGTGACGAGTGCCGTGACGACGAAGAGCGAGGCGCGCAGTGCGCCGACGTGCACGCCGAGCGTCAGGGCCGTTTCATCGCCCATCGCCAGCGCGTTGATCTCGCGGGCCTTGAGGCAGAGCCAGGCGAGCGAGGCGGCAAGGACCAGCGCGGGATAGACGAGATGGCTCCATTGCGCGAGCCCGAGTCCGCCGAGCATCCAGAAGACGACCGTATGCGCCGCCCTTGGATCGCCGAGGAAGATCAGAAGGTTGGCGAGCGCGGCGACGACGGAGGAGACGGCGACGCCGGAGAGCACCAGCCGGTCGGCCGTACCGCCCGAGAAGCGCGTCACGCCGAAGACGACCGCCGTGGCGGCAAGGGCGCCGGCGAAGGCGAACAGCGGCACCGTCAGGAGGCCGAAGACCAGGCCGGTGTGCAGCAGCGCGAAGATCGCTCCGAAGGCGCCGCCCGACGAAACGCCGAGCAGATGCGGATCGGCGAGCGGATTGCGCGTCACGGGCTGGAGCACCGCACCGACGGTCGCGAGCCCGGCGCCCACGAGGCCGGCCAAAAGCGTGCGCGGAAAGCGGACATCCCAGACGATGCTTTCCCGTCCCGCGCTCCACGTTGCCTCGAATGTCCCCGGCACGATCTTGTTGACGACGATCGACCAGACCGCGGTGACTGCGATCGGCGTCGCGCCGAGCGAAACGCCGGCGGTGATCGAGGCGAACAGCAGGAGGACAAGAACGATCAGCAGGGGATAACGGCCGCGCGCCATGGAGTATCGCAGGACTTGAGGGAAGGAAACGCACGGGCGCCGGAGAGCGCCCGTGCCGCAACGGTGGCGTGTCACATGTTGCGCGGATGCAGCGCATCGGCGAGCCGGGCGATGGCCTGGATGTTGCGCGGGCCGGGCGTGGCCTCGACATATTGCAGGATGACGAAACGGTCGTTCTTCACCGCGTCGATGTTCCTGAAGGCCGGGTTTTCCCTCATGAAGGCGATCTTCTGTTCCGCCGTCACCTCGCCGTAGTTGACGATGACGATCACTTCGGGATTGCGCTCGATGACCGGCTCCCAGGAGACCTCCGTCCAGCTCTTCTCGACGTCGTCCATGACGTTGACGCCGCCCGCAGCCTCGATCATCGCCGTCGGGATGCCGAAGCGGCCGGAGGTGAAGGGCTTTTCCTCGCCCGAATCGTAGACGAACACCCGAACAGGTTTCGCGATCGCGCCGATGCGCCTGGTCGTCGCCTCCAGCCCCTTTCGATAGCCGGCGACAAGCGCCTCGGCCCTGCCCTCGACGCCGAAGATCCTGCCGAGGTTGAGGAGATCCGTGAACATGTCGTCCATGCTCGGCTTGCCCTTCCGCATGATGTGGATGCAGCTTTCGCTCAGTTCGTAGACCTTGATGCCGAAGGACGAGAGCGTCTCCGGCGTGACCTCGCCGCCGACCTTCATGCCGTAGTTCCAGCCGGCGAAATAGAAGTCCGCGTCGGCGCCGAGCAGCACTTCCCTGCTGGGATATTGCGGCGAAAGCTCCGGCAGTTCCCGCACGCCCTCGCGCAGCGTCTCGTCCAGCGTCTTCCAGCCGGACACGCCGGTATAGCCGACCATGCGGTCCTGGAGCTTCAGGGCGAGCATCATCTCGACGAGATTGACGTCGTTGGCGATCGCCCGGGACGGCGCCGCGTCGAAGGTGACGTCGCGGTTGCAGCTCCTGACGGTCACGGGATGGGCGAGCGCCGGGGCGGTGCTCAAGAGCAGCAGCGCCAGGGAAAGGCGCAGCAGAGTGGCAGGCATCGGAATTCCTCTCGTTCAGTTGGCAATGGTGAAATGGAACCGGCGGGTGCGGTCGGCGGATTGCGCGACGGCGGAGACCCCGAAGACGTCGGAGAGCAGCGCGGTGCCGAGCACCGAATCCGGCGTGCCGAAGGCCGCCAGGCGGCCGTCCTTCAGGACCGCGACCCGGGTCGCGAAGTCGGCCGCGAGGTTGATGTCGTGCAGCGTCGTGACGATCGTCAGTCCGAGTTGCCGCAGGAGTTCGAGCAGTTCGAGCTGGTGGCGGATGTCGAGGTGGTTCGTCGGCTCGTCGAGGATGACGATGCGCGGCTCCTGCGCGAGCGCGCGGGCGACGAGAACGCGCTGCTTCTCGCCGCCGGACAGCGTCGCGAACTGTCGGCCGGCGAGCGACGCAAGGCCCAGGTGATCGAGCGCATGCGCGACCGTCGCGCGGTCGCGGTCGGTCCAGCCGGCAAGGCCCTCGCGATGCGGGATGCGGCCCATCATGGCCACGTCGCGCACGCTGAAGGGAAAGTCGGCCGGCATTTCCTGCAGAACGACGGCGATCCGGCGTGCCACGTCGCGCGCCGCCAGTCCGTTGATATCCTCGCCATCGAGATGCACCGTGCCGCGCAGCGGGCGGTGGGCGCGGTAAAGGCAGCGCAGCAGCGACGACTTGCCCGCGCCGTTCGGGCCGATGATCGCCATGCGGTCGCCGGCCGCAATCGAGAATTCCACGTCGCGTACGAGGAGGAGCGACGGCCTGGGCCCCCAGGAGAGACCGGTGGCGCTGAGCTCCGCGCCATTCGAAAGGCAGGTCATGACCGTCTCCCCGCTAGGCGGCCGGAGCCGGCGCGATGCGCGCCCGCGTCTTGCCCCGCAGCAGGGCCGGACGTTCGGCCTCCCGCGTCAAGCCGTCCGGCCGCAGCACGTAGAGCGCCACGAATTCGGCGAGCGCCGGCACGTCGCCGTCGGCCGAGATCGCCTGGAACAGATAGGTCGTCCGCCCGGGCGACTGGATAGAGACAGCCGCAGGTGCGTCGCATGCGGCCATGCAGCGGCCCTCGACGACGTGCACGCGCATCGCCGGCCGTATCAGGGCGGCAAGCGCATCGCCGATTAGCCGGCCCGGTCGTGCGCGCGCGCCCTTCCGACGGCAGTCGGCGCAGACCGTGATGGTGATGTCGGAATTGTCAGATGCCATGGTCGACCTCCTGCGGATTTTCCGGGAGGCCTGGCAAAATCTCTGAACCGGAACCCTGCGGTTCCGGGCAAAAGCCCATGCGCGTCCATCGGAACACCCCGTCCGCTGTGGTTTCAAGGATCGATGGCAGGTCTCCTGGCTCGCGGGTCTCGGCACGTCCGCGCCTTCCCGGCCCTTCGGCCAGTGGCACGATGCGAACGCACTTTCCGCTTACAGTTGCGGGGGCAGCCACGGTCTCGGCCCCTGATGGGTAGTCCTCACCGTGTTCCCTTTTCAGCAGCGCCGGATTCTCTCCCGGCACCGCACCATCGCCGTCCGACATGCCACAAACTTCCACAGCCGACAATCCGAAAGTCGAACGAGCGTCCGACGCAATCTGTAATGTCATAACGTTACACAATAGATCAAGCAATTTTATTGCGGTCGGAGAGGTGGTCTTTACCTCTTGGCGGCTAGGATCGTTTTCGCACACTCGCGACTGGAACGGAGCGCAGGCCTTGCTCAAGTGGAACCGGATCACCGACGGGAAGCGCTACGACGCCTTCGCCTTCGACCTCCTCGTCGGCCTCGAAGGCTCGACGAAACGGGCCTATCTGGATGCGGCCAGCGATCCCGCACCGACGATCGGCATCGGCTTCAACCTCCGCTACAATCTCGAACCGGTGCTGAGAGCGATCGTCGGGGATGCCCATTGGGACGCGACGCTCGAGGAGCGGTTGCAGTCCGTCATCGACCGTAGTTATGCGAGCGGCGAGACGTCGCTGCTCAACAGCCGGCTGGATGCCGTCATGCGCGCCTGGCGAAGCGACGAGGACGCGACGGTACCGGCCAGCTTCACGTTCTCCTCAGACGACGAGATCGCGGCGGCGCTCGACGCCATCGCCCCCGCCTACGACGCGATGATCGACCGCTGGATCGCCGCCATCCCGGAATCGCGCGAACGCGCCGTGCTGTTCAGCATGACCTACAACGCCCCCTCGCTGCTCGGCCCCAAGCTGAAAGCCGCGGTGCTCTCCGGCGACCGTGCCGAAGCCTGGTACGAGATCCGCTTCAATTCCAACGGCAGCGCCATTCCGGGCATCGCCAACCGGCGGTATGTCGAGGCGGAGCATTTTCGCCTGTTCCGCGACGAGGACACGGCGACCAGGAAGGAAGCGCTCGACGCCGGGCGCATGTATGCCGATCATCGCGGCCACATCCTCTGGTACGAGGCGACCTACGATCCCGACGCGGCCGGTGCGATCAAGGGCCTGCCGGGCGTCGACGCGATGCTGGCCGAATACGCCCCGGCGATTGCCAGGCTGAAGGCAGTCTACGACGTCGGCAAGGCCTTCGGATCGGAGGAGCTGCAGGTGGCAACCGCCGCGCGCACCAGGCTCGAAGGCGACGGGACCTCGGCCGGCTCGAAGGCTGACGACGCGGATTTGCTGATCGGCGCAGCGCAGGCGAACCGGTTGCTCGGCGGCAAGGGCGCAGACGCTCTGATAGGGCTGGGTGGCGCCGACATCCTCAAGGGCAGCACGGGCCAGGACTGGCTGCAGGGCGGCATCGGAGCCGACAGGCTTGCGGGCGGCGGCGGCGCCGACCGTTTTGTTTTCCGCTCCGCCGCGGAAATCGGCGGCACGGCGACGGGCGGCGACGTCATCCTCGATTTCGTCCCGGGACGCGACGTGATCGACCTTTCGCCGATCGACGCAAACCGCAGCCTCACCGGCCATCGTTTCCTGTGGCTCGACGACGAAGGGGCGGCCTTCTCCGGCGAGGCCGGCGAACTGCGCTGGTACCATGACGCCGCCGGCGGGCGCAGCGTGACGCGTGTCGAGGGCGATCTCGACGGCGACGGCCAGGCGGATTTTTCGCTGCAGCTACAAGGCAGGCTCGTCCTGACAGCCGACGACTTCCTGCTGTAGCGGCCTGGTCGCGGCCTGACAGGCCGCCGAGATTCCGGTCACCATTGACGCTTGACGCTTACATAGCTCACCGGCTATATATAAATTCATAGCCAACGAGGTATCAATGGACATGTCGGACGGTCAGGACGTGCTTTTCAGAACGCTTGCCGATCCGACGCGCCGCGCCCTGTTCGAACGCCTGTGCCGCGAAGGAGAAAAGACCGTCGGCGCCCTGACCGCCCGGGCCGGCGTGTCGCAACCCGTCGTCTCGAAGCACCTCAAGCTCCTCAAACAGGCGGGACTGGTGAACGACCGGCACGAAGGCCGCCAGACGCACTACAGCGCCCGCCTCGCCGCGCTCTCGCCGCTGGTCGACTGGACGAGCGAAATGACCGGATTCTGGCAAAACCGCTTCGACGACCTCGAGGATCTGCTGAAAAGGATGGACCAATGACCGCCACCGCCGCCGAAACGCTTTCCGTCGTCATCGAGCGCGAAATTCCGTTTCCGCCGGAGAAGATCTGGCGCGCGCTGACGCAGCCGCACCTGATCGCCGAATGGCTGATGAAGACCGACTTCATGCCCGTCGTCGATCACCGTTTCAGCTTTCGCGCCGACTGGGGTTCGGTCGACTGCCAGGTCCTGACGGTCGAACCGGACAGGACGCTGGCCTATAGCTGGGGCGACAGCCGCCTCAGCGGCGTCGTCACCTGGACGCTCACCCCGACCGGCAACGGCACCAGCCTGCGGATGGAGCAGACGGGCTTCCGGCCGGATCAGCCGCGCTACTACCAGGGCGCCCGGAGCGGCTGGCCGACGTTCCTCGCAAATCTCGATCAGGTGCTGGCACGGATGGACTGACCGCTGCCACGCGCGGAAGCCGCCGATCGATCACCGGCCCGCGACGTTTGTATTTGGAGGAGGTTTTCATGAACTGGAACATAGGGATCCGCCGGTTTCATCGCTGGCTCTCGATGGGCTTCACGCTGGCGGTCGTCGCCAATCTCGTCGCCATGGGACAGGAACAGTCCGCCCTCTGGGTGGGGCTGCTGGCGCTGCTTCCGCTGATCCTGCTGCTCGTCACCGGTCTCTATCTGTTCGCACTGCCCTATGCGGTCAGATGGCGAAGCGGCCGTGCCGCCCGCGGATAGGAGGGCCGGGATGACCGACGGGACGGGCGCAAAGCCCCGGAAAGGCGCAACGAAGAGCCCGGCCGACCGCAAGGCGTCGAAGGAACCCGCGATGCCCGGCGGCGTGGTCCTGCTTTCCGGCGGCAATCCGCAGATCGCGAAGGGCTACGGCGACGCCCCGGTGCAGGCCTATCTCGCGGCGATGCCCGGTTGGAAAAGCGCGGTCGGGCGCCGCATCGACACGCTCGTCGTGAGGGTGGTTCCCGACGTGCAGAAGGCCGTCAAGTGGAACTCGCCCTTCTACGGCAAGGAGGGAGACGGCTGGTTCCTCAGCTTTCACTGCATGACGAAATACGTGAAGGTGGCCTTCTTCCGGGGCGCGTCGCTCGACCCGCCGCCGCCAGGCCCGTCCCGGCAGAAGGACGTCCGCTACCTCGACGTCTACGAAAATGCCCCGTTCGACGAAGCACAGTTCACCGACTGGGTGAACCAGGCGAGCCGGCTGCCCGGCGAAAAGATGTAGACGACCTGCACCATGATGAAAGGGACATCCGCCATGACGACAAGCGGTTCGACCGACGAACAGTCCGCCTCCCGGCTGATCGACGTGAAAATCAGGGAGCTCGCCGGCTGGCGGGGCGAAACGCTTGCCCGTCTCCGGACCCTGATCCGGCAGGCCGTGCCCGACGTCACCGAGGAATGGAAGTGGCGCGGAGTGCCGGTCTGGTCGCATGGCGGCATCATCTGCACCGGAGAGACCTACAGGTCCGCCGTGAAGATGACGTTTGCCAGGGGCGCGTCGCTGGAGGACCCGGCGGGCCTGTTCAATGCCAGCCTCGAGGGCAACACCCGGCGCGCCATCGACTTCCACGAGGGTGATGAAATCGACGAGGAAGCGCTGAAGGCGCTTGTCCGCGCCGCTGCGGCACTGAACGCATCGGCCGGGCCGCGAAAGCCCTCGCGGGGCACGTGAGCCAGGCCGCTCAGCGACGGCGCATCGCCGGAGACCGACCGATATCCGCTCGCGACGCCGGCATTCCCCCTGACAAACGCCAAGAATAAGCCGAAACGGAATACTTTCCGAAAAACAGTAAATTTACAAAACACAAGTTTCGGGGTCTATTGCGACCGGTATCACCTTAGCGGAGACTTCCGGCCATGATCTTCGGTATGACGCCCTTCACGCTTTTTCACGTCGTGCTCAGCCTCGTCGGCATCGTCAGCGGCTTCGTCGTGCTCTACGGCTGGCTGCATTCGGACCGCATGTCCGGCTGGACGGCGACCTTCCTGTTCACGACGGTCGCGACCGTCGTCACGGGTTTCCTGTTTCCCTTCAGCGTCTTCACGCCGGCGATCGGCGTCGGCATCATCACCGGCCTGTTCCTGATCGGCGCACTGGTGGCGCTCTATCGCTATAGGCTCGCCGGGCGCTGGCGCGCCGTCTTCATCCTCTGTTCCACCGTGTCGCTCTACTTCAACACTTTCGTCCTGGTGGTGCAGTCCTTCCTGAAGATCGATGCGCTGAACGCGCTGGCGCCGAACGGCAACGAGCCGCCCTTCGCCATCGCCCAGGCGATCGTGCTCCTGTTTTTCGTCATTGTAGGCCAGCAGGCGCTGAAGCGCTTCCATCCCCTGCCCGCCTGAGTCCAGGCCAAGGACAAACGAACATGTGATTTGGCGCCGGCGCCCGTGCCGGTTAGCCTCTCGGTCGCACCATCAGCCAAGGAAACAGACGATGAAGACAGTTCTCGTTCTCGCATCCGCGATCGGCTTTGCTGCGTCCGCGGCCTATGCCGAATGCAGCTATCACTCCAAGGTCAATGCCGCCGTCGATACGGAGACGACCACGGCCAGCATCTCGAAATCCGAAACGGAAACGGCCGAGGCCGACGAGGACCTCATTCTCGACCGGAAGGCCGAGGAAGCCAGCGAATAATCCGGCCCGCATGCGCTGACCCGGGATCATGCCGCCCGTCGGGCCGCGCGATCGTGCGCGGCCGCGAAACGCATCAACGCCCCACACGCAGCGCGAACGGCCGCCCAGCAGATTGGCTTCTGCCTCGAATGCCGCAGCACCGCCAATCCGGAAAACGAATTAAAATCAGATAGATAAAAACGAAGTGGTGTCCACGAGAGGATTCGAACCTCCGACCCCAGGATTCATACCACTTCGGCTTTCGCCGCCGCCCGAGGACGTTCGTGGTCTGGACTGTCCCTTCACCCTGGACCGAAGTCTTTAGGCGCTGCCCGTCCAGTCTCTACACCTTCGCCGGATTTCTCCGGCGCTTGGCTCGGGATCGGCAGCCGCGTGCGGCAGAGCTTTCCCCGACTTTGAGCAGATCGACTGCAGAGTTTCCCGCTGCAGCCCCCAATTTTCTTTAGGAATCCTGTGCTCTATCCTGCTGAGCTACGTGGACATTCTTCGTGCGTCCCTCCCTTATCCGAGTGACGCTGATTCATCAACACCTTTGGCGTCGCCGCGAACCCGAACGGGCTGCCGGATGTCCCGCCCCTCCATCGCCCTCCTGTCGACGGTTTCGAACCGTCGAGGGCACGGGCGGGGTAGCGCATGTCGCACGGCGTCGTCACGAACGGGGCACCGGCCGCAATCTCGGCCGCAGGGGTCCGGCAGCGTCTTCGCCGTATTCATCCGCGTCGGCACGTCGTCCCCGGCAAGCAGGATGCGCGGGCGTACGGGCGGGGGCGCCGACCTGCGGCAGGCGCTCCGGATGCCCGCCCTCGTCGCAGCCCGCCTCCAGACCGAACAGGGTCAACACGGCACAAGCGGCAGACTGCCCCAACCTGCCATAACCGCCGTCATGCGAAACCTCGTCGTACGCGCGAACGCCCTCCTCGAGACGCACCGGACATCGATGTCCAAACCGGCTTGACCAAGACGGCCGCGCCAGCCGCGCACGGTCTGTAGATCGCGACAAACGATCTGCAACGTCATTGGCGTTAAAGGAAAATTTTGGAAAATCAGCGGATTAATGGTGGGTGATCACGGGCTCGAACCGTGGACCCGCTGATTAAGAGTCAGCTGCTCTACCAACTGAGCTAATCACCCACACAACCGCTCCGGCGGTCTGGAGGGGCGTATAATGGCCTTGCCGCAGCTTGTCTACCCATTGCAGCAAATTTTCTTCGGTTAACGCGACGGCAAGGCGGCGATCGCGCGCCGCGGCCTCAGAGATCGAGGGTGCCGCGCGCGATCCGCACCGCCTGGCCGCCGATGCGCGCCGTGGCGATCTGCCCGCCTGCCACGTCGAGATGCAGGTGCAGGAACGAGGGGCGCCCCATCTCGACTCCCTGCTCGATCAGGAACGGGTGGTGGCCGTCGACGGGCCCGTCGAAGAAGCCGATCGCACCGGATAGCGCCGCCACGGCCGAGCCTGTCGCCGGATCCTCGACGATCCCCATTTCCGGCGCGAACATGCGGGCGTGAAACCGCGCGACGTGGTTGACGCCGCCGCGGCAGTAGATGTAGGCGGCGGCAAGCCGGCCGTCCGCGAAGGGCGCGCAGCGCTCCCACAGCATCGGGTCGAAATCCACGGCGGCCGCCGCCGCCAGATCATGCACCGGCACCAGGACGAAGGGCACGCCGGCGCTCCAGAGCGACGGCACATGATTCTCAAAGCCGATCTGCGTCGACTTCAGCCCGAAAGCGTCGGCCAGCGCCTGCCGGTCGAGCGTCGCGTCGAGCCGGGTGGACTTTCGCGGCAGGTCGAACTCGGCGAAGGAAGCGCCCTCCGCGGCAAGGCGAACGGCGCAGCGGACCGGCCCGACCTTCTCCTCCAGGACACTGACGAGATCGAGCGGGCGCGCCCGGTCGCCGTGCAGCCGCTCGGCGATCGCCACGGCAGCACCGACGGTCGGGTGTCCCGCGAAAGGCAGCTCGCGCGCCGGCGTGAAGATCCGCAGCCGCGCGGCATGGGCGCCGTTCCCGGCAGAGGACACGAAAACCGTTTCCGACAGGTTGAACTCCCCGGCAATTGCCTGCATCGCCGCGTCCGTCAGCGCATCGGCCTCGAAGACGACGGCGAGCGGATTGCCCGCGAGCTTGCGTTCGCTAAAGACGTCATAGATCGCATAGGGATGCGACACGGCACTCACTCCCGTTTCCCTCTGCCTGCTGCAGCAACGATCGGACCGTCGCATGGCCGGGACGGCCGCGGCAAGCCGTAATCAGCGTTTCTCACGATCGAAGAACCAGGCAAGGACCGGCGGCATGAAGGCGGGATAGGCAAAGGCGTCCGGGCGGGCGTCGCGGATCGCCAGAGCCTGGTCGATCTCCTGCTCCTCGGCATGCAGGATATGTGTGGCGATGCCCGCGAGCAGTTCGTCCGCCGTCGAGCCGAAACGATAGACGCGCAGCACCGTGACGGCGCGGTCGACGCGCACGGCATGAACCGTCGCGTCGGCCCGGGCATCCGCGAGCACGAGCCCGATCTCCTCGTGCACCTCCCGCGCCATGTTGGCGAAGAGGTCAACCCGGCCGTCGGCGACGTCGTTCGGCTCAAGCGAGCCGGCGGCACAGTAGACCTTGCCGGGATTGGCCGTATGGCGGGACATCCGCACCGCGATCAAAGCCCCGTCGGACGAAACGACGAGCGGAAGGCCGAAGAGATGGAAGCCCTTGCAATCGGGTTGGCGCCGGCGCCAGAGCAGAAAGGTGGCATAGGGCGTCACATGGGCGTTCGCGGCAAGCACGCCGGCCGCGAGAACCGGCGCATCGATCAGCAGCATGTCGCCGTTGAAGAGAGCCGGATTGGCGGCGATCTCCGCCTGCCAGTTCGCCGCCGCCGCCACATGCTCGGCGGCGTGAAAGGGATGAGGCCCGGCAGCCAGCCGGATCGCCAGCCCGGCGAGCGGAAAGACCTGCCCCTCCGCCGGCCAGCCGGCGAAAGGATCGTCGGCCGGTGCATCGATCATATGTCGAGGCTCATGACGACGGGACAATGGTCCGATGCCTTCGGCCGGTCCCAGCCGATCCTCGGATAGCGCTCCACCTCCTGGCCGGGCGGGAATGGCGTGCGGAACGGCTGGCCGCCGCGCACGATCTCCGGCATCGCCGTCGCATTGCGCGCCGCCAGCGCCGGCGACAGCCAGATATAGTCGAGCTGGCAGAGGTGGCGCTCTTCCGGTCCGCGGCTGTGGAAGAGCGTCCAGCGATCGTCGACCGGCCGGCGCAGCACGGCGTTCTCGACGAAGCCGTCCTGGCTCAGGACATCGAGCGCGCTTGCCGCCTCGTCGACCGCGCGGAACCGATACCCGTTGCGCCGGTCGCCCTCCACGACGAGCTTCTCCTGGTAGTCGTTGAAATCGCCGCAGATGACGAAGCTCTTGTTTGCCGTGTGTCCCGCTCCGAAGCGGTTCTCGATGATGCGCCGGACCGCCTTGGCCTCGGCGACGCGGATCGGCATCGTCGCGGCGCGCCCGTCGAGGTCGTCGCGACCCGGCCCCATCGATTTGAAATGCACGACATAGAGCGTGACGGGCCGGTTGCCGATCCTCAGGTCGAGTTCCAGGCAGTCGCGCTTGAAGATGCGGTCGTCCTGGTTCAGCGACGGCGCAAGGTCCGACGTAAAGAGGCCGAAGTCGCGGTAGGTGATGCCCGCGTGGCTGCGCACGTCGACGCATTCGATCTTCTGGCCGTCGCGTGTCTCCTCGCGCATCAGCACGGCGACGTCGATGCCGCGCGTGTCGTTGCCCTCGATCAGGTAGTGCTGGCGGTAACCGCTGCCGACCATCTTGAAGAGATAGCCGTATTCGAAGGCGCGCAGCGATTCGAGGTTGTCGACCTCCTGCAGGCAGAGGATATCGGCATCCGCATCGGCGATCGCCAGCGCCGAATGCTGCCGCGCATCGTCGGTCAGCGCGATCGTGCGCGCCTCCTCGAGCCGCTGGTATTCCGCCTCGTTGCGGATGTCGAAGAGCCTCAGCACCCGGTCCTGCCGCACCTGGTTGCGAAAGCCGGTGAAGTCGAAGCGGGTGAGCAGGTTTTCCACGTTGAAGGTGGCGATGCGGAGCGTCATGGGCAGCGGAATTCCGGGATGCGGCTGCGCGGAGTTTATCCGCTGGCTGCCGATTGGAAAGACGCTTTCGTCACCGGCCGGAATGAATCGGGCGGAGCGATCCGGGCGAATAAACGCGCTTGCCGGACCGTCACGAGACAATCATCATGACAGGGCTCCGGCAATGCGTTGGCAGCGGGGAGAGACTCATGACGTGCGGCCGGTCGGGTGGCGGTTTCACATTTGTGCTGATCTGCATCGCCTTCCTGCTGTCGGGCGCGGCGGCGCAGGCGGCCGACTCCTATATCGACGCGCCGGGCAATGCCGCACGCGCTGTCGCGACGCTCGTCGACGAGATGGGGCGGCAGCCTCTCGTCCACTCGATCCGGATCACCGACGACGAAATCGCTCTGCGCGTTTCGGGCCAGACGCGGCCCGGCGATCTCGACGAGTGGACGATCGGCAATGTTCGGCGCTTCTTCCTGGATTTCGAGGTCACCGCCGGCCCCCGCGCCTTCCGCTCGCAGGGCCTCGTCGCAAACGAAGCCGCCGGCCTCTTCCCGCTGGCCGATCTCGCGCTCGGCCAGGTCTCGCAGATCGCCGCGAAGGCGAAGGCCTATGCCCGCCTTGAGGGCCAGCCGACGGTGCAGTCGATCGAGATCGGCAAGCAGATCAGCATCCTGCCGCAGCCGGAATACGGCGACGTCCGCTGGGCGATCTACATCACCACCGACCGGGAGAGCGCGACGGTGCGCACGGACGCCGCCGGCAACATCGTGAGCGCCGACCTCTCGAACACCAACCGTGCCCGCCTCATGGACATGGTGATGGACGACGACTGGCCGAAGGAGGAGGCGCTCGCCGACCTCGCGGCCGTCATCGGCCCGGCGCCGCGCCTCCGGGAGTTCAGCATCAGCCCGAAATCGCTGAGCCTCAAGGTGGACCACGCCACCCTGCCCGACCAGGTGCAGACCTACGGCTGGACGATCTCCGGCGTCACCGGCGACCCGGTCCTTTTTCCGCTCTTTCCCGGCACCAGCGACGCGGAGCGCTTCTCCCTCGTCGACGTCGACCTTTCGAAGCTCGCGGCGGTTCGGCAGGCGGCGCTGACGGCCTGGGACTACCCGCAGGCGCGCATCAACTACATGGCGCTCAAGCGGTTTTCCAACGCAGCGAACGGGCCGGAGCTGCGGTGGGTCGTCAGCCTCATCGACGTGGGCGTGAAGGACGCCCTGTTTGCCGGCACCGGAACGGTGGAGGTATCGCCCACAGGCTCCGTGCGTACGATCAATCTGCCGCGCTACCGGCAGAAACAGCAGGATTTCCTGACGCCCACGTCGCTCGAAAGCCTGATCGACCGGCTGCGCAGCGAACTCGGGTCAAAGACACGCTTCGCCGAGATCACCGTCCATAAGGACAGGGCCGACGTCCGCGCCGAGGACCAGGCTCAACCCGGAAAGCTCGCGAGCTACAGCGTCGACGGTTTCGAGATCACCCGGTCGACCCCGCTGATGCCCTGGTCCAGCCAGTTGCAGGAAGACCAGCTCTTCTCGCTCGACGACCTCGCCTTCTTCAAGGCCGTGGCGCTCGGAGAACTGACGCGGCAGACCTACGAGCGGCTCGGCGTGCGCACGGACGACATGGCTGTGTCGCGCTACACCTTCTCGGTCGGCCAGTTGCCGATGCCGGACGGCGGCTTCATGCTGCCTTCGCCCGACGGCAAGGTGACGCTGGAAATCCGCCTCGAGGCGGCGGACGGCTGGAAAGGCGGGCGCGTCACCTACAATTCGCACGGCGAAGCCTTCGACATCGTGACGCCGTAAGAGCACGGGAGAGCAACAAGGGACAGGAAGGGATGTTGGGGACTATCGGTTTTCGTCACGCCGCGTTTGCTGCGGCGGTCTTTCTCAGCCTGGCGCCGGCCGCCGTCGCCCAGGACAAGTTCGGCGCCATCGCCTATTCGCCCCAGACCGGCGCGCATGGCTGGTCCGAGGCCTTCGCGACACAATCCGAGGCGGAGGAGGCCGCGCGCGTCAGCTGTGCCCGGCATGCGAGCGACTGCCGCACGGCGGCCTGGTTCAAGAATGCCTGCGGCGCGCTCGCGACCGGCCCGAACGGCTGGGGCGCCGACTGGGGACGCAACACGGCCGAGGCGCAGGCCAAGGCGATCGATGCCTGCGTGCCGCATTCCAAACAGTGCCGCATCCTGAAGTGGCTCTGCACGGGCATGGACTAGGCGGACATCCGCTCAGGGCGTGAGCAGCCAGGCCTGGTCGACGACGACCGGCGCGCGGGCGCCGATTGCCAGGCGCAGCGCGGAGAAGGCCCGGAGCGGCTGCCCGTCGCACAAGGCGAGGTCGACGACGAACCGCTCGCCGGTAAAGACGCAGGCCGTCACCGAGGCCGGCATGCCGGCGGCGTCGAAGCGCACGGATTCGGGGCGGACCAGGACCGGCCGCGCGGCGCTGCGGGCACCGTGCTGCAGCGCCGCCGCGATTTCCGGCCAAAGGAGCGATCGCCCGCCGCCGTCCGGCAGGCGGAGCGACAGGATGCGCCCCTGCCCCACCAGCGCTCCGACCACGGTTCCTTCCGGCCGCTGGTAGATTTCCTCCGGCGGCGCCATCTGCTCGAGCCGGCCCGCTGACAGCACCGCCACATCCGTGGCAAGCGCCATGGCCTCGCTCTGGTCATGCGTGACATAGACCATGGTGGCGCCCGACTGCCTGTGGAAATCCCGGAATGTCTCCTCCATCGCGGCACGCAGGTGCCGGTCGAGGTTGGCAAGCGGCTCGTCGAGCAGCACGACGCCGGGCGATGCGACCAGGCAGCGCGCGAGCGCCACGCGCTGGCGCTGGCCGCCCGAAAGTTCGGCCGGCCGGCGCTCGGCGAAATCGGCGAGCCGCACGACGTCGAGCGCGTCCATGATCCTGCCGCGCAGGGAGGCACCCCTCATGCCACGCAGGCGCAGCGGATAGCCGACATTCCCGGCAACGGTCATGTGCGGCCAGAGCGCATAGGACTGGAACACCATCGCCATGTTGCGCTCTTCCGGCGGCAGGACACCGGACGCGGTGGAGATGAGCCGGTCGCCGAGCGTGATCGCGCCGTCCGTCGGCTGCTCGAAGCCGGCGATCATGCGCAGGATCGTCGTCTTGCCGCAGCCGGAGGGGCCGAGAAGCGCCAGGAATCCACCGTCGCGCACCGTCAGGGAAACGGCGTCGACCGCCGGCCGCGCGGTGCCGGGAAAGACCTTCGTCAACCTGTCGAGGGTCAGCTTCGCCACGGCAGCGCCCCCCGCGGCATGTAACGCGACAGCGCCTCGAGCATCGCCATCAGGAAGACGACCATCAGCACCACCAGCACGGAAAGCGCTGCGGCAAGGTCCGAGCTGCCGCTGTCGTCGAGGTTGAAGATCGCGACCCCGAGCGTCTGGGTGCCGGCCGACCAGAGCAGCGCGGAGACGGTCAGCTCGTTGCAGGCCGTCAGGAAAACGAGCACGAAGGCGGCCCCCGCGGCCGGTGCGACGGCGGGCAGCAACACCTCCCGCAGGCGGCGCCAGAAACCGGCACCGGACAGCCGTGCCGCTTCCTCCAGCGCCGGATCGAGCTGGCGGAAGGCACTCTCCATCGGCTTCAGGCTAAGCGCGAAGAAGCTCGACAGGTAGGCGATCAGGATGATCCCCAGCGTGCCGTAGAGCGAGATGCCGAGGATCGGCAGGGGCGCGGCAAGGAGCAGGATGAAGCAGACGGCGAGCACGATGCCCGGCAGCGCATAGGGAATCTCGATCAGCGTCGCAATCACCACCGTCGCCCAGGCGCCCTGCCGCGTCATCAGATAGGCGGCCGCCGATGCGAACACGAGCAGCAGGCCGGCGCTCACGGCTGCAAGGACGAGCGAGTTCGCGAGCGCCGAGCGTGTTACCGCCTGCCGGAAGAGGATGTCTGCATAGGCGCCGAACGACACCGTGTCCGGCGTCAGCGCCACGCCGTAGGCCGGCACCAGCGAACTCGCCACGAGCGCGAGCAGCGGCGCGACCAGAATGGCGAGGAGGACGAGCCAGAGCAGGCCCTCGACGACGAACCGGATCCGGCCGAGCGGAAAGGGTGCCTGCCCGCCGGAAAGCCCGGACATGCGATAGTCCCTCCCCCGCATGGCGCGCTGCTGCACGACGATGCCGGCGACCGAGATCAGGCCGATCAGCATGGACAGGACGGCCAGATCGGCAAAGGTCTGCGCTCCGAAGCTTGCAAGCCGGCTGTAGACGAGCGTCGGCAGCGTGAAGATCGAGGCCGGAATGCCGAGGATCGCCGGAATGCCGAAATTGCCGACGCCCGAGACGAAGGCGATCGCCGCGCCGGCGATGACACCGGGCATGGCGAGCGGCAGCACGATGTCGAGAAAGGTGCGGAAGGGCGTGGCGCCTGAAAGCCTCGAGGCCTCCACCAAATCACGCGGCACCGAGGCGAGGCCGGCGCGCAGCGCCAGGAAGACCAGCGGCGCATGCTGCACGCCGAAGAGCAGCGCGATGCCGCCGATGGAATAGAGCGGCTGCGGGCTGCCGAGCGGCGGCGCCAGCCTGAGCGTCTTCAGCAGCGGGCTCGCCGGACCCGACATCTCCACCCAGGCAAGCGCGGTGATCTGCGGCGGGATCATCATCGGCAGCATGAACAGGAAGCTCAGCAACCGCTTGCGGCCGATGTCGGTGAGGCTCGTCGCAAAGGCGAAGGTGGCGCCGATGAGCATCGAGACCACCATGCCGAGGAGCGCGGTGCTCAGCGTGTTGCGCACCGCGTTCCAGGTTCCGCGTTCCGCAAGCACCGGCGGCAGGCCGCCCGCCTCCAGCGACGCTTTCAGTCCGGCGAGCAGAAGCCTGCCGAGCGGCAGCGCGCTCAGCAGGAAGACGACGACGAGGACAGACGGAAACAGCCAGCGGGGCTGGCTGTTCGCTTGCGGCAGGCGCGGCATCGGACGCGTCAGTTGGTGCCGAAGATGTCCGAGAAGGACCTGATGTCGGCTTCGGTGTTTTTCACCGCCGCGGCGGCGTCGAGCGGCAGGACGTTGATCGCGTCGCGCGCCGGATAGCCTTCGGGCATGGCGATGCCGTTGCGGGCCGGGATATAGCCCATGGCGAGCGATACTTTCTGGCCCTCTTCGGACAACAGGAAGTCGACGAATTTCCTGGCGTTCTCGGCATTCTTTGCGCCGGACAGGATCGCGACCGGCTCGGTGACGGCCGACACGCCTTCCGTCGGGAAGACGAACTCGACCGGTGCGCCCTTCGCCTTCTCGCGGATCGCCATGAAGTCGACGATCATGCCGTAGGCCTTCTCGCCGGTCGCGACCGCCTTCAGGACACCGCCATTGCCGCCCGACGCGGCAGCGCCGTTTGCCTGCAGCGCCTTGTAGTAGTCCCAGCCGAAACCGTCGAGGCCGGTCAGTACCTGCGCGTGGATGAGGGCGGCGCCGGAGGTGAGCGGGCTCGGCATCATCACGAGGCCCTTGGCCTCGGGCGCAACGAGGTCCTTCCAGCTCGCCGGCTTCATGCCGGCCGACGTGTTGTAGACGATGCCCGTCGTGATGAGCTTGGTGGAGTGGTAGGCACCGTCGGCATCATAGAGCGACGCGTCGAAATTCGCGGCTTCCGGCGACTTGTAGGCGAGGAGCTGGCCGGCCTCCTTCATGCGCTGCAGCGTCACGGTATCGGCGATCAGCAGCACGTCGGCAACCGGATTGCCGGCGGCGATCTCGGCCTGCAGCTTCGCCATCAGCTTCGTCGTGCCATCGCGCACCCACTCGACCTCGACGCCCGGATTGGCGGCCTTGAAGGCGTCGACGGTCGCCTGCGCGTCCTCGTTCGGTTGGCTCGTGTAGAGCACCAGGTCGGCGGCATTGGCCGAAAGCGCGAACAGGCCCGCGGCGGCAAGCGCGGTGAAGGCGGTGAGAAGCTTCTTCATCGGATCGTCCCTCGTTGAAAATGGGGCGATCCATAGTCCTGCCGCTTGACAGGCATGTGACAGTTTCCGGCCACGGCGAACCCGGCGGCGGAAGCAGGACCTGACGGTTTTGACAATCCGGCTGACGGAGCGGCCAGAAATGCCGGCCCATTTTCCGGAATAAATCCATTTCACCTGCAATCCGACTTGGCTAGCGTCACGTCGTCCGGCAAGAACCGGCCGAACCGCGCCAAGGAGCATTGCATGACATCCGCGCCCACCGCCGATCGGGCCGCCCGCGCCCGGGACCTGACCCTTGCCATGACCCGCTGGCAGAGCGTGACCGGCAGCGCCGGCGAGGCGGCCTTCGGCGAGCGGCTGCGGTCGCTTCTCGCGGATCTCCCCTGTTTCCGCGCCAATCCCGATCACCTGCTGGCTTTCGACAGCCACGGCGAACCGGCGACGAAGAATGTCGTCGCGCTCGTGCGCGGCAGCGGCCGGCGGACGATCGTGCTCGCCGGCCACTTCGACACCGTGTCCATCGCCAACTACGGCACGCTTGCCTCCCTTGCGACGGAGCCGGATGCGCTGCTTCCCGCCCTCCTTGCCGAACTGCGCGGCCGTGTGCGCAACGCCGCGGAAGACAGGGCGCTCGCGGACCTCGAAAGCGGCGATTTCCTGCCGGGCCGCGGGCTGCTCGACATGAAGAGCGGTATCGCCGCCGGCATCGTCGCGCTCGAACGGTTTGCGGCATGCGATGACGCCTACGGCAACCTTCTCCTCGTCGCGACGCCCGATGAGGAGGCGCTTTCGAGGGGCATGCGCAGCCTGCGGAGCGTCCTTCCCGACGTCGCCGATCGCTTCGGCCTCGACATCATCGGCGGCATCAACCTCGATGCGTCGAGCTGCGAGAAGGACGGCGAGGAGGGACGCGCGGTCTATCTCGGCTCCGTCGGCAAGTTCCTGCCCTTCGCCTTCGTCGTCGGCCGGGCGACCCACGCGGGCTATCCCTTCGACGGCATCAGCGCCCATCGCATCGCGGCCGAGATCCTGCGGGCGATCGATACCGACCCGCACCTGCGTGACGAAGCGCACGGCGAGACGTCGCCGGCCCCGGTCTGCCTCGAAATGAAGGATCTGCGCGATACCTATGACGTGACGACGCCGGACCGCGTCTGGCTCGCCTTCAACTGGCTGACCCACCGGCGCAGCCCGACGACGCTGCTCGACGACTTCCGGGCGATCGTCGCAGCGGCAGCCGCCGCGGCGCTTCACCGGCAGGCGGAGAACCGCTCCGTCGCGACCGGCACGCCGCAGGTCGACGTGCAGGCGGCGGTGCTGACCTACGAGGCTCTGCTGCAGCGCGTCGCCGCGCGGGGCGGGCCGGAAGCGGCCAACCGCCTCGCGGCGCTTGAAGCCGAACTTTCGAAGATCGACAACCCACTCGAAATCACCCGCCGCCTCGTCGATGCGGCCGTGACGGAAGCCGGCCTGGAAGGTCCGGCAATCGTCGTCGGTTTCGGCAGTCTGCACTATCCGCTGGTGCATATCGACCGGTTCGGGGCGACGGGCGAAGGCATGCGACGATCGCTCGCCCGCGTCATGGCGGAGGTCGCCGCCCGCCATGCCACGACGATCAGGTTCAAGCAGATCTTCGCCGGCATTTCCGACATGAGCTATCTTGGCCACCGGCCGGAGATCTCGGATGCGGCGGCGCTCAAGGCGAACACGCCGGCACGCATCTTCGCCGACGACGTGCCGCCGGGCCTGCTCGCCTTCCCGGTGGTCAATATCGGCCCCTGGGGCCGCGACTATCACCAGAAATGGGAGCGCGCGCACACGCCCTACACGTTCGGCGTGTTGCCCGACCTCGTCTTCGAGGCGGCGCGCGCCTGCCTCAAGGAAACGTCATAACGTCAGGCCGCGGCCGCCGTCATCTCCGAGCGCACGAGCCGGCCGAGCCGGGAGATCCCCTCCTCGATGGTCGGCGCGTCGGCGCAGGAGAAGCTGAGGCGCAGCGTGTTGGCGCCCGAGCCGTCCGCATGGAAGGCCCGGCCCGGCACGAAGGCGACCTTCTCCGTCTCGATCGATTTTGCGAGCAGCGCGGTGCCGTCCATGCCCTCCGGCAGCGTCACCCAGACGAACATGCCGCCCTCCGGCTTCGTCCAGCGCGTGCCCTCCGGCATGTGCCTGCCGAGCGCCGCCAGCATGCTGTCCCGGCGGTGGCTGTAGGCCTTGCGGATCTTGTCGACCTGCGCGTCGAAGCCGCGCTCGGCGACATGGGCGATCGCCATCTGGTTGATCGTGGAGGAATGAAGGTCCGCCGCCTGCTTCATCAACACGAGCTTGCGGATGACCCTGCTGCTCGCGACGATGTAGCCGACCCGCAATCCCGGCGCGAGCGTCTTTGAAAAGCTGCCGCAGTAGATCGTGCGCGCAGCCTCGATGTCGCCGCCGTTTGCCGCAAGCTCCAGCGCGAGGATCGGCGGGATTGCCTCGCCGTCGTAGCGCAGCGACTGGTAGGCCGCGTCCTCGATGATCGGAATGTCGAGGTCCTCGGCGAGCGCGATCAGCTTTTCGCGCCCTTCCCGGTCGATCGTCTCGCCCGTCGGGTTGGCGAAATCGACGGAGAGATAGGCGAACTTGACCTTGCCGCCGTTCGCCGCCGCGGCGAGGCGATAGGATTCCGGCGTGCGGTTGCCGGTCACGGACAGCTTGTCGTAGGCGGGCTCATAGGCATTGAAGGCCTGCAGCGCGCCGAGATAGGTCGGCCAGGTGACAAGGGCGGTGTCGTTCGGCGACAGGAAGAGCTTGCCGAGATAATCGAGCCCTTGTTGCGAGCCGGAGACGATGAAGACGTTCTCCGCCGCGCAGGCGACGCCGAGCTTCGCCATCTCGCCGGCAAGCCAGCTGCGCAGCGGCCCATAGCCCTCGCTCACCGAATATTGCAGCGCGGCGTTGACGGCCGGTCCGGAGAAAATCTCGGCATAGGCCGCCTTGAAATCCTGGTCCGGGAAAAGCGCGGGATCGGGAATGCCGCCGGCAAAGGAGATGATGTCGGGGCGGTCGAGCAGCTTCAGGAGCTCGCGGATTTCCGACGCCTTCATCCGCGACGAACGCGTCGCGAATATGTGGTCCCAGTTCAACATGGATGTTTCCTCGGCAAGTGTTTGCCGGACCACATCACGAAACCACAATTATGTCAATAATGCTGACCTAATTTCGACGCAAAAAGAGAACGAAATCACTTGGCGGCGTAGTTGTCGTAAAGACTGCACAGAAGCAAAGCAACAATGCCGCACAGGATGAGAAAGTCCATAAAGGCGAAATATTCGAGAATTGCCGTCATCGCACGATCCTCCCGATGGCGAAACGAGACGGCGAGGATTCTGTTCCGCGACCGCGCATCGCGCAACACTATTGTTTGCGGCAATGCAGCAATTTTCGCGATGCGACGCGGCAACACTCGCGGGGCGGCAAAGAAAAGAGCCGGGCGGTCGCCCGCCCGGCCCAGATTTTCGTCTTGGGAGTATCTTAGTTGACGGCCTTGTCGACCAGCTTGTTCTTGCCGATCCACGGCATCATGCCGCGCAGCTTAGCGCCGACTTCCTCGATCTGGTGGCTGTCGTTGACCCGGCGGATGCCCTTGAAGCGGGCCGCACCCGAACGGTATTCCTGCATCCATTCCGAGGTGAACTTGCCGGTCTGGATGTCCTTCAGGACGCGCTTCATCTCGGCCTTGGTCTCCTCCGTGATGATGCGCGGGCCGGTGACGTATTCGCCCCACTCGGCCGTGTTGGAGATCGAGTAGTTCATGTTGGCGATGCCGCCCTCATAGATCAGGTCGACGATCAGCTTCACCTCGTGCAGGCACTCGAAATAGGCCATTTCCGGCGCATAGCCGGCTTCGACCAGCGTCTCGAAACCGGCGCGGATGAGTTCGACGAGACCGCCGCAGAGAACGACCTGCTCGCCGAAGAGGTCGGTTTCGCACTCTTCCTTGAAGTTGGTCTCGATGATGCCGGACCGGCCGCCGCCGACGCCGCAGGCGTAGGAGAGCGCGAGATCAAGTGCGTTGCCGGATGCGTTCTGGTGAACGGCGACGAGGCAGGGGACGCCGCCGCCCTTCTGGTATTCGCCGCGCACCGTGTGGCCCGGGCCCTTCGGCGCGATCATGACGACGTCGACCGACGCCTTCGGCTCGATGAGACCGAAATGCACGTTGAGGCCGTGCGCAAAGGCGATCGCGGCGCCGTCGCGGATGTTGCCGGCGATCTCGGCCTTGTAGATGTCGGCCTGCAGCTCGTCCGGCGTCGCCATCATCAGCAGGTCGGCCCACTTGGCGGCCTCGGCGACGGTCATGACCTTGAAGCCGTCGGCCTCGGCCTTCTTGACGGTCGGCGAGCCGGCCTTGAGCGCGATCGCCACGTTCTTGGCGCCCGAATCCTTGAGGTTCAGCGCATGGGCACGGCCCTGCGAACCATAGCCGACGATGACGACATTCTTGGCCTTGATGAGATTGAGATCGGCATCACGATCGTAATAGACGCGCATTGATGTTTCCTTCCCTTGCTTGTCCAGGTTTCCTCGGCAGGCGTTCTACGCCCCTGCCCTCACGTTATCCACGCCGGCAAGCGCGAGAAAGGCGGTCACCGCCCTTTCCGCCCGGCCGGCGAATTCCGTCTTCAGCGGCGCCGGATCCTCGCCGAGCAGCATCCTCAGATGCAGGTCGGAGACGATCAGCCCGTAGAGCATTCCATAGGCCTCCTCCGCATCGGCGAAGGCAATCAGCCCAGCGGCGCGCCCGGCCTCGAGCAGCGACGCCGCGCGCCGGCCGATCTGCCGGCGGCCGCGCTCCTGCAGCATGCGGCCAAGCTTCGAGCCTTCGCGGCTCGCCTGCCCGATCGCCAGCCGGTTCAGCGCCAGCGACACCTCGCCGGAGAGCACGTCGAGCAGGTCGCGCGCGAAGGTCACCAGGTGCGCCCGGAAGCTTCCCGCACCGAGCGCCGATGCATCGACGCCGACGGTGCGCACCTTGCCGGCCTGGTGGCCGATCATCGCGGACAGCAGTCCGTCGCGGTCGCCGAACCACTTGTAGAGGCTCTCCTTCGAGCAGTTCGCCGCCCGCGCGACGCCGGCCGTCGTCAGCGCACGCTCGCCGCCCTCGACCAGCAGCGCCAGCGCGCAATCGAGCACGGCGCTTTGCCGCTCGGTCAGGTCGTTTTCAGCAATGCCCCGGATCTCGGCCAGCACCCTCGAACCATCTCCCAATTTGCGTACCGTACGGTACGGTTCTGTCGTATAGGCGTTTGCCTGAGCATCGTCAAGCGGGCGACGGGAGAACGGCACCGGTTGCTTGACCGCCGGGGACATTGGGCCGATCATGGGCCTGCCGGCGACGCAGAGGAAATGCGTCCGGAGAGTGCCGATTGATTCGGCGTCCCGTCGATTCGCGGACAAGTCCGCCGAGCCTGCTGTTTTACGACCCCCGCCAGGAGAGCCCGCACAGCCCTTTGACAGGAGACGGAAAATGATGAATTTCCTGCCTGCCCTTCACGAAGGACATGCCCCGATTGCTCTGCAACACCTGTTCCGCGACGCGCTGGAAGCGTTCGACGACTGGGAAAACGGCGCCCCGGAACCGACGGTCGCGTTCGACGACCGGCCGCTGCCGATCAGCATCGTGTTTCAGGAAATGCGCCGGTGCACCGACATCGTGCCCCATGCGATGATCGGCATCGTGCTCGACAGCATGAAACGCTCCTGGCAGGGCGAGGACCCGTTCGACCGGATGTCGTTTTCGACCGCCTCGCGCATCATGGGTGTGCTGATCCGCAAGCGACGGCTCCATGGAAAGGCAGGTGCAGCCGCCTTCATCGCGCACCGCCGCCCGGACCGCAGCCGGCATTGATCTCATTGCAAAAGCACGCGTCCCGCCGGACCACCGGGCGGGACGGGCGAAGAAGGAGAATAAGGCAGGAACCTGATCCGTCTCAGGCAGGCGGTCGCCGGTCGGCAGCCGCCGAAATTCGCTTGGGAGATTTCATGATCCGGCCCCTGTTTTTCACCGCCGCCCTTCTGGTCGCGGCCCCGACCCATGCCAGGGATGAAATCCCCTATGTCGGCACCTGGGACTGCGAGGTCGCCACCTTCGTTTTCACGGCCGACACCTACGATGCCGGCGAAGGGCCGATGCCGATCCTCAGGAGCACCGAGGAAAACGGCACGCACACGCTGTCCTTCAAGGACGACTACCGCATCAGCCTCTCCAACGTCACGGAAACCGGGATGGACTGGTTCTCGGAAGCGAGCGGCGACGGATTCCATTGCAAGAAGATCGCCGACTGACGGCAGGGAAGCAACCATGACGAGAAGTGTAGCACTGCTGCCGGCCGCTGCTTCGGCCGCGATCGCCCTGTTCCTCGCCGGCCCCGCGAATGCATCCGAGATGCGCTGCGGCTGGCTGCAGAACCCGACACCCGGCAATTACTGGCTGACGGATCGCGACGCCTCCTGGACGCTGCTGACACAGGGCGGCGCCGAGGAACCCGCCGGCATCGAACACCTGCCGGATCTCTCGGCCGGCGACTATGTCCGGACCAACGGCAACTACGGTTATGCCTGCGCTTGCATGCGCGTCGACACCGACGCGGCGGAAAACCGGATCCTGGCGATCCATTCCGTCGAACAGATCGCCATCGCGCGCTGCCGGAACGACGCTTCCTTGCTGACGCCGGAGTGAGTTTTCTCGACCGACTCCTTGACCTTAGAAAGCGAAACGCCTATTTGACTTCGCATCGAGATTTGAACGTGACTTGTGCTTTCGCGCCTCCTGGGGTGCAGTTTGACGATCTACTCCTTCAAATTCGACCAAGACTGATCATCGCGGCCTATTGCGCTGGTCAATGATTATATGCCGACAGAAGGAAAGGTTTTTCGTCATGGCAACTGGTACCGTCAAGTGGTTCAACACCACCAAGGGTTATGGCTTCATCGCTCCCGACAATGGCGAGCCCGATGTATTCGTGCACATCTCCGCCGTTCAGCGCGCTGGCCTCGCCGGCCTCAATGACGGTCAGAAGGTGAGCTTCGAACTCGTCCGTGACCGCAAGTCCGGCAAGATGTCCGCTGACCAGCTCAGCGCATCCTGATCGCGACGTTTCCAGGCTGTTGACCACGGATGAAGTGGCAGCGGCAGGAAATGAAGGAAGGCCGGCGGTTTCGTCCGGCCTTTTTCTTTGCCCGCACGGCGCCTATCGCGGCGGGTTCTGCGCCTCGCCCTGGGTGATCAGCCGGGCGCTGTGCTGGCCGCTGAGATAGGTCCAGAGCCAACTCCAGGCGACCGCGAACCGGCTGCGCGTGCCGATCAGGAAATAGATATGGGCAAGGCCCCATATCCACCAGGCAAGCGTTCCCTTCAGCCGGATCCGTCCGAAGTCGACGATCGCCGACCGCCGCCCGATCGTCGCAAGATTGCCCTGGTTGCGATAGCGGAAACCGGCGGGCGCCTCGCCGCCCTCAAGCCGCGCGCGGATGACACGGGCCACGAAGGCGCCCTGCTGCTTGGCCGCGGGGGCGACGCCCGGTACAAGCTTGCCGTTCTCCTGGGCGACGGACGCCGTATCACCGATCACGAAGACATCCGGCAGCCCCGGCGCCGTCAGATCCGCCTGGACGATCGCCCGCCCGGCCCGGTCGGCCGGGATGCCGAGCCATTGCGCGGCGGGCGACGCCTGAACGCCCGCCGCCCAGACGATGGTCCGGCTCGCGATCGCACCCTCGCCGATCGTCACGCCCTCGCGGTCGCAGTCCGTGACGCGGGTCTCGGTCAGCACCTCGACGCCAAGCGCCTTCAGCGCGCGCTCGGCATAGGCGGAGAGATCTTCCGAGAAGCCGGCGAGGATACGGGAGCCGGCCTCGATCAGCACAACCCTCGCCTTGCGGGTATCGATCCGCCGAAACTCGCCGGGAAGGATCTGGTGGGCGATCTCGGCGATGATGCCGGCAAGCTCGACCCCGGTCGGTCCGGCGCCGACGATCACGAAGGTCAGCAGCGCCTCGCGGCGCGCCGCATCCTCTTCCAGTTCCGCCCGTTCGAAGGCCGTCAGCATGCGGCGGCGGATCGTCGTCGCGTCCTCGAGCGTCTTGAGGCCGGGCGCGACCGCCTCCCATTCGTCATGGCCGAAATAGGCATGTGTCGCACCCGTAGCAAGCACGAGCGTGTCGTAGGACACGGCGCCGCCGCCGGACAGCAGGACGGTCTTCGCAGCCGGATCGACCCCCGTCACTTCCGAGAGCAGGGTCGTCACATCCGCCCGATCGCGAAAAAGCCGGCGGATCGGCCAGGCGATCTCCGATGTCGCGAGGATCGTGGTCGCCACCTGGTAGAGAAGCGGCTGGAAGAGATGGTGGTTCCTGCGGTCGACAAGGGTGATCCTGACCGGCGCCCCTTCGAGATCCTTGACGAGCTGCAGCCCGCCGAATCCGCCGCCGACGACGACAAGGTGATGGGGCTCAGCCATTGCACTCTCCGATCTGCCGCTTCCTTTTCCGCAGATAAAGGCTGCCCCGCCGCATTCAAGGCACCGGTTCGAAAGGCTGATGCGTCTATTCTGCATAGCCGACCGGCACGGCCGACCCGCTTTTCAGCACTTCCATGGAAATGGAAGCCGAAACATCGAAGAGTTCCACCTTGCGCACGATCTGCTTGTAGATCACGTCGTAGTGCTCGACCCGCGGCAGCACGATCTTCAGGATATAGTCGTGGTTTCCGGTCAGCCGGTGCGCCTCGACGATCTCGGCGATGTCGCCGATCGTCTTGCGGAAAAGCTCGATCCAGTCGTCGCTGTGATGGGCCGTCTTCACGAGGGCGAAGACCGTGGTCGGCACGCCCATCCGCTCCGGGTCGAGGAGCGCGACCCGCCGGGCGATATAGCCGTGCTCCTCCAGCCGCTGGATGCGCCGGGCGCAGGCCGAGAGCGACAGGGAGACCTTTTCCGCAAGATCGGCAACCGAGGTCGCGGCATCCCGCTGCAGCAGGTCCAGCAGCTTCCGGTCGCGTTCGTCGAGAGTCATGGCGCAAATCTCCGCATTCACCTCATAATGCGCACTTCAATCGCGCAAATAAACAGTACGGCGCAAAATATTTGCAAAACTATAGCGAATTGCAGCGATATTCGGGAGCCTTTGGCGCGCCGCCCGGTCTAGCATCTGGCATCAGTCAATTTGGCGAGGACAGAACATGAAGACGATCGGCCTCATCGGCGGCATGAGCTTCGAAAGCACGGCGGTCTATTATAGGATGATCAACGAGATGGTGCGCCAGCGCCTCGGCGGCCTGCATTCGGCGGAGCTTCTGCTCCACTCCGTCAACTTCGAGGAGATCGTGCGCCTGCAGAAGGCCGGCGACTGGGCGGCGGCGGCACGCCGGCTCGGCGCGGTCGCGGCCGGTCTGGAGACGGCCGGCGCGGGCTGCGTGCTCATCTGCACCAACACGATGCATCTGGTCGCCGACGCGGTGCAGGGCTCGACCGGCGCGCACCTCATCCACATCATCGACGAAACCGCCGCGGCGCTGAAGGCAGCCGGCAAGCATCGGCCGCTGCTGCTCGCCACGCGCTACACGATGGAGCACGGCTTCTATGCCGACCGCATGGCGGCGCTCGGCATCGATGTGATGGTGCCGGACGCGGACGGGCGCGCCCTCGTGCATGATGTGATCTTCAACGAACTCTGCCAGGGCAGGATCGTCGCCGCGTCGCGTGAGCGGCTCATCGCGCTGATCGAGCGGGCGAAGGCCGCGGGCGCCGACAGCATCATCCTCGGCTGCACCGAAATCTGTCTGATCCTCGACCCGGCGGACCTGCCGCTGCCGGGCTTCGATTCGACCGCCATTCATGCCCGCGCCGCCGTCGACTTCGCCCTTGGCGCAGATCATGCCATCAAGGCGGCCTGAACAATATAGTTGACTCCGTCAAATAAATTCCGATCATGGTGTCTGCAGGAGAACACCATGATCGCACCCGCCTTTGCCGAAATCGGCGCGGACACCATCGAGGCCGTCCGCGCCTTCAACCGCTTCTATACGAACCGCATCGGCGTGCTTGACCGCGCCTATCTCGATACGCCCTATACGCTGACGGAAGCGCGCGTGATCTACGAACTCGCGGCGCAGGGAACGACCTCCGCGTCGCGGCTCACGGAGGAGCTGTCGCTTGACCCGGCCTATCTCAGCCGCATGCTCAAGGGTTTTTCCGACGCCGGCCTTGTCGAAGCCTGGCGCGATCCGGCCGACGGCCGCGGCCGCATCCTCTCTTTGACGCTGCGGGGTCGCGCGGTCGCCGCCGAACTTGCCCAGCGTTCGCGTGAAAGCATCGGCACACTGCTCGCCCCGCTCGGCGACGGCGCGCAACGGGATCTGACGGCGGCGATGCGCACGATCGAGACTGCGCTGTCCGGCCGCATCGTCTCCCCTCCCACCACGATCCGCCCGCATCGCATCGGCGACATGGGTGAGGTCGTCGCCAGCCAGGCGAAAGCTTATGCCGAGGCCTATGGCTGGAACGCGGACTACGAGGCACTCGTTGCCGAAATCTGCGCGACGTTTCTCCGCCAGTTCGATCCCGCGCGCGAACACTGCTGGATCGCCGAGATCGACGGACGGCTTGTCGGCAGCGTTTTCCTCGTCCGCAAGGACGACAGAACCGCAAAGCTTCGGCTCCTGCATGTGGAGAATGCGGCGCGCGGCCAGGGGCTGGGGACACGGCTCGTCGACGCCTGCATCCGCTTTGCGCGCGAGGCGGGCTACGAGCGGCTGGAACTCTGGACGAACGACATCCTCGTCGCCGCACGCCGCATCTACGAGGCGGCCGGTTTCCGGCTGGAAAACGAGGAACCGCACCACAGCTTCGGCAAGGACCTCGTCGGCCAGACCTGGGCGCTCGACCTTCGGGTGGAGAGGCCCCCTCACGCCTCGGCCGGCTGAAGCCCCCGCTCGGCCCAGCGGCATTCCCGCAGACCCGCGGCTTCGAACGGGTCGACGAGCGTTCCCGAGACGATCGATGCCAGGATCTGCGGCGCGGGCGGCACCCGGGCGATCGTCGCCACCAGCCGGTCGCGCAGCCACGCGATCGCCCGCGAGTCGGACTGGTAGAAGGGCGTGAAGACGTAGGACAGCAGCTGGAAGAGCCGCACGTGCCGCTGCCTGGCCGCGGCATAGGCGGTGAGCGCGGCGTCGATCGTCGCCTGGCCGGCCAGCGCATGGGCGAGCGCGGCAGCGTCAAGCAGCGCCATGTTCGCCCCCTGCCCCAATTGCGGGCTCGTGGAATGGGCGCTGTCGCCGATGAAAGCGATGCCGTCGGCATAGGGCGGCAGCGTCGTTCGATGGGCATAGCGCGCGAGCGTCAGCTGGCCCCAGTCGCGGATCTGGTCGAGGAAGGGCGCGGTCTCCGGCCAGCAGTCGCGCACACGATCTTTCCAGCGCTCGAGGCCGGCCCGGCGAAGTGCATCCGCCTCCGCCACCTTCAGGCTCCAGAAGAAGGCGGCCTTGTCGCCCTCCCCTTCGCCCGCCCGTCCCACGGGCAGGATGCCGACCATCACTTTCGCCGCGTCATACCGCTGAGTCAGCGCGCTGCGTTCGTGCGGCACGGTCTCGCAGTCGAGCGTCGCCCAAAGCGCACCCCAGGCGAGTTCCTTCACATGCGGCGCGACGATCGATGCCGCCGCGAGCGGCGAGCGCGCGCCGCTGGCGTCGACGACCAGATCGTAGTCGCCGACGATCTCGCCGTCCGGGTCGTGCAGCACGGTGCGGTTCGCCCGCGTCTCCGCCTTGGCCACCGTGATGCCTGTCCGGATGGCGATCCCCTCTGCGGCAACAGCCTCGTGCAGCGTGGCGAAGAGGGCGGCCCGATGGACCGCGAGACCATAGCGCCCGCCCGGCAGGGCGTCGTAGCGAACGTCGAGCACCGTGCGCCCGCTCACGGCATCCCTGCCGCAAAGCCGGTCGATGCGGTTGCCCAGCCGGTGGATGCGGTCGGCAAGGCCCAGCGCATCGAGCACGGTCAGGCCCGTCGGCTGCATCATCAGGCCGGAGCCGACCGGCGACGGCCTGTCGAAGCGCTCGACAATCTCGACCGCGTGCCCCGCGCGGCTGAGGAAAAGTGCTGCGGCAAGGCCGGCAGGGCCGGCGCCGGCGATACCGATATGAAGCCCCCGCATGCCGCCTTCAGCCCTGTTCCTCGTCGTAGGCGGCGCGCGCCGCGCGGATCGCCGCATGGTTTTCCGCCGACCAGTGCACGAAAGGATGCAGCACGGTGAGGAACGAGCGGCCGAGATCGGTCAGCCGGTATTCGACGCTCGGCGGCTGGGTCGGATAGACGGTGCGCGTCAGGTAGCCGTCGCGCTGCAGGTCGCGCAGCGTCTGCGTCAGCATGCGCTGGGAAATATCCGGAATCAACCGCCGCAGCTCGGAGAAACGCCTCGGTCCATCCGCGAGCGCGAAGACCATCAACGAACTCCACTTGCCGCTGATCTTGTCGAGCACGTCGCGCACCGGACAGTCGCTCATCGAGAGCACCCGTCCGTCGATCACCATCACGCGCTCGCCCTGCGCCTTGCCCGCGACCTTGTTCATGACCGGTTCCCTCCAGGTAACCACGGCAGGAAAAACTGCCTCCTTTACAGGCTCTAGCAGATTACCGGATAAGAGCAACTCTCAAAAAGAGACCAACTTGGCAGATGGCACCGGATAACCCGGGCCCTTCAAAAAAGGAAGAAACCATGTCGGACACCCTTCTCGTCACCGGTGCCTCGGGCCAGCTCGGCCGACTCGTGCTCGACGAACTGCTCGCCTCGGGCAAGGTCGCCCCCTCCTCCGTCGTCGCGGCGACCCGCGACGTTTCCAAGCTCGCCGCCTATGCCGACAAGGGTGTCGCGGTCCGCACGGCGGACTTCGACGACGACGCATCGCTGGAGGCCGCGTTTGCCGGCGCCGGCAAGGTGCTGATCATCTCGACCGATGCACTCGGCGAGCCCGGCAAGCGCCTTGCGCAGCACAAGGCCGCGGTCGCCGCGGCGCAGCGGGCCGGCGTCAAGCACATCCTCTACACCTCCATGCCGCAACCGGACGATTCGCTCGTCACCTTCGCCGGCGACCATCTCGGCACGGAGGAGGCCATCAAGGCGAGCGGCATCCCCTACACGATCCTGCGCAATGCCTGGTATGCGGAAAACCTCTTCCTTGCCCTGCCGCATGCGCTCGAAACCGGCACGTGGTACTCCTCGGCCGGCGCGGGCCCGAACGCCCATGTCCGTCGCGCCGACATCGCAGCCGCGGTAGCCGCGGCGCTGCTCGACGCGGGAAGCGAAAGCCACACCTACACGCTGACGGGTCCTGCGAAACACACGACGGACGAAATCGCCGCCATGGCTTCTAAAATTACCGGCAAGCCGCTTGCGGTCGTCCACATCACGGACGAGCAGCTTGCGGAAGGCCTGAAGGCCGCCGGCCTGCCGGCGTTCCTCATCCCGGCACTCGTTTCCTTCGACGCCAACACGCGCGCCGGCAAGTTCGATCTGGTGACATCGGACGTGGAGACACTCTCCGGCCGCAAGCCGCAGGATCTCGCGAGCTTCCTTTCGGAAAACAAGGCGGCGCTCGGCGCCTGACGCAAAGGCAAATGGCGGCGGCCGTCGGGGCGCCGCCATTTGCCTCCCGGCCCGCTCAGACGTCCTGGCCGCAGGCGCGGCGGAAGCGGCGCACCGTTTCCGCCATGCCGTATTCCAGCGCATCGGCCGTCAGGCCATGGCCGATGGACACTTCGGCGAGACGCGGGATGCGCCGCGCGAGTGCCGGCAGGTTTGCGACGGTGAGGTCGTGACCCGCATTCACGGCAAGCCCCAGGTCCTCGGCCATGTCCGCCGTCCGGCCCAGTTCCTCGACGATCGCCAAGGCCCGCTGCGGATCGTCGTAACAGCCGCCGTAAGGACCGGTATAGAGCTCGATGCGATCGGCACCGACGTCCCGTGCGATCGAAAGCGCCTCGCGGTCCGGAGCCCCGTCGGCGAACAGCGAGACCCGAATCCCCCTGTTCTTGAGGCGCCCGACGATCGTCCCGAGCAGATTGTGGTTCCTTCGGAAATCCCAGCCATGATCGGACGTCGCCTGCGCCGGATCGTCCGGCACCAGCGTCACCTGTTCGGGGCGGGCTTCCTCGACGAGGCGCAGAAAGCCCTCGTCCGGATATCCCTCGATGTTGAACTCCGCCGTGGGGAATTCCTCATCGATCAGCACGCGGATCGGCTCGAGGTCGCTGAAGCGCACGTGGCGCTGGTCGGGTCGAGGATGCACGGTGAGCCCGCCCGCGCCCGCGCCGAGTGCTACTCGACCGAGGCCGGTAACGCTCGGCCAGGGCAGGTCGCGCCTGTTGCGCAGCATGGCGATCGCGTTGAGATTGACCGAGAGACTGGCGGGCATGGGCGAAGCTTTCCGGTTGCGATGCCCGACCACTAGCGCTTTGTTTCCGCGAGAGCAATCGTTGCGGCCCGTCGATTTCGGACGGCCTTGCAACGGTGGCGCCTCCCTCGGCGCCTCCTTCCTTCCGAGAAGGAATTTTAACACCTGCTGCCTATCGCGGGGTTGCGGGGGAGCGGGAATCACCGGTAACCTGTTTTGTATGATTTTTCCGTCACGGCGGCAGTGAGCCGCGACGAGCGGGCCATGGAGCGGCAGTGACGATGAATCCGCAGGGTACAGCCGCAGCATGACAGCGTTGGGTCGACCCGATGCCGAGGCCGTCCGGGCCAGCCTGGCGCGCGTCCTTGCGAGCGAGACGTTCTGTCGATCGGAACGCCTGCGCTCCTTCCTTGCCTATGTGGTTGAAAAAGAACAGACAGGGCTTGGCCACCAGCTCAAGGGTTATACGATCGGCATAGACGTCTTCGCCCGGACCGCCGCCTTCGACGCCGGAAGCGACCCGCTCGTGCGCGTGCAGGCCGGCAAACTGCGCAAGCTGCTCGACCAGTATTACGAAACCGAGGGGCGGTCCGATCCGGTTCGAATCTATGTTCCGCGCGGGAGCTATGTGCCGGAGTACCACATGTCCAGGCACGCCGACGCCGCGCCCAAGCACCGGGCTGCCGGCGGACCGGCACTGGACAAGCACCACGCCGGGCGCGCCTCATGGCTGCCGGCCCCGGTGTCATCGCCTCTGGCGCTTGCAACGCTGCTGCCGCTGCTCTTTCTCGTTCCGGACGCCTATCCGGACGCCGCGACCATCGGCATCGCCAACGCCAAGCTGGTCATCGCCAGCACTCGCGGCGTGGCGGCCGAGCGCGATGCGCTGCCGCGCCTGACGATCCAGAGGTGCTGGCCGGGCACCGTCGAATGCCTGGCGCTCGCCTCGGCGATCGGCAGGGCGGCGCTCTACTACGATACGATCAGCCTGCGGCCCGAGAGGGACTCCTCCATTTCGGGAGCGCGCGACTATTCGATCCGCGTCGAGAGCCGGCGCGACAACCTTGCCGTTTATGCCCGGCTGGTGCACGACGAGAGCGGCGAGACCGTGCATGCGGAATATTTCCGGCGCGAAGAGCTTTCCGACGAACCGGACGTCGTCTACGAGGCGGTCGCCTTCGCGGCACGCACGCTTGCCGCAAACGGCCGCATCTACCGCCATGCCGCACAGGCGGGAACCGCAAGCGAACGAATGAAATGCCTCGTCCGGCAGGCGGCGCGCAAGGGAAAACCGCAGAGACCTGCAGATGCGGAGGATCGGTGTTCCGAGGGGGCAGAACTCGCCGGCGCGCTCGTGCCGTTCGGCATGAACGGCCGCAATCAGCTCCGGTGATCGCCACCTCGGCCACACCCAATTCCCATCGACGAGAACCTCCGGAAATACATCCCTAGATATAGGGGTATAAAACGAATCGCAGCCGAATTACTCTTTATCTTGTCCCGAGCAAAGGTGTGGCGTGCGATCGGGGCTTTCGCAACCGACCGTAACCTCGATGCCGGCCAAGACGGGCAGCGAGGTTGCGTCAGGGTCGAGGCACACGGGGGATATGGTGGCGATGGGCATTCTGATTGCGGGGCTGTTTGCATGATGGCAGGCGGAACCAAGAAGATTTCGAGTTTCTCGCGAACGCAGGGCGGCAAGGCGATACGCTTTCTGCCGCAGGCGCCGCTGCCGGAAAACCTGCCGGACGGACGGCTGGCGATCGCCGACATGGCGAATGCCTTCGGCGTCACGCACCGCACACTGCATTTCTACGAGGAAAAGGGCCTGCTGACGGCCGCCAGGGTCGGTCCGATGCGGGTCTACGGCCCGCAGGAAATCCAGCAGATGGCAGTCGTCAACACCTGTCGCGAAACGGGCATGCCCGTTGCGGTGATCCAGGAACTGCTCGATGCGCTCGGAGACGCCGGAAGCCAGGAAGAGGCCGACACGATCTTTCGCGGCGCGATGATCGCCCGCCGGCGCGAACTGACGGCACAGCAGTCGACGATCCGCAGGCAGATGCAGCAGATCAACGAGCTTCTCGAATTCAGCTCCGCCTCGGAAATCGAGACGAACGACAACACACCGCCGGGCAGCCTGACGGACGTGGAACTGCGCTGCCTGTCGCTGATGGCGGAAGGCTATCCCACGACGCGCATCGCGCGCGCCCTTGACCTCGATCCGGGCGAGGCGCAGGTGATCGAGCGGGAAATCGTGCGCAAGTTCAACGGCAACAACCGCTTCCAGGCGGTGGCAAAGGCCGTGCTTCTCGGCATCATCGGCCACTGACCCCCGTCTCTCTCCGAGCAGGAGCTCCGGCAGACCGGCAATAATTTTGCAAATCCGCTCCCTGAAAAGCGGGCGATCGTGCGCTTCCCATCAGCGCACGATGGTGAGCGTCTCCGCGGCGCGCGTGATGGCCGTGTAAAGCCAGCGTTCACGCGTGTCGCGGAACGCCCAGCTCTCGTCGAACAGCACCACATTGTTCCACTGCGAGCCCTGGGCCTTGTGCACCGTCAGGGCATAACCGTAGTCGAATTCGTCGTAGCGCTTGCGCGTCGACCAGGGAATTTCCTCGTCGAGATTCTCGAACGCCGCCTTCAATAGCTTTATCTTGGCCGCGCCGCGGTCCATGTCGTCGTCTTCCGGCCGGATCATCAGGTTGATGCCGGGCTTCACCGTCTCCTTGGACGAGCTCATCACCTGCCAGAGCGAGCCGTTGAGCAGGCCCTTGGCCGGGTCGTTGCGCAGGCAGACGAGCTTGTCGCCGGACTGCGGATACTCGGTCTGAAATCCCTTCAGCTCCCGGAGGCGCTGGTTGTAGCGCCGCCGCGTCCGGTTGGTGCCGACGAGCACCTGGTCGGCGTCGAGCACGAGCGGCTGCGTCACCTCGTTCTTCGAGATCACCTGCGCCGTTCCCCAGTCGCCGTGCATGATCTCCTTGCCCTCGCGCACATGCATGGCGAGCTGGATGATCGGGTTGTCACGCGCCTGGCGGTGGATGTCCGTGAGAAGGTAGTCCGGCTCCTCGTTGGTGAAGAAGCCGCCGCCGGAGACCGGCGGGAGCTGACCGGGATCGCCGAGCACGAGGATCGGCGTGCCGAAGCTCATGAGGTCTCGCCCGAGCGCCTCGTCCACCATCGAACATTCGTCGACGACGATGAGGGCCGCCTTCGCCACCGGGCTCTGGCGGTTGATAGAGAACATCGGCGCGATCGAGGTCTTGCCCGTCTCCTCGTCCGATACCTCCTCCTCGCCGCGCGGCCGGTAGATCAGGGAGTGGATCGTCCTGGCATTGGAGGCGCCCTTGGAGCGCAGCACCTGTGCCGCCTTGCCGGTAAAGGCCGCAAACAGCACCTCGCCGTCGACATTCTCGGCGAAATGCCGCGCGAGTGTCGTCTTGCCGGTGCCGGCATAGCCGAAGAGGCGGAAGAGCGGCGTGCGCCCCTCCTTCAGCCAGCGGCTCACGGCCTTCAGGGCCTCGTCCTGTTGCGGTGCGAATTCCATGCCCGGACTTGGCAGGATTCGGGCGGACGAGGCAAGCTGAAATGGACGGGCGGCGAGGCGACGGGACGGCGGTCGGGACGATGTGCCGCCCATGGCCGGCAATCTCCACTGCCCCTCATTTTGGCCATGGATAATTTCGCTGCAATGCGGTAGGCGCTGCGTCTGTCTGCCCCGGGAAGTCATCTGCCGATGGACGATCAGCAAAAACAGAGGTCGCTCCTCGCGCGGTTCCCGCCGGTCCTGCAATGGGTCTTGCTGGCGGCCCTGTCGCTGGTGATCGCGGTTCCGCTCGAATATGCCGATTTTCCCGCGGCGCTGCTGATCGGTCCGATGCTCGCGGGCATCCTCGTCGCGGTCGGCGGGGGAAGCATCCGCCTGCCGGCGCCCTTCTTCTTCTTCGTGCAGATCGTGCTCGCGATGATGATCGCCGGAACGGTCTCGCCCGAACTCGTCGGCACCTTTGCGGCGAACTGGCCGCTCTTCCTCGCCGTCGTGCTCTCGGTGATCGCGATGAGCACGCTCTGCGGCTGGCTGCTCGGCCGCACAGCGATCCTGCCGGGCACCACCGCCATCTGGGGCTCCTCCGCCGGCGCCGCATCGACCATGCTGGTGATGGCCGATGCCTATGGCGCCGATGTGCGCCTCGTCGCCTTCATGCAGTATCTCCGCGTCGTCATGGTGGCGAGCCTCGCGACCGTCGTCGCCCACTTCGCCGCACCGCAGACCGCGGCGCAGGACGTCCCGTGGTTCGGGCCCTTCGAACCGGCCGCCCTGGCGCTGACGCTTGCCGTCGGCATCGGCGGCGGATTCCTCGGCACGATGCTCCGCGTGCCGGCCGGCGCGTTCCTCATGCCCTTCGTTCTCGGCGCAGCGCTCAATTTTTCCGGCCACCTGACCGTCGAGCTGCCGCAGTGGCTTCTTGCCCTGTCCTTCGCCCTGCTCGGCTGGCGGATCGGCCTCGGCTTCACCCGCTCCATCCTGCTGCATGCCCGCCGTGCCCTGTTTCCGACCTTCGCCTCGATCGTCGTGCTGATCGGCTTTTGCGGCACGCTTGCCCTGCTTCTGATCGTCCTCCTCGGCGTCGATCCGCTGACCGCCTATCTCGCGACCAGCCCGGGCGGCCTCGATTCCGTCGCCGTCATCGCCGCCTCCAGCGATGTGGACCTGTCCTTCGTGATGGCCCTGCAGACGAGCCGGCTCGTGATCATCACGCTCATCGGTCCCGCCGTCGCCCGCTTCGTTGCCGACAGGACGTGACGACGGCGGGGAATTTTCGCGCGCCATGGAATAAACTCGCCGCCGGGCGTGTCCAATCGCCGTATCCGCATGATGCGCATACGCCGGGACCACGAAAGGCACCTCCGATGAAACGACTTATTCTGCTTGCCGCCGCCGCGCTCGTCGCCGCGCCGGCCCTCGCCGCCCCCGTCAAGTCCGTCGAGACCGCCAAGGGCGCTGTCGTCGCGGCGGAAAACGGCATGACGCTCTACACGTTCCGCAAGGACAAGCCGGGCGTTTCCAGCTGCTACGACGCCTGTGCGGCCAACTGGCCGCCCTTCATGGCGGAGGCGAATGCCGCCGCGGACGGAGCCTATTCGCTGATCGAACGGAAGGACGGGTCAAAGCAGTGGGCGAAGGACGGCATGCCGCTGTATTTCTGGATCAAGGACGCAAAGAGCGGCGATACGACGGGCGACGGCGTGAACGGTGTGTGGGATGTCGTCAGGCCCTGAGCCATCCCGGCGCACGGACGAAGCCGGCTTCTCCTCGCCGGCTTCGTTCGAGGGCGCCCTGCTCGGCCTCGTGCCGCAGCTGCGCCGCTATGCGCAGAGCCTGTCGCGCTCCAGCGCCGACGGCGAGGACCTCTTGCAGGATTGCGTCGAGAAGGCGCTGGTCAATCGCGGCCAGTGGCGCGGCGTCAATCTGCGCGCCTGGATCTTTTCGATCATGACCAACCTGCACCGCAACCGCCATCGCGCCGCGGCCGGCCGCACGACGGTCGACATCGAGGCGGCCGAACAGGTCGCCGCCACGGAAGCGGGCGCAGACCCGCTCGAGGTCCGGCGGCTGCGCTACGCCCTGGACACCCTTGGCGCGGACGCCCGCGCCGTGCTGATGCTGGTCGTCGTCGAGGGTTACAGCTACCAGGAGACGGCCGATCTCGTCGGCGTGCCGATCGGCACCGTGATGTCACGCCTCTCCCGCGCCCGCCGGCAACTTGCCGAAGCGCTCGCGAAGGACAACATCGTCACGCTCAGGAGAGCGCCATGAGTGAAGACAGTCGGTCCGTGACCGAAGACGACCTCCACGCCTATGTCGACGGGCTGCTCGATGCAGCCGCCACGGCCCGTGTCGAGGCCTGGCTTCCGACGCATGCCGAGGACGCGGCGCTCGTCGAGATCTGGCGCACGCAGAACGGCCTGATCCGCACGGCCTTTTCCGCCGAACCGGCGCCCCGGCCGGGCGATCGGGACCTCGTCCTCGAGGCCGGCAGGGCATCGAACGCGCGGCAACGACCGCGCCGGGCGATGGCGGCTGCCGCGGTCCTGCTCTTTGCGGCGGGCGCCGTCGCGGGCGCGGTCGCCACCGGCATCCTGCGCGCACCGGACGAGAACGCCTCCCTCACCGTCGCATCCCTTCCGCAGCAGGCCCGCTCGGCCTATCTGATCTATGCGAGCGAGGTGCGCCACCCGGTCGAGGTGGGTGCGAACGAGAAGCAGCACCTGGCGCAGTGGCTCGGCAAGCGGCTCGACTACGACCTCACCGTTCCGGATCTCGCCGGACTCGGCTTCTCGCTGCTCGGAGGGCGGCTGGTGCCGGTCGACGGGCAGGCGGGCGCCCTGTTTCTCTACCAGAATGCCGAGGGCAAGCGCGTCGCGATCATGCTCGGCCGGGACGGCCGGAACCGCGAGACGAGCTTCCGCTATGCGAGCGACGGACCGGTGGAGACCTTTTACTGGATCGACGGACCGATCGGTTATGCCGTGACCGGCGAGGTGTCCCGTCCCGTGCTCGAAGCGATTGCCGAGGAATGTTACCGGCAGTTCGAGGGCTGATCGTCAGGCGCCGGCATTTTCCAGGCGGATCGGGGACCCGTGCGGCGTCGCCTCCGCCGCGCGGGCCCAGCGCTCGCTGAGCGCCGCCTGCTCCTCTGCGCCGGCGAGCCGCTTTTCGGCGACAAGCGCCGAAAGGGCGGCGACCCAGCAGTCGAAATAGTCGCTGCCGTCCTCCGCTCGTGCCGGCCGATGCACCTCCCGCGACAGTGCCTCGGCCCATTCGCCCCAGGTGAAGAGCCCCTGCTCGTGCAGCCGCACCGTCATCGCGAAGGCCTGCGCCTGCCAGGGTTCTGCGAAGACGGGCGCGCCATCGGCCGCGCGCGGCAGGCCGGGCGACAGGGTGACGTCGGAGGGGCTGTCACAGGCGCTCAAGATAACTCTCCCAGGCGTCGATCGACACGGTGAGGCCCGGCGTCGCATCCTCGCCCCAGATCTCCACACCGTCGAACACCACCGTATAGACCCATTGCGGGTTCTCGCCGCGCCCGTGGGCGTTGTCGTCCGGAAAGACGAAGGCGCCCTGCACCGCCTCGACGATGCCGGTTCTGGCACGCGCATAACGCGGCAGCCGCGTATGGGCCGGCGGGTTGACGTTGCGCGTGCGCACCCGGTCGCCGACGGCAAAGGCCGGCGCGGCCTCCAGAGGCCGGTCGCACGGACCACCCTTCGCGAGCACGCCCGCGACCATGTCCGCCTTCAGCACGCGTTTCGGCACGGCGCCCGGTCCAAGGCTGCGTCCGGCGGCGAGTTCATCCTGCGTGACGAAGCCGTGGCGGACGAGCAGCGTCTCCAGCGCCCGGGTCCATATCTCGTAGTAGCTCGCCGCGAGATAGGTGGCGGGCGGGATGTTCTCCCGTGCATGCCGGCTCTCGTCGATCGTCCAGGCGCCGAAGGCGCCGCAGGAGAGTGTGATGCCGAGCGCGCGCTTCTCCCAGTTGGCATGGAAATAGGGCTCGTCCGGCTCGGGCGCGACCGGACCCAGACCGTGCAGGCCGCCGAGGTCATGCGGCCCGTTCATCGCCTGTCCTCCGGCGAAAGCGCGAGCCCCGTGCCGATCATCGCATCGCGCGTGACAAGTTCGGCGAGCGCCGTCTCGTCGAGCCCCTCGGTCCCGGCCGGCCGCTCCGGCACGACGAGATAGCGCAATTCCGCCGTCGAATCCCACACGCGGATCTTCCTGTCCGCCGGCAGCGCGACGCCGAATTCCGCGAGCACGCCGCGCGGGTCCATGACGGCGCGCGACCGGTAGGCCGGCGCCTTGTACCAGACCGGCGGCAGGCCGAGAACGGACCAGGGATAACAGGAGCAGAGCGTGCAGACGACGAGGTTGTGGGTCTCGGGCGTGTTGAAGACGGCGCGCATGTGCTCGCCCTGCCGGCCGGCATAGCCGAGGCTCGCGACCGCCGCGGTGGCATCGGCCTTCAGCCAGGCCGCGAAAGCCGGGTCGGCCCAGGCCTTGGCAACCACCCGCGCGCCGTTGCGCGGGCCGATCCTCGTCTCGTAGGTCTCGACGATCGCGTCGATCGCCGCCGGGTCGATCAGGCCTTTCCCGGTCAGGATCGTCTCGAGCGCCTTCACCCGTGCCTCCATGGGCGAGAAATGATTGTCGTGGTGATGATGGCCGTCGTCGTGCGGGTGAGGATGGTCGTGCATGGGACTCGTCCGGAATGATGCTCCCCCTACATAGGCCTCCCCGCACGCCGCGCCAACCGCTTCCTGCGCACATCGGAGACGATGCGGGACGCGCCTGCCGGATTTGGCGTCCGGGATGCACGCGGCCCGCTTCCGCCTCCGGCGAACTGCGCTAGTCTGCCGCCATGAACATCCTGATTCTCGGTGCGTCCGGCTTCATCGGCTCGGCGGTCGCACGCAGGCTTTCGGCCGACGGACATGCCGTGACGGGACTGGGGCGCAACCTCGCCGCCATGCGTCGCCGCATGGCCTTCATCACCTGGCGCGAGGCGGATCTCGCAACGCTGGTTTTGCCGGCCAGCTGGCAGGCACATCTCGACGGTATCGACGTGGTGGTGAACGCCGCCGGCGCGCTGCAGGACGGGGCGCGCGACGACCTTGCGGCGGTGCAGGACCGGGCGATGCAGGCACTCTACGTCGCCGCCCAGTCCCGCGTCGAACCGCCCCTCGTCGTCCAGGTTTCCGCCCGCACCGACGGCCCGGGGTCGCACACTGCCTTCCTCGCCACCAAGCGCCGCGCGGACGAGGCCTTGAAGGCATCGGGCCTGCCGCACGTGGTCCTCCGCCCCGCCCTCGTGCTCGGCCGCAACGCGCATGGCGGTTCGGCGCTGCTCAGGGCGCTCGCCGCCATGCCCTGCGTGACGCCGCTCATTCACGCCGAAAGCCCGGTCGCAACCGTCGGGCTCGACGACGTGGCCGCCGCCGTCTCCGACGCCGTCGCCGGCACGATCCCCGCCGGCAGCGATCTTGAGCTCGCCGCGCCGCGACCGGTCGCCCTTGCCGACCTCGTCGCCCTGCACCGGTCCTGGCTCGGCCTGGCGCCCGCGCGCCGATGGTCTGTGCCGCTTTTCGCCGCCATCCCCGTCGTCGCCGCCGCCGACATGGCGGGGCGGCTCGGCTGGCGGGCCCCGCTGCGCTCGACGGCCATGCGCGTCATGCAGGGCGGCGTGACAGCCGCTGCGTCGGCGGAGGCACCCGGCCGGACGCTGCGGGATGCGGGCGCCGTGCTCGCCGCCAATCCGGCCGGCGTGCAGGACCTCTGGTTCGCGCGCCTCTACCTGCTGAAGCCGCTGGTCGTCGTCTGCCTGTCCGTCTTCTGGCTTGCCTCGGGGCTCGTGCCCTTCTGGAATTTCGCGCCGGCATACGCCCATTTCTCGCCGCTGATGCCGCCCGGATGGGCTGCGGCCGCAGTCATCGCCACCTGCCTTGCCGACATCCTTCTCGGCGCCGCCGTGCTCGCCAGAAAACACGCCCGCCGCGCGATGCAGGGCATGGTCGTGCTCGCCGCCGCCTATCTCGCCGCGGCCACCCTGGTCGAGCCGTCGCTCTGGCTCGATCCGCTCGGCCCGCTCGTCAAGGTGCTGCCGTCCGTCGTGCTTGCGCTGGTCGGGCTCGCGATCCTGGACGAACGCTGATGGACGCCGAAAGCCTGCTCCGCCTGCTCCACGTGCTCGGCGCCGCCGTGCTCTTCGGCACCGGCGCCGGCATCGCCTTCTTCATGGTGGCGGCCGAGAAGACGCGGGATGCACGGCTTGTCGCCCATGTCTCGAACACGGTGGTCGTGGCCGATACCCTCTTCACCGCGACCGCCGTCGTGCTGCAGCCGATCACCGGCTATCTGCTCGCCCGCGACGTCGGCTGGAGCCTTTCGGAAGGCTGGATCGTGCTGTCGCTGGCGCTCTACGTGCTGACCGGCCTGTTCTGGCTTCCTGTCGTCCGGATCCAGATCCGGCTGCGCGACCTCGCCCGCGAGGCCAGCGCGGCCGGAGAGCCCCTGCCGCCCGCCTTCGACAGGCTCTATCGCATCTGGTTCGCCTGCGGCTTTCCGGCCTTCCTCGCCGTCATCGCCATCTTCTGGCTGATGCTGACGAAGCCGGACATCGCCCTATTTTAGCATCGGCCAAAGGCTTGCGACGAGCAGCAGCGCCATGGTGACGTTGAACCACCGGAGCCGGACGGGATCGGAGAGCCATTGCCGGAGCGCCGAGCCGAAGCCGGCCCAGGTCGAGACGCTCGGGAAATTGACGAGCGCGAAGGCGGTGCCGACGATGAGCACGCTCACCGCATAGTTCGCCGCATCCGTATAGGTCGCCATGGCGGAGACCGCCATTATCCAGGCCTTCGGATTGACCCACTGGAACGCCGCCGCCTCAAGGAAGGTCATCGGTCGCGCGCCGGCCTTGCCCTCATCGAGGCTGCGCGACGTCGCGATCTTGAAGGCGATCCACAGCAGATAGAGCCCGCCGGCGATCTTCAGCGTCGTATAGAGCGCCGGCACCGTTTCGAGCAGCGCACCAAGGCCGAAGCCGACACCGAGCAGCAGCGTCAGGAATCCGACGCCGATGCCGCACATGTGCGGGATCGTCCTCACGAAACCGAAATTCACGCCCGATGCGAAGAGCATCATGTTGTTCGGCCCCGGTGTGATCGACGTGGTGAAGGCAAAGACGACGAGCGCCAGGAAAATCTCTATCTGCATGGATCGGCCTGCATATCCTGTTCATTTTTCCGACTGATAGCGCACGGCGTTGGAACAACCAGCCAATTCTTGTCATAAGGACATTTGAGTATGTGTCGTCCGGTACGTGACCGGTGCGGAAAGAGTGGAGTGCGGCATGAAGGCGGAACTTCCGGCAGTAACGTTTCCCGGCGGACGGCAGGTCGCGGCCCTCGGACTCGGAACGTGGCACATGGGCGAAAGCCCGGCACGCATGGCGGACGAGGCCGACGCGCTGCGCGCCGGCATCGACCTCGGCATGACATTGATCGACACGGCCGAAATGTATGCCGACGGCGGCGCCGAGAGCGTGGTCGGCGAGGCCGTCCGCGGGCGGCGCGACGAGGTTTTCATCGTCAGCAAGGTCCTGCCGTCCAACGCCAGCCGGACCGGCACCGTCGCGGCCTGCG
>NZ_JAKGBU010000003.1:0-53756 GCF_021555155.1 Rhizobium alarense
GCAACGCCTTGCGGTGTATCCGTGGACGGGATGGGACGATTGTAGGCACAGGTTCGCAGGGCGGGGAAAACGGGGATAGCGGGGGCGTTTCGTCTTCCGGTGGGGGAGAAGAAGTGGTTTCAACATCTTAGCGCAAGCTAAGTGTTAGAAATCGCAGATGAGGGGGCGACAACGTCCCCGTCTTTCTCAGCCGTCGCGGTCCCCCCTCACCAACAAAATCTAAGACTTAGCTGGCGCTAAATCTTGATTTTGTATCCTCTCCCTCGCTGGGGAGAGGAAATGTTCATCTCTGACTTGATTCGGTTATCAAGGTCGAATGAGATGGATTTTTCTCTCCAAGCAAGAAGTTTTCGGTCGCAATGATTTCTCGCAACATTGGTCGGGGGAGTTCGTAACCATCTCCGATTTTCTTGCGCAGTGTCTTAGCTAAATTTCGCGGAGACACTTCAGTTTTGTGTAGCTTTTGTATTCTCTGTCGGTCGGACCATTGACATATCTGGCTGAACGCTGGTTCCACAAAAATCTCGACAGAGAATCGTATCACCTTCTCAAACTCGTCAAGTGATCTGAAAAAATTAGAACGGAGTTGTTGATCAAGTTCTACCAAGTCCGCTCGCGAGATAGCGTCATCTATTTCAAGAAGCCGTAGGGGTAGTGTGGCTACAACACGTTGATGATCGCGAAAGTCACGGATTGATTTTATTGAAATAGAATTTCGAATAGCAAAAATTACTTTTCTTGATACTGTTTTATTATTTCTACCAACGGCGCGCGATATTTCGGACGCCTCCTCAACAAATTCTTCAGTTAGTCGATTATTGTTTTTGGAAAGGTGGTGAAATAATTCTTCAAAAGTCGAATCGTGCTGATTTAAAAGAATATCCCAAGATTCGGAAATGGCTTTAATTTGACCATCGTATCTTTGAAGCCAACGTTGCATCTCACTTGCGGTACCCTTCAATCTCTTTACGTTGAACTCCGCGAAGGCCGCTTCTTCACGGCGATCGAATGCCAACTCTGCGAGACGTAAAGTTTCTTCGCAAAAATACCCCTTTGCGCATGTGCTTCCAAATAAGATGGCGCCACCACCGGCAACAAACCCAGTGAAGCCGTTATTGTGGCGTTTTGATCCGCATATGTGGCAGTATACCTTTTCTGAGCTTACAACGTAGCGATTCAAAATTTCCAGCTGGTCTACATCTGGACTTTGTCTTTCCAGCGGAAGAAGGTCGTTTTGCCCATAGGGATCAAATGTCTTCAGCCCTTTTGCATGCAGATATGCATCGTAGTTCATTCGACTTTCATCCTTTTGGTGCAGCAATTTAGTTCATGAAATGTTCCGGTATGTAGTTCCGGATGCCAACGGCATCCGGAACTGGTCAATGAGTTCCCAGATATCAGCTGCACCCGCTCGTCGCACCGCACGTGTCGCACTTCTCGCAGGTGCCGTTGCGCACCATCGTGAAGTTCTGGCACTCGGAGCACATGTTGCCGGTGTAGCCCTGGGCGATCGAGCGCATGCGGCGTTCGTTTTCCAGCTTCTTGGCATCCGCCTTGGCGGCGGCGGCGTCGGCGGCGGCCTTGTCGGAGAACAGCGCGGTGACGCTCTCGGTCGCTTCCTCCGCCTCGTCGGCGATTTCCTCGGCGAATTCGGCGGCGCGCTCCTCGTAGTCGCGCTTGAAGGCGACGACCTCCGAGGTGGCGATCGAGACGGCCGGTTCGAGCTTGCGGGCGGCCGAGCCGGCAAACGACGTCACGTTGCCGGCCGCGGTTGCCTTGGCCGGCGTGCCGGTCGCGGCACCCTTGGCCTCGCCGGCCGGGCCGTGCGCGCCGCTGCCGCCCTGGATGATCGTCGGCTTGTGGCCGCGCGTCCAGCCGGTCGAGAAGGGATTGGTCTTGCCCTCCTGGATGCCCTTGCCGAGGGCGGTGTTGGAGAAGTCCGACTGGTCGACATGGGCAAGGTCGTGGCGGCCGAGATAGGAAACGGCGAGTTCGCGGAACACGTAGTCGAGGATCGACGTGGCGTTCTTGATCGCGTCGTTGCCCTGCACCATGCCGGCCGGCTCGAACTTGGTGAAGGTGAAGGCCTCGACATATTCCTCGAGCGGCACGCCGTATTGCAGGCCGAGCGAGATGGCGATGGCGAAATTGTTCATCATCGCGCGGAAGGCGGCCCCTTCCTTGTGCATGTCGATGAAGATCTCGCCGATGCGGCCGTCACCGAACTCGCCGGTTCTGAGATAGACCTTGTGGCCGCCGACGATCGCCTTCTGGGTATAGCCCTGGCGGCGGTTCGGCAGCTTCTCGCGCTCGCGGGTGACGCGTTCGATCACCCGTTCGATGATCTTCTCGGTGACCGCGACGGCCTGGGCGGCGGCGGGCGCGGCGACCAGCGCCTCGATCGCATCCTCCTCGTCCTCCTCGTCCTCGATCAGCGAGGCGTTGAGCGGCTGGGAAAGCTTCGAGCCGTCGCGGTAAAGCGCGTTGGCCTTCAGCGCCAGCTTCCAGGAGAGCATGTAGGCGTTCTTGCAGTCCTCGACGGTCGCCTCGTTCGGCATGTTGATCGTCTTGGAGATGGCGCCCGAGATGAAGGGCTGGGCGGCGGCCATCATGCGGATGTGGCTTTCGACCGACAGGTAGCGCTTGCCGATCTTGCCGCAGGGATTGGCGCAATCGAAGACCGGCAGGTGCTCGTTCTTGAGGAACGGCGCGCCTTCCAGCGTCATCGCGCCGCAGACATGGATGTTGGCCGCCTCGATGTCCTTCTTCGAGAAGCCGATATGTTCAAGCAAGTTGAAGGACATGTCGGCAAGCTGCGCGTCGGAGACCTTCAGCGTCTCCTTCAGGAAATCGGCGCCGAGCGTCCACTGGTTGAAGACGAACTTGATGTCGAAGGCGGCCTTCAGCGCGCCGTTGACGGCCTCGATCTTCTCGTCGGGAAAGCCCCTGGCCTTCAGCGCGCCCGGGTTGACGGCCGGCGCCTGGTTGAGGTTGCCATGGCCGACGGCATAGGCCTCGATCTCGGCAATCTGGCTTTCCGAATAGCCGAGCGTGCGCAGCGCCTCGGGAACGGCGCGGTTGATGATCTTGAAGTAACCGCCGCCGGCGAGCTTCTTGAACTTCACCAGCGCGAAGTCGGGCTCGATGCCGGTCGTATCGCAGTCCATGACGAGGCCGATCGTGCCGGTCGGCGCGATCACGGTCGTCTGAGCGTTGCGGTAGCCGTGCGTCTCGCCGAGCGAAACGGCCTTGTCCCAGGCGGCCTTGGCATGGGCGACCAGGGCCTGGTCCGGGCATTCGTCATGGATCAGCGCGACCGGATTGACCGACAGCGCCTCGTAGCCGGCGGTCTCGCCATAGGCGGCGCGACGGTGGTTGCGCATGACGCGCAGCATGTTGTCGCGGTTCGGCGCGAAGCTGGGGAAGGGGCCGAGCTCGCCGGCCATTTCGGCCGAGGTCGCATAGGCAACGCCCGTCATGATGGCGGTCAGCGCGCCGGCGATCGCCCGGCCCTCCTTCGAATCGTAGGGAATGCCGGACGACATCAAGAGGCCGCCGATATTGGCGTAGCCGAGGCCGAGCGTGCGGTATTCGTAGGAGCGTTCGGCGATCTGCCGCGACGGGAACTGCGCCATCATCACCGAGACCTCGAGCACGATCGTCCACAGGCGCACGGCATGTTCGTAGTCGGCGATGTCGATGTTCTTGGTGGCGGCGTCCTTGAACTGCAGCAGGTTCAGCGAGGCGAGGTTGCAGGCCGTGTCGTCGAGGAACATGTATTCCGAGCACGGGTTCGAGGCGCGGATGGGACCGGCGGCCGGGCAGGTGTGCCAGTCGTTCATCGTCGTGTTGAAATGCAGGCCCGGATCGGCCGACGCCCAGGCGGCGTAGGAGATCTGCTCCCAGAGGTCGCGCGCCTTCAGCGTCTTCATGACGCGGCCGTCCTTGCGGGCGGTCAGGTTCCACGTGCCGTCATTCTCCACGGCGCGCAAGAAATCGTCCTTCAGCGAGACGGAGTTGTTGGAGTTCTGGCCGGAGACGGTGAGATAGGCTTCCGAATCCCAGTCCGTGTCGTAGGTCTTGAACTCGATGTCCTTGTAGCCCTGCTTGGCGAACTGGATGACGCGCTTGATGTAGTTTTCCGGAACCTGGCTCTTCTTGGCGGCGCGGATCTCGCGCTTCAGCGCCGGGTTCTCGTTGGGGTCGAAGCAGGCGCCGTTGTCGGCCGAGCAGTTGACGCAGGCCTTCATGATCGCCTTCAGATGGCCGGCGACGATCTTCGAGCCGGTGACGAGCGCCGCGACCTTCTGCTCTTCCTTGACCTTCCAGTTGATGTAGTCCTCGATGTCCGGATGGTCGATGTCGACGACGACCATCTTGGCGGCGCGCCGCGTCGTGCCGCCCGACTTGATGGCGCCGGCGGCGCGGTCGCCGATCTTCAGGAAGCTCATCAGGCCGGAGGAGCGGCCGCCGCCCGACAGCTTCTCGCCTTCGCCGCGCAGGTAGGAGAAGTTGGAGCCGGTGCCGGAGCCGTATTTGAAGAGGCGCGCCTCGCGCACCCAGAGGTCCATGATGCCGTTCTCGTTGACGAGATCGTCCTCGACCGACTGGATGAAGCAGGCATGCGGCTGGGGATGCTCGTAGGCCGACTTGGATTTCACCAGCTTGCCGGTGAAGGGATCGACGTAGAAATGGCCCTGGCCGGGGCCGTCGATGCCATAGGCCCAGTGCAGGCCGGTGTTGAACCACTGTGGGCTATTCGGTGCGACGCGCTGGGTGGCGAGCATATAGGCAAGCTCGTCCTTGAAGGCGGCCGCGTCTTCCTCGGAAGCGAAATACCTGCCCTTCCAGCCCCAGTAGGTCCAGGTGCCGGCGAGACGGTCGAAGACCTGCCGCGCATCGGTCTCGGAGCCGTAGCGCTCACCCTCGGGCAGCGCCTTCAGGGCTTCGGTGTCGGCGACGGAGCGCCACAGGAAGGAGGGGACGTCGTTCTCCTCGACTTGTCTCAGCCGCGCCGGCACGCCGGCCTTGCGGAAATATTTCTGCGCCAGGATGTCGGCGGCGACCTGGCTGAACTGCTGCGGCACGTCGATGTCGGCAAGGCGGAAGACGATGGAGCCGTCCGGATTCTTGATCTCGCTCACCGCCTTGCGGAATTCGATCTCCGCATAGGCCGACTGGCCTGCCTTCGTGAAACGACGTTCAATGCGCATGGTCCCGTATCCTTGTGTTCGCCGCATCCCGGCTCGCCTGCCGCGGACGCAATTATCCCCGTCCGGCCGCGATGCGTGTCGCAGCCAGTTCCAAATCCCTAGCCCTGTCGAGAAACCCGATCTGTTGGGTACCCTCTATCTTGTGCTGAGTGTGGCTGCAAACGCTAAATATAGTATTAACAGCTTCTTTACGCCAGCCCGGGATGCCGCATTGACGATCAAAAAAACGCGACGCAACACCGTTCGCGGCGAGCGGTTCATCCACCCGTCGACGCAACGCAGGACACGCGATTTTTGATTGTAAGAACCGGCCTCGTAACATTCCGGTTCAGCCGCCGCCGCAACCGGGGACCATTAACGCCATCGGTCCCGATTCCGTCAAGGGGTGGTTTTTGACGGAATGATGAACCCTAGATGTAGTGTGTGGCCGCTGTGGAAAACGGGGACAGTGCCGAAGCCCTGCAATTTCAGGCGTTTGACGCCGCCGCCTGCCGGATGCCGACGGAAAGGCGGCGTTTTGGCGAGAAATCAGGGGTAAAAACCGGCATGATTTTCCGACTCGCGAGCTTCCACCATTGGCTTCCGGCACGAACTGTGCGCGGCGGCAGCGATTCGGCCGCACGGTGGTGAAAAGCCGCGGACGTGCCTAGGGTACGGACCAGTTTAACGGGCCTGCACCCTAGAAAAGCGCGTCCTCGAAGAGGTCCTCGTCGCTCTGCGCGGCAGCCGGCGCGGGCGCGGCGGCGGCAAGGTCGACGCCGAAGAGCCGGCCGTGGATCTCCCGCTCGGACATCATGGTGTAGGTCGCAGCGATGCGCGGGCCGAGGACGGCGAGCGCCTCCTCGATGCCGCGACCGTCCGGCGCGGCGGCCGTGGCCGGCCGGGCGAGGGCGGCACAGTCGGCGAGCACGTCGCCGAGTTCGGCCTTGAAGTCCAGCGTCGCGACGGCGCCGGCGACCTTGGCGGCGACGTCGCCGCCGGAGGCATGCAGATCCGCAAGGTCCGCCTCCATGCGGTCGCCGGCCGCATGCACGGTGGCGAGCGCGTCCTCGAGCCGGCCGTCGAGCGACAACTCTCCCGACGCTGTCGCCTCGCCAAGCGCGCCCGCATCGACGTCGAGCACTTTCAGCGCCTCGAGGATCTTCTCGGCCGTGTCGTCGAGCATCGCCGAAAAGGTCCTGAGCTCGGCGGTCACCACGTTGATCGCGCGGCCGTCCTCGCCGAGCTTGCTGCAGCGCAGGTTGGTGTTGAGGGCCATGTACTGGATGTCGGTGCGCACCAGCTTGATCGTCTCGACCCCCTGCAGAAGTTCGCGCACGGTGGCCGTCGTCTCGCGGCTGAGGCGGTTGGCATCTTCCGCCGCCTGCTCGATGCCGCCGACCACATGCCGCGCCGCTGCGATGTCGGCTTCGAGGCGCCGCAGGCCCGAATCGCCCGATGGCGCGTCGCCGGCCGGCGCCATCGTGCCGTAGAGGTCGAGCAGTTGTCCGATGTCGTTGGCAAAACCGCGGATCGTAGCGACGACCGTCGTGCATTCCCGCTCGAAATGGCGGCTCGTCTCGGTGAGCTGCGCGTAGACCAGGTGGTCGACGAGAAGGCTGATTCGCGCCCGGTCGGCCGCGCCGACCGCGCTTCCGTCCGGCCCGGTGAAGAAGGTGTCCGTCAGGGCGAAGGCGGACTGGCAGTGTTCGATGCGCTGGCGCGTGATGTCGCCGATCTGCAGGGCGGAGAGGGTGGTCGCGACCTTCATCTGAACTTTGCGCGCCATCTGGGCGACCTTCTCGGCAAGGTCGGAGAACTGGCGGCGCTCCCGCGTCAGTTCGTCGGCATTGCGGGTCAGACTGGCAACGATGGGCGGCACGCTCGTCTCGTAGCGGGCAAGCGTCTGGCCGCCGCGGCCGGCCGCCACCCCGATCGTCGTGCCGAGCCCGGTAATCCTGGCCGACAGCGCATTGACCTCGCCCGTGCCGAACTGGATGCGCTCGATGATTTCCTCGGCAAAGCCGGCAAAATCGGGAATACCGGCGCCGGCGATCTTCGCGGTCGTGGCGAAGGTGCGCAGATAGCGCAGGGTCTCCTGCATGGCGGCGACATGGCCGGCGAGCGTCTGGCCCGTGGCCGAAATCGCCACGAGCCGCGTCTGGCGGTTCGTTTCGACTGCGGGGAGTGCCGAGATCTGCCTAACGGTTTCGGCAAGTCGCTCGATCGTATCGCGCGCCGCATCCTCGTCCAGCGAACCCGAAAGACGCTCCAGCGAGGCGACCAGCCTGTTCAAAACGTCGAGCACCGAGAGGAGCACGGCGCCGCCGTCGAGGAAGCGCTGCTCGATCCGCGAGCGGGCCCCTTCCAACCGGTCGGCGAGCGTCTCTTCGGTGTTTATCGTCCTGTATGAAGTCCCTGTCCCGACCGTCACGTCCGCCCCTCACTGTCGCGTTGTGGGGGACCCTACGCTGCAACTATGAAACGTCCGGTAAACTTCGGCGGGGAGTCGGGGCGGATCGCTGCCCGCGCCGGCCGGGACGCACTATGCTTCCCCGGTCCGGTCATCGGCTGCACGGCGGCGCAACGCAAGCGTGTTTAGTAGTCAAGGTTGTTAAAGTATTCGCTAATTTAAATGCTAAAACAACTTGATGATGAGTCTGCTAACGTAGCGTTAGATAGATTTTTTCGACAAGATGGTTACCTATGCGGGTATTTTTTTGACCTGATTCACCGTTCGTTAAGGTTGAAATGAGATCGTCTTCTCGCCAACTCAATGTATTTCGGCGACTCACGGGGGCGACATTGCAAGTAAACACGGATCTGCTTCCGGTTGTAGTTATAAAATCCGAGATGACCATTAGAAATATTGCGTCGCTCAAAGAAGAACTGATCGATAAGTTCTCTGATTCTGCGGCATTGTCTATCGTCGTGGGCGATGACGCCGTCGTGGATCTCAGTTTCGTGCAGCTTGTCGAGGCGGCCCGGCGCCATGCCGGCGCGTCCGGCGGTGCCCTCAGCCTGGCGGCGCCCGCGTCGGGGCGGTTGCTGGATGTGCTGCGCAGGGGCGGTTTCCTCGACGATCTGTCGGCGGACGACGCCAGGTTCTGGTTGCATCAGGAGGCCCTATAGATGACCGCGAAGATTTTGACCGTCGATGACTCCGCCAGCATTCGCCTGACGACCCGCGTGACGCTGTCGAATGCCGGCTATGCCGTCACGGAGGCCGTCGACGGCATGGACGGACTGAGCAAGCTGAAGGGCGGCTCCTTCGATCTCGTCATTACCGACCTCAACATGCCGAACATGGACGGCCTGACGATGATCCGCGAGCTGCGCAAGCTGCCGGCGCATACCGGCGTGCCGGTGATCTTCCTGACGACCGAGTCGGACGGCGAGATCAAGCAGCAGGCGAAGGCCGCCGGCGCGACCGGCTGGCTGACAAAGCCCTTCGATCCGGAGAGCCTTGTCAAGATCGCCAAGAAGGTTCTTGGCCGATGAGCAATCCGGATCCGATCTCGGTGTTCCGCACCGAAGCGAACGAAATGCTGGAACTGATCGAGGCCGGACTCCTCGACCTGACGCGCAGCCTCGACGACCGGGATCAGATCGATGCGGTCTTTCGCGGCCTGCACACGCTGAAGGGCTCCGGCGCGATGTTCGGCTTCGACGCGCTCGCGGCCTTCACCCATCATTGCGAGACGGCCTTCGACAGGGTGCGCAAGGGCGACGTGCCGGCGACGCAGGAACTCGTCGCGGCGGTGCTGGCCGCGCAGGACCACATGCGCGCGCTGCTCGAAAGGCCGAACGGCGACCACGACGCGACGAGTGCGGCGCTGCTGGCAGACCTGCAGTGTGCCGTCAACGGCGGTGCGGCCCCGGCCGCGTCCGTCGCGCAGCCGGCGGCGCCCGCCGGGGCGGACGCGCCTGCCGGTCGCCGCACGTGGCGCATCCGGTTCAGCCTGCCGGCAAACGCCATGGCGAACGGCACCAATCCTCTCGGCCTTCTCGACGAAATGCGCGATCTCGGCGAATGCCGGATCGTCGCCGACAGCTCCAGGGTGCCCGATTTCCTGATGCTGGACCCGCGCGAGATCCATCTCGTCTGGGACGTGACGCTCACGACCGAGCGGCCGCGCGCCGACATCGAGGACGTCTTCATCTTCGTCATGGACGAGATGGCGCTCGAGATCACCGACCTCACCTCTGCGCGGCCGGCCATGCCGCCGGCGACGGTCGTCGCGGACGTGCCGGCCACGAACCCGGTTGTCGCCGAGCGCGAGCCGGCCCCGATCCAGGCCGCCAACGACAGCAGGCAGAACAAGTCGGCCGAGAACGTCCGCGTGCCGGCGGAGCGGCTGGACGAGATGATGGATCGCGTCGGCGAGCTCGTCATCGCGCAGTCGCGCCTGACCCAGCTTGCGGGTGCTGCCGCCGATCTTGGCCTGCGCTCGGTGTCAGAGGAGATCGAGCGGCTCTCCGGCGAGCTGCGCGACACGATGATGGTGCTGCGCATGATGCCGGTCGCGAGCCTCTTCAGCCGCTTCCGCCGCCTGGTGCACGACCTGTCGCGGGAGACCGGCAAGGAGATCGAACTCGTCACCGAGGGCGAGGGCACCGAGGTGGACAAGACCGTCATCGACCGGCTGGCCGATCCGCTCGTCCATCTCGTGCGCAACGCCATCGACCACGGCCTGGAGCGCCCGGAAGAGCGCCTTGCCGCCGGCAAGCCCGCCAAGGGCCGGGTCATCCTCTCCGCCCGCCAGACCGGCGGCGAGGTGATCATCACCATCAAGGACGACGGCCGGGGCATCAGCCGGGAACGGGTGCGCGCCAAGGCGGAGGCCTCCGGCCTCATCCAGCCGGGCGCGACGCTCGTCGACCAGGAACTGCTCCAGCTCATCTTCCAGCCGGGCTTCTCGACCGCGCAGCAGGTGACGAACCTCTCCGGCCGCGGCGTCGGCATGGATGTCGTCAAGAAGACCGTCGAGGCGCTTCGCGGCGCGATCGATATTTCGAGCCGTCCGGGCGAAGGATCGGAGGTAGCGCTTCGCATCCCGCTGACGCTCGCGATCATCGAGGGGCTTCTCGTCCGGGTCGGGCAGGGCTGCTACGTCATCCCGCTTCCCGCCGTCGAGGAGTGCCTGGAGCTGTCGCTCGAGGACGACCTGCGCTCGCGCGGCCGCAGCTTCATCTCGCTGCGCGAGAGCCTCGTGCCGTTCATCCGGCTTCGCGAGCTCTTCCGTACCGGGACGCAACCCGACCCGCACCAGAAGGTGGTCGTCATCTCGACCGGCGCGGAGCGCGTCGGGCTCGTCGTCGACCAGATCATCGGTGACCACCAGACGGTCATCAAGTCCATGTCCAAGCTGCATCACGACGTCGTCACCTTCTCCGGTGCGACGATCCTCGGCGACGGCAGCGTGGCGCTGATCCTCGACGTGACCCATCTGGTCGCGGTGGGACAGCAGCAGGAGGCGCAATTGCGGGCGGCAGGATGAACGAGGCAGTACGGAAGCTCGACTATGAGACGCTTTGGCGCGGCGGGGAGGACCTGTCGGTCCTGACCTTCAACCTCAACGGCGAGACCTTCGCCATCGAGGCGACCGTCGTGCAGGAGATCCTCGATCTCCTGCCGGAGACGCACGTGCCGGGCAGCAAGCCCTTCGTGGCGAGCGTCATCAACTTCCGCGGCAAGGTCATCCCGCTGGCCGATATCCGCCTCGCCTTCGGCATGGAGGCGACGGAGACCACGATCGACAGCCGCATCGTCGTCATCGAGCTCGATCTCGACGACGAGGCGACGCTGATCGGCATCCGGACCGACAAGGTCTACGAAGTCACGACGCTCGCCAAAGCGGCGAGCGAAGCACCACCGAGCGTCGGCATGCGCTGGCGCGCGGACTATATCGACTGCCTCGTCAAGCGGGGCGGAGAGTTCATCATCGTGCCGAACCTGCAGGCGATCTTCTCGCTGCAGCGGGACCGCACGGCACCGGCCGGGGGGCCGAACTAGGGGTTAAGGGGACCGACCATGCGATTCACCATCAAGCTCAAACTATTCCTCGCCTTCGGATTCATGCTGGCCGTGCTGATCGGCACGGCGGGCTACGGCATTATGAGCCTCGGCAGCCTGAATACGACGCTCAGCGATGTGCTGAACGGCCCGGCCGAGCGGCTCAAGCTCGCGCAACAGCTCAGCAATCTGCAGCTTCAGCAGATCCGCCAGCAGAAGAACATGCTGTCTGCGGCCAATGCCGCCGAGAGCAATCGCTATATCGGCCTCAGCGACGACGCGCGCAAGAAGTTCGACGAAGCCTTCGAACAGGTGCTCGGCAAGGCCACGGAACAGGGCAAGGTGCTCTGGAACAAGCTGCAGGGCTTCACCACCGATTTCCGCCGGGACGACGACCGCATTCGCGCGCTGGCGCTCGCCGGCGACATGGTGGCCGCGACGCGGGTTTCGACGGTCGACGCGCGCGCCGCGACCAACGAGATCGACCAGTTGCTCGGCGAGGTCGTGGAGCTCGAAGCGGGCCGTCTGGACGCCGCCGAGATGGACGCGGATGCGCAGTATCAGGCCACCCGCACGATCATGGTGTCGGTCGCCGCGATCGCCCTGCTGGTCGCCGTCAGCGTCGCCATGTGGATCGTCATCTCGATCAACCGCGGCCTCAACCGCGCGGTCGGCGTCGTGCAGAACGTCTCGGACGGCGACCTGACGCGCTTTGCCGAGGTCACCACGAAGGATGAGGTCGGCGACCTGCTCGGCCACGTCAACACGATGATCGAGCGGCTGCGCGGCGTCGTCGCCGACGCGCTGTCGGCCTCCGACAACGTCTCGTCGGGCAGCCAGGAGCTTTCCTCCAGCTCCGAGCAGCTATCGCAGGGCGCGACCGAACAGGCGTCCTCCGCTGAGGAAGCCTCGGCCTCGATGGAGGAGATGGCCTCCAACATCAAGCAGAACGCCGACAACGCCGCCCAGACGGAGAAGATCGCCCGCCAGTCGGCCAAGGACGCGGAAGCCTCCGGCCAGGCCGTCGGCCGCGCCGTCGGCGCGATGCGCACGATCGCCGAGAAAATCTCGATCGTCCAGGAGATCGCCCGCCAGACCGACCTGCTGGCGCTCAATGCCGCGGTCGAAGCGGCCCGCGCCGGCGAACACGGCAAGGGTTTCGCGGTCGTCGCCTCGGAAGTGCGCAAGCTCGCCGAACGCAGCCAGGCGGCTGCCGCCGAGATCAGCGCCCTGTCCGGCGAGACGGTCTCCGTCGCGACGGAAGCCGGCGAGATGCTGAACCGGCTTGTGCCGGACATCCGCAAGACGGCGGAACTGGTCTCCGAGATCTCGGCCGCCTGCCGCGAACAGGATATCGGCGCCTCGCAGATCAACGAGGCGATCCAGCAACTCGACAAGGTGACGCAGCAGAATGCCGGCTCGTCCGAGCAGATGTCCGCAACCTCCGAGGAACTCGCCGCCCAGGCCGAGGAACTGCAGGCCTCGATCGCCTTCTTCCGGGTCGACAGCGCCGCACGCCGGGAGCCGAACCACGCCGAGAAGCTGCGCACCACCGCAGCGAAGATGGCGGCGGCTCCGGCCAAGCGTCCCGCCGCCGCGCCGGTTCGCCGCGAGCAACCGGTGGCCTCCACGCCCGCGCGCGGCAGGGGTTTCTCCCTCGACATGTCGATGGGCGGCCCGGATGCCGACGATGCGGATTTCCGCGAAAGCGCGTGACATGGCCGGTCCTTCCTCTGAGTCCCAGTACGTCACCTTCAGTCTCGACAACGAGGTCTTCGCCGTGCCGGTCACGGTGGTGCGGGAGATCCTCGACCACGAGGACGCCTTCAAGATCCCGCACGGCCCGGAATACCTGCTCGGGTTGCGCGATGTGCGCGGGCAGGGCGTGCCGGTCATCGATCTCCGCCTGAGGCTCAGCATGTCGAAGACGGAGAAGACGCCGAACACCCGCGCGCTGGTGCTCGACGTGCCGATCGGCGACAGGATGCTGACGCTCGGCCTCGTGGCCGACCGCGTCTTCGAGGTGACGCCCTTCCGCCACGACGAGATCGAGGGCGCGCCGGACATCGGCGTGCGCTGGCCGTCGGACTACATCGCCGGCGTTGTGCGCCGCAACGGTGCCTTCGTCGTCATCGTCGATCTCGCCCGCCTTTTTTCGGGCGCCGAGGTCGCGATGATGGGCACGGCCAACCGCCTCGCCGCGACGGCATAAGCGATCAACGGAGAAACGCGTGGGAGCTGCAGTGAGAATGCAGGCGTCGGAAGACCGGCTGAGCAACCGGAACTTCGATGCCCTGTCGCGCTACATCTACGACTACAGCGGCATCAAGATGCCGGCGACGAAACTGACGATGCTCGAGGGCCGGCTCCGGCGCCGGCTCCGGGCAACCGGCATCGCCAGCTTCGACGACTATTGCGACTTCCTGTTCAAACACGGCGGCATCGAGCGGGAGGCGATCCACCTGATCGACGCCGTGACGACCAACAAGACGGACTTCTTCCGCGAGCCGAAGCATTTCGACCACATGGTGCAGGCGGGGCTGCCCGAACTCGTCGCGGCCGGCCATCGCCGCATCCGGCTCTGGAGTTCCGCCTGCTCGATCGGCGCGGAGCCCTATACGATGGCGATGGTGATGCAGGAGTTCGCCGCGGCGCATTCGGGGCTCGACTATCGCATCCTCGCGACCGACCTGTCGACGGATGTGCTGCAGGCCGCGCGGCGCGGCATCTATCCGCGCACCGCCGTCGCGCCGGTGCCGGCGGACATGCGGGGGAAATATGTCATGGCGCCGCGCGACGCGGCCCGCGGCGAGGTGCGGATCGCGCCCCGCCTGCGCGCCAAGATCGGCTTCGCCCGCATGAACCTGATGGACGACGTCTACAAGGTCGGCGATCCGATGCACATGATCTTCTGCCGCAACGTGCTGATCTATTTCGACAAGCCGACTCAGGCCAAGGTGCTCGCGCGGCTGTGCGACTGCCTGCATTCGGGCGGCTATCTTTACGTCGGCCATTCCGAGACGATCACCGGCATCGACCTGCCTGTGCGGCAGGTGGCCAATACGGTCTTCCGCAAGGTCTGAGAGGCTTGATGGGCAAGAAGATCCGCGTGCTGATCATCGACGATTCGGCGAGCGTCCGTCAGGTCCTGACCCATGTGCTGGAGCAGGATCCCGACATCGAGGTGATGGGGGCTGCGTCCGATCCCTTCGTCGCGGCGCGCCGCATCCAGGAGGAGGTTCCCGACGTCATCACGCTCGACGTCGAGATGCCGCGCATGGACGGCATCACCTTCCTGCGCAAGATCATGGCGCAACGGCCGATCCCCGTCGTCATGTGCTCGTCGCTGACGGAGGAGGGGTCGGAAACCCTGCTCCAGGCGCTCGAGGCGGGGGCGGTCGATGTCGTGCTGAAGCCGAAGATCGGTGCGGCCGACCATCTCGCCGAATCGGGCATGCGCCTGCGCGAGGCGGTCAAGGGCGCCGCGGCCGCCCGACTCGGCCGGGCGCCGCGACCGCCGATCGCCATGGGCACGACCGCCAAGCTGACGGCGGATGCCGTGCTGCCGCCGCCGACCGGGCGGGCGATGGCGAAGACGACCGAAATGGTCGTCGGCGTCGGAGCCTCGACCGGCGGCACGGAGGCGCTGCGCGTCATGCTGGAGGCGCTGCCTGCCAATTCGCCCGGCATCGTCGTCGTGCAGCACATGCCGGAAAAATTCACCGCCGCCTTCGCCAAGCGGCTGAACAGCCTGTGCGAGGTCGAGGTGAAGGAGGCGCAGAACGGCGATCCCGTGCTGCGCGGCCACGTGCTGATCGCGCCGGGCGACCGCCACATGATGCTGGAGCGGCAGGGCGCGCGCTACCATGTGACGGTGCGCGACGGCCCGCTCGTCTCCCGTCACCGGCCCTCCGTCGACGTACTGTTCCGTTCCGCGGCACGGGCGGCCGGCGGCAACGCGATGGGCGTCATCATGACCGGCATGGGCGACGACGGCGCGCTCGGCATGAACGAGATGCACCAGGCCGGCGCCTATACCGTCGCGCAGGACGAGGCGACATCCGTCGTCTTCGGCATGCCGAAGGAGGCGATCAGCCACGGCGGCGTCGACAGGGTGGTGCCGCTCGAGCAGATCGCCCGGGAAATCCTTGCTGCCGACCGGCGGCGGCACTGATCTTCATCTGCCATTAACCATATTTGGCAAGGATGTAGAAAGGCGCCATGGGTCGGCGCGGAAGCGAGCGATGAGCGGCTCACGAACTCCCCGGAGACGATACGGATGCCGGTCATCACCTTCGCCAACACCAAGGGCGGCGCCGGAAAGACGACGGCGGTGCTGCTCGTCGCCTGCGAACTGTCGCGCATGGGCTTTTCCGTCGTCGTTCTCGACGCGGATCCGCAGCACTGGATTTCGCGGTGGTACGAGATGTCCGCGGCGGCCCGCCCGCAGACGCTTTCGGTCGTTTCCTACGTGACCACCGCCACCATCGACCAGCATGTGCGCCAGGCGCGGGCGCGGGCCGATTTTGTCCTTGTCGACCTGCCCGGCGCGCGCAGTTCGCTGCTGGCGCAGACCATGGGCTATTCGGACTATGTGCTGATCCCCGTCCAGGGCTCGGCGATGGACGCGCAGGGCGGCGCCCATGTCATCGAACTGCTGCAATATCTCGAAGAGCGGGCCGATATCCGCATCCCGCATTCCGTCGTGCTGACCCGCGTCAACTCGATGGTGACGACGCGGGCGCTCCAGGCGGTCAAGGACCTGCTCTCTCAGCGTCGGGTGCATGTGCTCGATACGCCGATCATCGAGCGATCCGCCTACCGCGACGTCTTCGGCTCCGGCGACACGCTCTATTCGATGGACCCGCGCAGGGTCAGCAACCTGGACAGGGCGCAGGAGAATTCCCGGACGCTTGCCATGGAGGTGCTGCGGCGCGTCCTCGTGCTGCAGGGCCTTGCCGAGCGGGATGTCCTGGAGACGCTGAAACGCGTCGCCTGAGCCCGCCTGTCCGGATTTTCGCCACCCCCGTCCCTCCGAGGCATGTCGCGCAAAAGCGTGCGGCGGTTTTTCGATAGCGACAGGCACAAAATCAAAGAACTGAAGCGCGGCGCGAATCCGGGAGATCGCGATGCGCTTCAGGCCGACGGTTCCCGCAGCACGACGACCTCGCAGGGCGAGCCTGCCGAAAGCGCCGGCGCGTGTGGCCGGCGCAGGATGAGGCATTCCGATCGGGCGAAGGTCTTCATCATCGACGAATCCTGCTTGCCGAAGGGGGTGGCGAGAAGCGCACCGTCCGCGCCGCGCCGCAGCCGGGCGCGCAGATAGTCCTGCCGCTTGTCGTTTTCGGCGAGGTCCGTTTCCGTCACCGCGGTGGCGCGCCGGTCGATCGCCGGGAGCCGCGCCAGCGTTCGGATCAGCGGCTCCAGGAAAAGCAGGCTGCAGACGAGGCTTGAGACCGGGTTGCCGGGCAGGCCGAGCACCTGCATGGCGCCGAGCCGGCCGACCATCAGCGGCTTGCCCGGCCGCATGGCGATGCGCCAGAAGTCGAGCGCCATGCCGGCGCCGGTCAGCACCGGCTGCACGATGTCGTGGTCGCCGACCGAGGCGCCGCCGAGCGTCACCAGCACGTCGGCGCCGCAGGCCCGCGCCCAGTCGACCGCGTCGAGGATTGCCGCCGCATCGTCGCCGGCAATGCCGAGGTCGAGCACCTCGGCACCCGCGTCGCGCGCAAGTGCGGCGATGCCGTAGCTGTTGGAGGCGACGATCTGCCCGTGGGCGGGCGTCTTGCCGGGTTCCACGAGCTCGTCGCCGGTGGCGAGGATCGCGACCTTCGGCCGGAGATAGACCGGCAGGTAGGGGTGGTTCATCGCCGCCGCGACGGTCAGCCGGCCGGCATCGAGCAGGTCGCCGGCCTTGAGAACCGCCTCGCCCTCGGCGAAATCCTGGCCGCGCGGGCGGATGTGGCGGCCGGCGGCCGGGGTGAAGGTCGCCCGGATCGTGGCGCCGTCGCCCGAAATTTCCGCATCCTCCTGCAGAAGCACGGTGTCCGCGCCCTCCGGCACCGGCGCGCCGGTGAAGATGCGGACCGTCTCGCCGGGGCCGACCGTGCCGCGGAAGGCATGGCCGGCGGCCGAGCGGCCGATCACCCGGAGCGCCGCACCCGCGGCGAGATCCGCGTGGCGCAGCGCATAGCCGTCCATGGCGGAGCTGTCGAAGGGCGGCTGGGTCAGCGTGGCGGTGATGTCGGCGGCAAGCACGCGGCCCTGCGCCTCGTGCAGGCCGACGAGCTCGCTGCGGGCCGGTGGCGCGGCCGCTGCCAGAAGGCGTTGCAGGGCGTCCTCGACCGGCAGCAGCGACATCGCTCAGCGCTCCCTGCGGCGGTAATCGCCGGAGCGGCCGCCGGATTTTTCGACGAGCCGGACGCCGCCGATTTCCATCTCGCGGTCGGCGGCCTTCGCCATGTCGTAGATCGTCAGGCAGGCGACGCTGACCGCCGTCAGTGCCTCCATCTCGACGCCGGTGCGTCCGGTGAGCTTCGCCGTCGCCGTGACGCGCAGGCCGGGCAGGGCGGGGTCCTCGCCGATCTCGACGGAGACCCTGGTGAGCATCAGCGGATGGCAGAGCGGTATGAGATTGGCCGTCTGCTTGGCGGCCATGATGCCGGCGAGCCGCGCCGTGCCGATCACGTCGCCCTTCTTCGCATTGCCGGCAAGGATGAGGTCGAGCGTTGCCGGCGCCATGCGCACGTGGCCCTCGGCCGTGGCAACGCGCACCGTCTCGGCCTTGTCGCCGACATCGACCATATGGGCTTCGCCGGCCGCATCGATATGCGTGAGGCCGGCCGCCGTCATTCGGCAGCCAGCATCGTGGCGGAGCCGGTGAGGAGCGCGCGGGTGGCGGCGGCGACGTCGTCCTGGCGCATCAGGCTCTCGCCGACGAGGAAGGTGGTGATGCCCGAAGCCTGCAGGCGCTTGCAGTCGGCATGCGTGACGATGCCGCTCTCGCCGACCAGCAGCCTGTCGTCGGGCACCAGGCCGGCGAGCCGCTCGGAGACGGCGAGATCGACCTCGAAGCTGCGCAGGTTGCGGTTGTTGATGCCGAAGAGCTTCGTGCGGAGCTTCAGCGCCCGCTCCGTCTCGGCCTCGTCATGCACCTCGACCAGCACGTCCATGCCGAGCGCCAAGGCGGCGTCCTCGAGCGCCTTGGCATCGTCGTCGGAAAGCGACGCCATGATGAGGAGGATGCAGTCGGCTCCCCAGGCGCGGGCCTCCAGCACCTGGTAGCTGTCGAAGAGAAAATCCTTTCGCAGCGCCGGCAGCGCGCAGGCGGCGCGTGCGGCGGCCAGGAACGCCGGCGCGCCCTGGAAGCTCGGCCCGTCGGTGAGCACGGAGAGACAGGCGGCACCGCCCGCCTCGTAGGCCCTTGCAAGCGCCGGCGGATCGAAATCCGGCCGGATCAGTCCCTTCGACGGGCTCGCCTTCTTGATCTCGGCAATGAGGCCGAACTCCCCCTTCGCCTTCCGGTCGAGAAGGGCCGCGAGGAAGCCGCGCGGCGGCTCCCGGTCGCGGACGATCGCCCGCAGTTCGGCCGCCGGAACGCGCGCCTTGGCGGCGGCGATCTCCTCGCGCTTGTAGATCTCGATTTTCTTCAGGATGTCGGCCATGGGTGAAGCCTACCTCTAAATTCCGGCGTTGGAAACGGTGACGAGTCGGTCGAGCACCGTCTTCGCCGCGCCGCTCTCGAGCGACTGCCGCGCGAGCGCCATGCCGTCCTCGAGATTTGCGGCCCTGTCGGCGACGACGAGCGCGGCGGCGGCATTGGCAAGCGCGATGTCGCGATAGGGCATGACGGTGCCTTCCAGCACGGCGCGAAGCGCGGCGGCATTGTGCGCGCCGTCGCCGCCGCGGATCTCGTCGAGCGTCACCTGCGGCAGGCCGAAATCGGCCGGCGTCAGCTCGAATTCGCGGATCGTGCCGTGCTCGAGCGCCGCGACCTGGGTCCTGCCGGTCGTGGTGATCTCGTCGAGGCCGGAGCCGTGCACGACCCAGACCTTGTTCGAGCCGAGGTCGCGCAGCACTTCGGCGATCGGCACCAGCCAGTGCGGCGAGAAGACGCCGAGCAGCTGGCGGCCGACGCCGCCCGGATTGGAAAGCGGACCGAGCAGGTTGAAGATCGTGCGTGTGCCGAGCTCGACCCGCGAGGGCCCGACATGTTTCATCGCCGGATGGTGGAGCTGGGCGAACATGAAGCCGAGCCCGGCCTCCCGGACGCAGCGCGCGATCTCCTCCGGGCCGATGTCGAGCTTGACGCCGAGGCAGGAGAGCGCATCGGCGGTGCCGGCCTTCGAGCTCAGCGCACGGTTGCCGTGCTTGGCGACGGGAACGCCTGCGCCGGCGACGATGATCGAGGCGAGCGTCGAGATGTTGTAGGTGCCGGTGCCGTCGCCGCCGGTGCCGACGATGTCGATCGCATCCTGCGGCACCGCGACCGGCAGCATGCGGGCGCGCATCGAGCCGACGGCGCCGTAGATCTCGTCGACGGTCTCGCCGCGCACGCGCAGCGCCATCAGGAAGCCGCCGATCTGCGACGGGGTCGCCGAGCCGGACATGATGATCTCGAAGGCGGCGCGCGCCTCGTCGCGGTCGAGCGCCTGGCCGGAGGCCGTCTTGGCGATGAAGGGTTTCAGGTCCGACATGATCAGTCTCCGAAAACTCGGCCGGACATCACCGGGCGAGCGCCTGTTCGGCGAGTGTCCGGTTGATGGAGACGCCGTAGGAGGCCTGCAGCGCATTGACCATCTGGTCGAGGATGTCGTCGCCGCTGGCGCGCGCCACCGCCTCGACCTGCTGGTCGGTATTGGCGAGCGCGTCGGTCGGCGGATCGCTGTCGACGGCGGTGACCGCAAGCAGGATCTGGCCTTCGCCGCCGACGCCCGCCGTGGCCGCGACGTGGCCGACCGGGCCGCCGAACGCCGCGACGATCGCGGCCGGGCTCAAGGCCGGATCCTCGGTCGAGCGCGTGACGCCGGTCTTCGTCTCGACGGCAAGGCCGAGATCCGTCGCGATATCCGCGAGCCTGGCGCCCTTGCGCAGGCTGGCGGCGAGCTCTTCGGCCTTTCCGGCCAGCGCCTGGCGCTGCTGCTCGGCCGTCCAGTCGGCGACGACTCGGTCGCGCACCTCGTCCAGCGTGCGGTCGCGTTCCGGCATGACGTCGAGCACCTCGAACCAGACAAATCCGTCGCGGCCGAAATTGACCGGCGCGGCCTCGTTGCCCACCTCGGTCTTGAAGGCCTCGGCAAGCAGCGTCGCCTGTTCCGGTATGCCGACGATTTCCTCGTCATTCTGGTCCTTGCCGGTCGCGTCGACGGCGTCGAGCGTCACGACCTTGAGGCCGCTCTGCCGCGCCGCGTCCTCGATGTTCGCGCCGTCGGCGCGCGCGTTCTCGAACCGGTCGTGCACGGTCAGGACCTCGTCGCTCGCCTGGGCAAGCGCCAGGTCGGTGCGCAACTGGTCCTTGACCTCGTCGAAGGATTTCGTCGTCTCCGGGCGGACATTGCTGACGCGCAGGATGACCGGGCCGAAGGCGCCGTCGACGACCGGCGTCGTGCCGCCGGCGGCGGGGACCGCGAAGGCGGCTTCGGCGAGCTTCGCATCGGGCATGCGGTCGCGCGTGAAATCGCCGAGCAGCACGTCGGACGCCGTCTTGCCCTCCGCGACGACGAGGTCGTCGAAGCTCGCACCGCCCGCGAGCTTCGTTGCGGCGGCATCGGCGGCGGCGCGGTCGGCGAAGGAGAGCTGCTCGATCGTGCGCGTTTCCGGCGTGGTGTAGCCCGCCTTGTTCTTCTCGTAGTCGGCGCGCACGGCCTCCTCGGTGACGGCAGCCGGATCCGCGATGTCCTTCGGCTCGAGCTTGACATAGGCGACCTTGCGGAATTCCGGGGCGCGGTAGCGCGCCTTGTTTTCCTCGAACCACGGGGCCAGCACGTCGTCGCCCGGCGCCTTGACCGCGTCGATATTGGCGTTGGTGAGAAGCAGGTAGTCGACGGAGCGCTTCTCGTTGCCGTATTGCTTCAGCGCGCCCTTCAGGACGTCCGGCGCACGATAGCCGTCGGAGACGGCTTCGACGATCTGGCTGCGGATCGCCACCTGGCTGCGGTTGCCGATGTAATCGTCCTCACGCAGGCCGGCATTGCGAAGGATCGAGGAGAAGGCCATGCGGTCGAACTGGCCGTTCGGGCCCTTGAACGCCGGGTCGTCGGCGATGAGCTGCGCCAGCCGGCCTTCCGACAGGCCGAGGTCCATGTCGCGCGACAGTTGGTCGAGCGTCGCGCCGGCGACGAGTTCGGCGAAGACCTGGTTCTCGACACCGAGCGCGCGGGCCTGCTCCAGCGTCAGGCGGGTGCGGAAACGCTGCGACAGCGTCGCGACCTGCCGCTCATAGGCAAGGCGGAAATCCACCGGCGAGACGTCGATGTCGCCGACGGTGACGACGGCGTTGGAGGATCCGGTCACGAGCGAGCTTGAAATGCCCCAGACGGCGAAGGAGGCCACGAGCAGCAGCAGCAGACCTTTCGCAACCCAGGTCTGGGCGCCTTTTCTAAGCAATTCGAGCATGTTGTAGCAGTCCTCACGTCACGAGGCCCTCGGGCCAGGAACCTGTCTCTTAACGGAAAGCGTCCGGGAATTGAAGACCGGCGCGGACAATTGGAACGGGGTCGCCCGGCAGTGCTGCAAACGGGCGGCGCGACGGCAGCGTGCGGCGGCCGGCACGATCGCTGCCGCCATATGACGCAAATGGGTCAGCAACTGGCGCTTTCCTTCGCCGGCAAAGGGAAAATTTCTGAAAATATTGCGGAATTTCGTTCAGTTGCGAATGAAAAACACTTGCCCGCCGCTGCGGGAAGCGCTGTCCTGCAGGCTTGGCCGGCATCGGATGCGATCCGGCGATTCGCGGCAGGGCCGAGGCGTTTCGGGAAGGAGCCTGCATTGGCGTCGACACTGGTGATGGTCAATCTGTTCGGCGCCGTCGCGCTGCTGCTCTTCGGGCTGGCGCAGGTCAAGGACGGCGTGACGCGGGCCTTCGGGGCGCGGCTGAGGGCCGGCCTCGCGCTCGGTACCAAGGGCACGCTGCGCTCCTTCGCCGCCGGCTTCGGCGCCACGCTGGCGCTGCAGAGCTCGACGGCGACGGCGCTCACCACCGCGTCTTTCGTCGAGCGCCACCTGATCAAGCCGCGCATGGCGCAGGTCGTGCTGCTCGGCGCCAATGTCGGCACGGCAGTGACGGCCTGGATCGTGTCGACCGGCATCGAGTGGCTGTCGCCGCTGCTGGTACTCGCCGGCGTCGCGCTGGCCCGCTCGAAATCCTCGACCGCGCGGCAGGGGCTCGGCTCCGCCCTGGTGGGCATCGGCCTGATGCTGCTGTCGCTGCACCTCCTGTCCCTTGCCACGGAGCCGATGCGGCAGTCGCCGGCGCTTGCCGCCTTCCTGACGCTGCTCGACGGGGCCTGGCCGGCAGCGCTCGCCTTTTCGACCGTGCTTGCCGCCCTGTCGTCCTCCAGCCTCGCCATCGTCGTGCTCATCCTGTCGCTGACGACGATGGGTATCCTGTCGCCGGCCCTGACGGTGGTGCTCGTGCTCGGCGCCAATCTCGGCGGCGCGATCCCGCCGGTCGTCGCGACGCTCGGCGCAAAGGCGGCGGCGCGCCGGGTGACGCTCGGCAACCTCATCGTAAGGGGAATCGGCTGTCTCGCCGTCCTGCCGCTTGCGGGGCCGTTCGCTGCCGTGCTCGCACAGGTGCCGGTGCCCGGTGCCAAGCTGCCGGTCGACGTGCATCTCGCCTTCAACATCGCCATTGCGCTCGTCTTCTGGCCGCTGTCGGCACCGGTCGCCCGGCTGATGGAGCGCATCGTGCCCGAAGAGGAACAGCCGGAGACCGGGCCGCGCTATCTCGACGAGGCGGCGCTCGCCACGCCGATCGTCGCGCTCTCCGGCGCGGCGCGCGAGGTGCTGCGGGTGGGCGACGTCATCGAGGACATGCTGGTGCGCACGATGCGCGCCTTCAACGACGACAATCTCGCCGAACTCAGGGGCATATCCGCGCTGGAGGCCCAGGTCGACCTGCTGCAGCAGGAGGTGAAGGTCTACCTGTCGCGGCTCGGACGCAACGGTCTCGACGGCGACTCGGCCGGCCGCTCCATCGTCATCATCGACTATGCGATCAATCTCGAGCATGTCGGCGACATCATCGAGAAGGGCCTCGTCGAGCAGGTGAGGAAGAAGGTCGAGCACGGGCTGACCTTCTCCGAGGACGGTTATGCCGAGCTCAAGGGCCTGTTCGACCTGACGATCGAGAACCTGCGCATCGCCCAGACGATCTTCGTGACGCGCGACCTGAAGCTCGCGCGCCAGCTGATGCAGGTGAAGGTCGACGTGCGGCGGATGGAGAAGCAGTCGTCGGCGCGCCATCTCGCGCGGCTGCGCGACGGCCGGACGGAGAGCCTGCAGACGAGTTCGCTGCATCTCGACATGCTGCGCGACCTGAAGCGCATCAACGCCCATCTCGTCTCCGTCGCGCATCCGATCCTCGACGAGGGCGGGCTCCTGGAGGAGAGCCGGCTGAAGAGCGTGGAGTGACGCCGGCGCTCGGCGCTCGGACGCCAGGCGGCAAATCCCCTTTCTCGTCGGGCGCGGTTTTTGCTAAGGAACGCGCTTGAGCCAATGAACGAGGAATGAGCATGCCCGCCCAAGAGACGAACCGCCGCTGCCTCGCCGTGATTCTCGCCGCCGGCGACAGCACGCGCATGAAGTCCTCGGTCTCCAAGGTGCTGCACCCGGTGGCGGGGCGGCCGATGATCGCCCATGTGGTCGATGCGCTGGCGAAGGCCGGCATTTCCGACGTGGCGCTGGTGCTCGGCCGCGACGCCGAGAAGGTCGAGGCGGCGGCGAGGAACCCGGCGGTGCGTGCGACGACGCATATCCAGACGGAACGGCTTGGGACGGCGCATGCCGTGCTCGCGGCGCGCGCGGCGATCGCGCAGGGCTACGACGACCTGCTCGTCGTCTTCGGCGACACGCCGCTCATCACCGAGGCTCCGCTGCGCGCGGCGCGGGACGGGCTTGCCGCCGGCAACGACGTGGTCGTCATCGGCTTCACGGCGGCCGACCCGTCGGGCTACGGCCGGCTGATCGTCGAGAACGGCGGGCTTGCCGCCATCCGCGAACACCGCGACGCGAGCGAAGCGGAGCGGGCGATCCGCTACTGCAACGGCGGCCTGATGGCGATCGACGGCCGCAAGGCGCTCGACCTCATCGACCGGATCGGCAACGCCAATGCCAAGGGTGAATATTATCTGACCGACATCGTCGAGGTGGCACGGGCGGCGGGCGGCCGGGCGATCGCCGTGGAGGCACCGGAGGCGGAGCTCACCGGCTGCAACACGCGCGCCGAGCTCGCCTTCATCGAGCGGCTGTGGCAGGAGCGCCGCCGCCACGAGATGATGCTGTCGGGCGTCTCGATGATCGCGCCGGAGACCGTCTTCCTCGCCTTCGACACGGCAATCGCGCCGGACGTGACGATCGAGCCGAACGTCGTCTTCGGCGCCGGCGTCACGATCGAAAGCGGCGCGGTGATCCATGCCTTCTCGCATGTCGAAGGCGCGCATGTGCGCGCCGGCGCCGTGGTCGGTCCCTTCGCGCGGCTGAGGCCCGGCGCGGATCTCGGCCCCGATTCCAAAGTCGGCAATTTCTGCGAGGTGAAGCAGGCGACGATCGGCGCGGGCGCCAAGGTGAACCATCTCAGCTATATCGGCGACGCCGCGGTCGGCGCCGGCACCAATATCGGCGCCGGAACGATCACCTGCAACTACGACGGCATCAACAAGCACCTGACGAACATCGGCGAGAACGCCTTCATCGGCTCCAATTCCGCGCTGGTCGCACCAGTTTCGGTCGGCAACGGCGCCTATGTCGCCTCCGGCAGCGTCATCACCATGGACGTGCCGGACGACGCGGTCGCTTTCGGCCGCGCGCGCCAGGAGAACAAGCAAGGCCGCGCCCCCGTGATCCGCGACCGCAACCTCGCGATCAAGGCGGCACGAAAGAAGGCGGCGGAATAGGCCGACCGTTAACGTCGGAAACCGAAAGTGAGAGCTGCCGGATTGCGCCGGCTGCAAAAATCACTACCACATTGCCCGAGATTTTCGGGGACCGGAGTGGGGTAAACTATGTGCGGCATCGTCGGGATCGTCGGCAGGGAGGCCGTCGCCACGCGGCTCGTGGACGCGCTGAAGCGGCTTGAATACCGCGGCTATGATTCGGCGGGCGTCGCGACGATCGACGGCGGCCGGCTCGACCGGCGTCGCGCCGAGGGTAAGCTCGTCAACCTCGAGCGCAAGCTTGCCGAGACGCCGCTTCCCGGCACGATCGGCATCGCGCATACGCGCTGGGCGACGCATGGCGCGCCGACCGAGGCCAATGCGCATCCGCATTTCGTCGACGGCGTCGCGGTCGTGCACAACGGCATCATCGAGAATTTTTCGGAGATCAAGGACGAACTGACGGCCGGCGGCGCGGTCTTCGCGACGCAGACCGACACCGAGATCGTCGCCCAGCTTCTCGCAAAGCTTCGCCGCGACGGTTTCGGCCGGCGCGAGGCGATGCACAAGATGCTGAAGCGCGTCACCGGCGCCTATGCATTGGCGGTGATCTTCGAGGACGATCCGTCCACCATCATGGCGGCGCGCAGCGGCCCGCCGCTTGCCATCGGCTACGGCGACGGCGAGATGTTCCTCGGCTCCGACGCCATCGCGCTTTCCCCCTTCACCAACGAGATCAGCTATCTGATCGACGGCGACTGGGCGGTGATCGGCCGCGACGGCGCGCATATCTTCGATCTCGACGGCAATCCCGTCGAGCGGCCGCGGCAGGTGAGCCAGGCGGCGTCCTACATGATCGACAAGGGCAACCACCGCCACTTCATGGAGAAGGAGATCTACGAGCAGCCGGAAGTGATCTCGCGCGCGCTTGCCAGCTACGTCGATTTCCTCGCCGGCCGCATCCGTCCCGTCGCCGGCCCGATCGACTTCGCCGTCGTGCCGGGCCTTGCCATCTCCGCCTGCGGCACCGCCTATCTGGCGGGCCTCGTCGGCAAGTACTGGTTCGAGCGCTATGCGCGGCTGCCGGTCGAGATCGACGTCGCCTCGGAGTTCCGCTACCGGGAGATCCCGCTGAACCCGGCCTCGGCCGCGCTCTTCATCTCGCAGTCCGGCGAGACCGCCGACACGCTGGCGTCGCTGCGCTACTGCAGGGAGGCCGGGCTGAAGATCGGTGCGGTGGTGAACGTCCGCGAATCGACGATCGCGCGGGAATCCGACGCGGTGTTCCCGATCCTCGCCGGCCCGGAGATCGGTGTCGCCTCCACCAAGGCCTTCACCTGCCAGCTCTCGGTGCTGGCGTCGCTGGCGATTTCCGCCGGCCGCGCCCGCGGCACGATCAGCGAAGCGGAGGAGAAGGAGCTGGTGCGCCACCTCTCCGAAATGCCGCGCATCATGAGCCGGGTGCTGAACACGATCCAGCCGACGATCGAGCAGCTGGCCCGCGAGCTCGCGAAGTGCCGCGACGTGCTCTATCTCGGCCGCGGCACGAGCTACCCGCTCGCCATGGAAGGCGCGCTGAAGCTGAAGGAGATCTCCTATATCCACGCGGAAGGCTATGCGGCAGGCGAGCTGAAACACGGGCCGATCGCACTGATCGACGAGAACATGCCGGTGATCGTGATCGCGCCGCACGACCGCTTCTTCGAGAAGACCGTGTCGAACATGCAGGAAGTGGCCGCCCGCGGCGGGCGCATCATCTTCATCACCGACACGCGCGGCGCCGCCGCCTCGAAGCTCGCGACCATGGCGACGATCGTGATGCCCGACGTGGACGAGCTGATCACGCCGATGATCTACTCGCTGCCGATCCAGCTCCTCGCCTATCACACGGCCGTCTTCATGGGCACCGATGTCGACCAGCCGCGCAACCTCGCGAAATCGGTGACGGTGGAATGATCCTTCGCGATGAAGGCGCCGGGGATGTCGATGCGATCCGTGCGCTCACCGCGCGCGCCTTCGCCGGCATGCCCTACAGCGACGGTTCGGAGCCGGCGATCGTCGACCGCCTGCGGGCCGCAGGCGCTCTGACCCTGTCGCTCGTGGCGGAGGAGGCGGGCTTGGTCGTCGGACATGTCGCCTTCTCGCCGGTGACGGTCACCGACGGCAGCACCGGCTGGTACGGCCTCGGCCCCATCTCGGTCGCGCCGGAGCGCCAGGGGCAGGGCATCGGCTCGGCGCTGGTGCGCGAAGGCTTTGCCCGGCTGAAGGCGCTCGGCGCTGCGGGCTGCGTGCTGGTCGGCGACCCGGGCTATTACGGCCGTTTCGGCCTTTCGACCGGGCCGGCGCTCACTTACGACGGCGCGCCGCCCGAGTATTTCATGCATGTGGCGTTTTCTCAGGTTTACGCGACGGGCGGCGTTTCCTATCATCCGGCCTTCTACGGCTGAGGCCACCCGCAACCCGACCGCGCCGCAAGCCCGCGCGACAGCTGGACCCGTCGATGAGCGAAACCTCCTTCCGCATCTCCATGGCGGCGCGGCTGCGCAACAATTTTCTGACCGGGCTCGTCATCTGCGCGCCCATCGCCATCACGATCTGGCTGACCTGGACGTTCATCCGCTGGGCCGACAGCTGGGTGAAGCCCTATATCCCGAACGCCTACAATCCGGAAAAATACCTGCAGTTCGCGATTCCGGGCTTCGGCCTGCTGATCGCGGTCGTGGTGATCACGATGGTCGGCTTCCTCGGCCGCAACCTGATCGGCCGCTCGATCGTCAATTTCGGCGAATCGATCTTCCACCGCACGCCGCTGGTGCGCACCGTCTACAAGAGCCTCAAGCAGATCTTCGAAACGGTTCTGAAGGAGCAGGGTACGACCTTCAAGAAGGCGGCGCTGATCGAATATCCGAGCCCGGGCCTGTGGTCCGTGGTCTTCATCGCGACCGATGCGCGCGGCGAGCTGCAGACGAAGTTCAACGCGATGGGCAAGGAAATGGTCGGCTGCTTCCTGGCGCCGACGCCCGTGCCGACGGCGGGCTTCCTCGTCTTCGTGCCGCGCGACAAGATCGTGCCGCTCGACATGAGCGCCGAGGATGCCGCGAAGCTCATCATCTCCATGGGGCTCGTGACGCCGCCGGAACGCTCCGTCGCGCTGCTTGCGGCGGAGGCGGAAAAACACAAGCGCAAGGGCCAATAGGCCGGTCGAAGCAGGGCGACGTCGCTCGATCGATCGAAGGGTATTACCTTTAGCGACTATAGGTGTTTCTGTTCCGGACGTCTCCGTGCCGCTGCCTGCCCTGACTGAAAAGCCGTATCGCGGTCACTTGCGCATCCGGTTGTACGGCGTATCAACAGGTGTTCTCGCGACGCCTTTTCAACCGGCCCGGAGGAAGCGGATCGCCTCGTCGCGCCGGTAGAGGTAGAGCAGCGTCCGGAGCGCCTCTCCGCGGGCACTCGTCAGCTCCGGATCCCGTTCGATGACATAGGCGGCGTCCTTGCGGGCGATTTCGAGCAGGTCGCCGTGGGCCTCGAGGCTGGCGAGCAGGAAGCCCGGCGTGCCGGACTGGCGCGTGCCGAGGAGTTCGCCTTCGCCGCGCAGCTTGAGATCCTCCTCCGCGATGCGGAAACCGTCCTCCGTCTCGCGCAGGATCGAGAGCCGCGCGCGGCCGTTTTCACTGAGCGGCCCCTTGTAGAGCAGGATGCAGCTCGACGCTTCGTCGCCGCGTCCGACCCGGCCGCGCAGCTGATGGAGTTGTGCGAGGCCGAAGCGCTCGGCATGCTCGATGACCATGATGGTGGCGTCCGGCACGTCGACGCCGACCTCGACGACGGTGGTGGCGACGAGCAGGCGGGTCTCGCCGGTCTTGAAGGCGAGCATCGCCGCATCCTTCTCCGGCCCGCTCATCCGGCCGTGCACGAGGCCGGCGGCGGCGCCGAAGACGCTAGTCAGCGTCGCATGGCGCTCCTCGGCCGACATGAGGTCGCTTTCCTCCGATTCCTCGACCAGCGGGCAGATCCAGTAGGCCTTTTTTCCCGCGGCGAGCGCGGTGCGCAGCCGGCCGACGATCTCGCCGGTGCGCTCCTGCGGCATGACGACGGTGTGGATCGGCTTGCGGCCGGCCGGCTTCTCGGTGAGCTTCGAGACGTCCATGTCGCCGAAGGCGGCGAGCACCAGCGTGCGCGGGATCGGCGTCGCCGTCATCACCAGCATGTGCGGCGTGATGCCCTTGGCGGTCAGCCGCAGCCGCTGGTGCACGCCGAAACGGTGCTGCTCGTCGACGACGGCGAGCACGAGATCCCGGTAGGCGACATTGTCCTGGAAGAGCGCATGCGTGCCGATGACGATCTGCGTCTCGCCGGCGGCGATGCGTTCGAGGACCGCCTCGCGCTCGCGGCCCTTGGTGCGGCCGGTGAGCACGTCGATCGTCACGCCGGCCGGCGCGGCCATCCTGGAGAGCGTTGCGACGTGCTGGCGGGCGAGGATCTCGGTCGGCGCCATCAGCACGGCCTGGCCGCCGGATTCGACGGCGGCAAGCATCGCCATCAGCGCGACGGCCGTCTTGCCGGCGCCGACGTCGCCCTGCAACAGGCGCAGCATGCGCTGCTCGCCCGCCATGTCGGCGAGGATGTCGGCGACCGCCGCCTGCTGGCTGGCGGTGAGTGCGAAAGGCAGGGCGTCGACGACCAGCCGGCTCAGCGCGCCCGTCGCCCTGACGGGCCGGCCGGCGACGCGGCGCAGGCGCTGGCGCACCAGGGCGAGCGAGATCTGGCCGGCGAGGAACTCGTCATAGGCGAGCCGGCGGCGGGCGGGCGCCTGCGGGTCGAGGTCGGTCTCGTCGCGCGGCTCGTGCAGCCGGAGAAAGGCGTCGCGGGCGTCCGAGAAGCCCTGGCGGCGCAGCAGTTCCGGCTCGATCCACTCGGGCAGCGCCGGGATGCGCGCGACGGCGGCCTCGACCTCCTTGCGCAGCACGCGCGGCGACAGGCCGGCGGTGAGCCCGTAGACCGGCTCGACGAGCGGCAGGCTCCCGGCCTCCGACGCCTTCACCATATAGTCCGGATGCACCATGGAGGGCCGGCCGTTGAACCATTCCACCTTGCCGCTGACGACGACCTGCTCGTCGAGCGGGAGGGCCTTTTCCAGCCAGTTGCCCTTGACGCGGAAGAAGGTGAGGGCGAGTTCGCCGGTCTCGTCGTGCAGGAAGACGCGATAGGGTGCGTTTCCCTTGCCGCGCGGCGGCGGCTGGTGGCGGTCGACGCGGCCGGTGATGGTGACGATGACGCCTTCCGGCGCCCGCGCGATGTCCGGCTGCTTGCGGCGGTCGATGAGCCCGTGCGGGCGGTGGAAGATCAGGTCGACGACGCGGCAGTCCTCGGCGCTCTCCTGCCCGAGCAGGCGCGCGAACAGCTCGCCGAGCTTCGGGCCGATGCCGGGAAGCGAGGAGAGCGAGGCGAAGAGCGGATCGAGCAGGGCGGGACGCATGGCGCGCAAAATGCGCCGGGAATTTGCCGCTTGGCAAGGCTGACAATCGCGCTTCCAGCGTCTATAGAGACCGGCGGACCGGATGAGCGATGCCGCAGGGCATCGCTATGGCCTTGACGCCACGTCACAAATCCGCGTCTGACGGTCGCATCTCAAGGAAAGCCGAAGCCATGACCGGGACCACCCGCTCCAGCGCCGACATCGACCCCCGCCGCAAGCGCATTCTCTTTCGCTGCTGGCATCGCGGCATCCGCGAGATGGATCTCGTGCTGGGTTCCTTCGCGGATGCGGAGATCGCCGCCCTGTCGGACGGTGAGCTGGACGAACTGGAAACGATCATGGCGGAGGAGGACGCCGACCTCGTCAAATGGGTGACCGGCGAGAAGCCGGTGCCGGCGCGTTTTGCCGCCGGGCTCTTTCCGCGCATCGCCGCCTACAAGCCGGATTTCTCGCCGATCGTCGCGGCGAAGGACGAGGGCGGCCGATGATCGCCGGTTTCGATCCGAGGAAGGTCGCCGCCGCCGCGCGGCCGCTGACGGTCGGTGCCGTTCCCGCCGGCCTCGAGCCGTTTCTCGTCGCCGAGCTGGCGCGCACCGCCGGTCCCGTCGCCTATGTGCTCTCCGACGGCCAGCGCATCGCCGACATGGAGCAGATGCTGGGTTTTGCGGCGCCCGAGCTCCCCGTTCTGACGCTGCCCGGCTGGGACTGTCTGCCCTATGACCGCGTGTCGCCGAGCGCCGACGTGTCGGCGCGCCGCCTGTCGGCGCTGTCGGCGCTGATCGCGCATCGCAGGAAGCCGCATCCGGCGATCGTGCTCGTGACGGTCAATGCCATGCTGCAGAAGATGGCGCCGCAGGCGCTTATCGAAAGCCTCGCCTTCTCGGCGCGGCCCGGCAACCAGCTGCGCATGGACGACATCGCCCAGCGCCTGGAGCGCAACGGCTTCGACCGCGTCGCGACGGTGCGCGAGGTCGGCGAATATGCCGTGCGCGGCGGCATCCTCGATGTCTACGTGCCGGGAAGCCTCGAGCCGCTGCGCCTCGATTTCTTCGGCGATACGCTCGAATCGATCCGCTCCTTCGATCCGGCGAGCCAGCGAACGACCGGGCAGGTGCGCTCGCTCGACCTTAATCCGATGAGCGAGGTGACGCTGACGCCGGACACGATCAGCCGCTTCCGCACCCAGTACCTGGCGCTCTTCGGTGCGGCGACCCGTGACGACGCGCTCTACCAGGCCGTTTCCGAGGGCCGGCGCTATGCCGGCATGGAGCACTGGCTGCCGCTCTTCTACGACGGGCTGGAAACCGCCTTCGACTATCTCGACGGCTTCCGGATCGTCACCGACCATACGGTGCGCGAGGCGGCGGCGGAACGCTCCAAGCTCGTGCGCGACTATTTTGATGCGCGCCGGAGCGCCGCGACACCCGGCAAGGGACAGGTGGCGCAGGCCACCCCATACAAGCCGGTTCCCCCCGGCGAGCTCTATCTGGACGATGTGCGCTTCTCCGCCCTGCTCGACGAACGGGCGGCAATCCGCATTTCCCCCTTCAACGAGCACGAGGGCGAGGCCCGCCAGGTCGTCACCGTCGACGCGCGGCAGGGCCTGCGCTGGGCCCGCCCGGTCGGCGAGGCGGACGCCGAACGCGAGCGCGTCAACGTCTTCGACCAGGCGGTGAAGCATATCGCCGCGCGCCGCTCCGCCGGCGGCAAGGTGCTGGTCACCGGCTGGTCCGAAGGTTCGCTCGACCGTCTGATGCAGGTGCTCGCCGAGCACGGTCTCGGCAATGTCGTGCCGGTCGACACGCTGGACAAGCTTTTGACGCTCAGGCCCGGCGAGGCGGGTTCGGCCGTGCTGTCGCTCGAGGCGGGCTTCGAGGCGGGCGAGGTCGTCGTCATCGGGGAGCAGGACATCCTCGGCGACCGAATGGTGCGCCGCTCCAAGCGCCGCAAGCGGGGCGCCGACTTCATCAGCGAAGTGGCCGGCCTCGACGTGGGATCGATCGTCGTCCATGCCGAACACGGCATCGGCCGCTTCGTCGGGCTGAGGACCATCGAGGCTGCCGGCGCGCCGCATGCCTGCCTCGAACTCGTCTATGCCGACGACGCAAAGCTCTTCCTGCCGGTCGAAAACATCGATCTGCTGTCGCGCTACGGCGCGGAAGGCACCGACGCGGTGCTCGACAAGCTCGGCGGCGTCGCCTGGCAGGCGCGCAAGGCCAAGCTCAAGAAGCGTCTGCTCGACATGGCGAACGGCCTCATCCAGGTTGCCGCCGCCCGTCTCGTGCGCCATGCGCCGGTGCTGGCGGCGCCGGACGGCGTCTATGACGAATTCGCCGCCCGTTTCCCCTATGACGAGACCGACGACCAGGCGAATGCCATCGACGCGGTGCGCGACGATCTCTCGCAAGGCCGCCCGATGGACCGGCTCGTCTGCGGCGACGTCGGCTTCGGCAAGACGGAAGTGGCGCTGCGCGCCGCCTTCATCGCGGCGATGAACGGCGTGCAGGTGGCGGTCGTCGTGCCGACGACGCTGCTCGCCCGCCAGCACTACAAGACTTTTGCCGACCGCTTCCGCGGCCTGCCGATCCGCGTGCAGCAGGCTTCCCGCCTGGTCGGCGCCAAGGAGCTCTCGCTTGTCAAGAAGGAGCTGTCCGACGGCAAGACCGACATCGTCGTCGGCACCCATGCGCTGCTCGGCAGCGCGATCAGGTTTGCCAATCTCGGCCTGCTCATCATCGACGAGGAGCAGCATTTCGGCGTGAAGCACAAGGAGCGGCTGAAGGAGCTGAAATCGGACGTGCACGTGCTGACGCTGTCGGCGACGCCGATCCCGCGCACGCTGCAGCTCGCCATGACCGGCGTGCGCGAACTGTCGCTCATCACCACGCCGCCGGTCGACCGCATGGCGGTCAGGACCTTCATCTCGCCCTTCGACCCGCTCGTCATCCGCGAAACGCTGATGCGCGAACACTATCGCGGCGGCCAGAGCTTCTATGTCGTGCCGCGTGTCGCCGACCTGCCGGAGATCCACGATTTCCTGCGGCAGGACGTGCCGGAGCTGAAGGTCGCGGTGGCGCATGGCCAGATGCCGGCAACCGAGCTGGAAGACATCATGAACGCCTTCTACGACGGGCGCTACGACGTGCTTTTGTCGACGACGATCGTCGAATCGGGCCTCGACGTGCCGACGGCCAACACGATGATCATCCACCGCGCCGACATGTTCGGCCTCGCCCAGCTCTATCAGCTGCGCGGCCGCGTCGGGCGCTCCAAGGTGCGCGCCTTCGCGCTTCTGACCCTGCCGGTCGCCAGGAAGCTGACGGGTACGGCGGAGCGGCGCCTCAAGGTGCTGCAGTCGCTCGATACGCTCGGCGCCGGCTTCCAACTCGCCAGCCACGATCTCGACATCCGCGGCGCCGGTAACCTGCTCGGCGAGGAGCAGTCGGGCCACATCAAGGAGGTCGGCTTCGAGCTCTACCAGCAGATGCTCGAGGAGGCGGTCGCCGAGATCAAGGGCGACGAGGAGATCGTCGACAGCGGCTGGTCGCCGCAGATCTCCGTCGGCACGCCGGTGATGATCCCGGACGACTACGTGCCCGACCTGCATCTCCGCCTCGGCCTCTACCGGCGCCTCGGCGAGATCACCGAGCTTGCCGACATCGACGCCTTCGGCGCCGAGCTGATCGATCGCTTCGGGCCGCTGCCGGCCGAGGTGCAGCATCTCCTGAAGATCGTCTACATCAAGTCGCTCTGCCGCGTGGCGAATGTGGAGAAACTCGACGTCGGGCCGAAGGGCGTCGTCGTGCAGTTCCGCAACAGGGAGTTCCCCAATCCGGCTGCGCTGGTCGGCTATATCGGCAAGCAGGGCACGCTCGCCAAGATCCGGCCCGACCAGAGCCTGTTCCTCGCGCGCGACTACCCGACGCCGGAGAAGCGGCTGACGGGCGGCGCGCAGGTGATGACGCAACTCGCGGGACTGGCGAAGCAGGAGGCGGCCTGAGGCGCGGCGATGGCGGAAACGGCAGCACCGGTCACGCTGTTCGGCGCGCGCTACAGCGTCTATGTGCGCATCGTGCTCGCCGTGCTCGGCGAAAAGGGCGTTGCGTGCGGCCTCGTGCCGGTCGACGTCTTCGCCGAGGACGGGCTTTCGGCCGACTACCTGTCGCGCCATCCCTTTGGCCGCATTCCGGCCTTCGAGCATGACGGTTTCCGGCTTCACGAGACGAGCGCGATCGCGCGCTATGTCGACGAGGCCTTTCCAGGCCCGTCGCTGCAGCCCGCCGGGCTCAGGGAACGGGCGCGGATGAACCAGATCGTCGCCATGCTCGACAACTACGCCTACCGGCCGATGGTCTGGGACGTCTATGTCGAGCGGGTGCTGCGCGCGGCGGAGGGGGCGGCCGCCGACGAGGCGCGGATTGCCGCCGGTCTCTCGCAGGCGCGCGTGTTTCTCGACGCGCTTGCGGCACTTTCGGGCGGCTCACGCCGGCTTGCCGGCCCGGACCTGTCGCTTGCCGACCTGCATGCGGCACCGATCTTCGACTATTTTACGCAGGCGCCGGACGGGGCGGCCATGCTCGGTGAGTTCCCGGCGCTCGGCGAATGGTGGGAGAGGCTCAGAACGCGCCCGTCCGTCGCCGCTGCGCTCGCCTGACGCCACGGCGCAAGAACGGCGTTTCAGACGGCCGCCGCCTTTTGCTTGCGCTTCAGCGCCGCGATTTCGCGCAGCGCGCCGGCGAGCGTTTCCACCGACTGCGCGCCCACCACCGCGTATTGATTGTCGAGGATGAAACAGGGCACGCCGGTAATGCCCATCTCGCGCGCCATGCCGATCTCCTCCTTGACCGAATCGATATCGGCGCCGGCGGAAAACAGCGCGCAGACGACGGCGCGGTCCATGCCGCTCGCCTCGGCGATGTCGAGCAGCACCGTGCGGTCGCCGACATCCCTGCCATCCTCGAAATAGGCCTTGAACAGGCTGCTCGCCACCTTTGCCTGGACGTCCGGTCCCTCGATCATCGCCCAGCGGATCAGGCGATGGGCGTCGAGCGTGTTGGGGCTCTTCTCGACGGCGTCGAAATCGAAGGCGATGCCCGCCTCGTGGCCGAGGGCCGCCAGCCGCTGGTGGGCCTGGTCGACGGCCTCGCGGCTGCCGAACTTCTCGGTGAGCCAGGCCTTGTGGTTCTTTCCTTCAAGCGGCATGTCCGGGTTGAGCTGGTAGGGCCGGAAGGTGACGGCGGCGCGGACTTCGCCCGAGACCTGCGCCAGCGCCTGTTCGAGGCGCTTCTTGCCGAGGTAGCACCAGGGGCAGACCACGTCGGAGACGAGGTCGATCGTTACGGCTTCCATCGGTTCATCCTTTCCGTTGCTGCGGTTCCTGCCGTCAGGGTGCGGAGATAGGCGCAGCCGCCGCGCGAATCAATGCGCTCCGCCGAACCAGCGCCCCGCACGGCCTCGCCGCTCACTGGGCGCGCTCGTCCCACCAGACCGGAAACTGGTAGCCGTAGAGCGGCGTCTCTTCCGGCCGGCCGATATGCTTCTGCCGCGCCACCCACTGTTCGCCGAGATGATAGAGCGGCACGAGATAGTAGCCGGAAAGCAGCATGCGGTCATGGCCGCGCACCGCCGCCTGGAAGCCTTCCGCCGTGCGGGCCGACAACACGGCGTCGACCATCCGGTCGACGTTCGGATCGGCGACGCCCGCGAAATTCTGGCTGCCCTCGACGTCGCGCGTGTCGGAGCGCCAGCGCAGTGCCTGCTCGATGCCGGGCGAGAGCGACGACGGGAAGGCCTTCATGATGACGTCGTAGTCGAAGGTCTGCGAGCGGCTCTGATACTGCGAATCGTCGACCGTGCGCACGCCGACGCGGATGCCGAGCTGGGCGAGGAAGCGCTGGTAGGCGAGCGCCAGTTTTTCCTGGTCGGCATTCTGCGTCATGATGTCGAAGGCAAGCGGCTTGCCGGCGGCATCCACCATCCTGCCGTCCCTGATCGCGTAGCCGGCGGCGCGGATGAGGTCGAGCGCCTGCTTCAAAACCTTGCGGTCGCGGCCGGACGCGTCGGTGACGGGCAGGCGGTAGCTTCCGTCGAGAATGTCGGGATCGACGGCCTTCACCCCGTCGCCCATCAGCGCCTTCTCGGCTGCGCTTGCCGGCACGCCGAGGGCGGAGAGGTCGGAATTCTGCCAGTAGCTCTCTGTTCGCCTGTAGGCACCCTCGAACAGGTTCTTGTTCACCCATTCGAAGTCGAAGGCGAGCGTCAGGCCCTTGCGCAGCCGTTGGTCGGCGAACATCGGCCGGCGCGTGTTGAAGACGAAGCCGAGCATGCCGGACGGCACCTTCGGCGTGAAGGTGTCCTTGACGACAGCGCCGCTGGCGACCGCCGGAAAATCGTAGCCGCGCGCCCATTTCGTCGGGCTGCCCTCCTGGTAGACGTCGACGACGCCCTTCTTGAAGGCCTCGAACAGGGTGCTTTCCTGCAGGAAATATTCGACCGAAATCTCGTCGTAATTGTCGAAGCCGACCTTGGACGGCAGGTCCTTGCCCCAATAGTCCGGATCGCGTGCGTAGACGATCTTTTCGCCCGGCTTGACCTCCTTGACCGTGTAGGGGCCGGAGCCGACCGGGAATTCGAGCGTCGTGCGGTCGAAGGTTTCCGGATCGACCAGATGTTTCGGCAGGACGGGCGACAGCGCGAAGATCATCGGCGTCTCGCGGTCGGCCTTGTCGTTGAAGGTGAAGCGCACGCCGTGCTCGCCGACTTTTTCCATCGTCTCGACGAGCGACAGGCGCTGGCTGAAGGGGGCGCGTCCCTTGTCGCGGAAGAGTTCGAAGGTGAACATGACGTCCTCGGGCGTCACCGGCTTGCCGTCCGCCCAGCGCGCCTTGGGATTGAGGTTGAACTGGATGAAGGTGCGGTCCTCGTCCCACTCGACCGTCTCGGCGAGCAGGCCGTACATGGTGAAGGGCTCGTCGCGCGAGCGCTGCATCAGCGATTCGTAGACGAGATTGCCGAATTCCGGATCGAGCATGCCGCGCGCCGTGGTGCGCATGCTTTTCAGGATGAAGGGATTGAGGCTGTCGAAGGTGCCGACGACGCCGTAGGCGATGCGTCCGCCTTTCTTCACGTCCGGATTGACGTAGGGGAAATGCTTGAACTCCGCCGGCAGCGCCGGTTCGCCGTGCATGGCGATCGCATGGACGGGGGCGGCGAGGGCGGAAAACGGCAGGGTTGCGACGAGGCCGGCGACGAAGGCCGAGAGGACGATCCGCAAGGTTCCTATCCTTTCGAAATCCTGGGAATGATTCCCATCCAATCTATACGAACTCGGCGGTGACGGAACCCTCCGCGCCGCCTTTGCAGCCTCGCGGACGCCGAAGGCCGGGCGGTCTCCCGATCCCCGGCCGGAAAAGCATGACCAGGCCCCGAAAGGCCGGCGAAAAGCGACGGGAAGGGCTGGAAATCCGCCGCGGCGCATTGTAACAGGATGACCCGAACCGGGTCATGCAAATGCCTCATTTAGCCGACAGGAGAGCGCACGGCTGACCCCATCACTCTGGGCACGACTTCGCCCGGTACCGGACTTCAGGAGACGGAACCAGACAATGACCTTCACATCGATCTTCACCAGGCAGGCCCTGCTTTCCGCGCTTGCAGTTTCAATGGCTGCCGGCGCGCTGCCGACCGCGGCCGCGGCGCAGCAGGCAGGGCGGCCGCCGCAGGGTTGGTTCAAGGTCTGCACCAAGCAGGAAGACAACGACGTCTGCATCGTGCAGAATCTGATGATGGCCAACAACGGCCAGCTCATCACGGCCGTCGGCCTGATCACCGTCCAGGGCAAGGTGAACCGCCGCATCATGCAGGTTTCGGTTCCGAGCGCCCGCCTGATCCCGTCGGGCATCCAGATGCAGATCGACGGCGGCAAGGCCCAGAAACTCGACTACGCGATCTGCATGCCCGACAAGTGCGTCGCCGAAGTCCTGCTGACCGACCAGATGCTTGGCAACCTCAAGAAGGGCGGCGAGGTGGTCTTCACCTCCGTCAACTTCCAGCGCGCGCCGAACCCGATCAAGATGTCGCTGAACGGCTTCACCGGCGCCTTCGACGGCGAGCCGATCGAGCAGTCGAAGCTCGAGGAGCGCCAGCGGCTGCTGCAGGAAGAGATGCAGAAGAAGGCCGAGGAAGCCCGCAAGAAGCTGGAAGAGGCCCAGAAGGCCGCCAAGGAACAGCAGTAGGCCTCCGGCTGAACGAAACGATCGAGACGGCAAAACCCGGCGCGCTTCCGCGGCCGGGTTTTTCTTTGGATCCCGGGACGGGAGCCGGGGGTCAGTGCAGGTGGATCGCTTCCACCTTCCACTGGTAGCCCCGGTCGGCGGGCACCATCAGGGCGCGGACCTGCGGATGGCGCAGCGGCTGGCCGCTGTCGTCCGCCACGAGGTTCTGCTCCGAGACATAGGCCACATATTCCGACTCGTCGTTCTCGGCGAAGAGATGGTAGAAGGGCTGGTCCTTGTTCGGCCTGATTTCCGCCGGAATGGCATTCCACCACTCCTCGGTATTGGCGAATTCGGGGTCCACGTCGAAGACGACGCCCCGGAACGGGAAAATCCGGTGCCGGACCACATCGCCGATCGCAAATTTGGCGTTTCTCATCTTCATGGCGCACTTCCTTTCCACTTATATGTGGGAAAGTTGGCAAAAACATCAATAGATAGAGTGTCACTGCTGCGTGAGGCGGCATGCTTGCGCACAGGCGGTTTTCATCGTACCCCGCTTGAACGGCGCTGACAGAGGAGCAGACCAACGGTGTCAAACCAGTGGGGCAGGAGCGGAGGCGGCGCGGGCGGCAGGACGGGATCCGGCACGAGCGTGCTCGCCATCGTCGCCAGCCTCGCGATCGGCGCCGCCGGCGGCTACGGCGCGGTGCGCACGCTGCAGAGCTTCGATGCGCGCAATCTTGCCGCCGAAAGCGAGGCGCGCGTCAGCGAACTGACTGCCGAAATCGCGCGGCTCCGGGATACGGCGGAGGATCGCTCCGGCGCGCGCGAAAAGCTTGCCGAGGACAATGCGGCGCTCCGCCGCCAGGTCGAGGCGTTGCGCCGGAGCATCGACACGTCGGAGGCCGTGCTGCAGGCGGACAATGTCCGGCTGCGGCAGGAGACCGTTCCGGCCCTCGAGGCCGACCTGCGCGCGGCGCAGCGCGCGGCGCGGGAGGCGGAAGCCGCGCGGTCGGACCTTGCACAGCAACTTGACCAGGGCCGCGCCCGTCTTTCCGATCTCCAGGCGCGGCTTGCCGAGAGCGAACGCGCCCTCGAGGCCAGCCGGCGCGACGGCCGCCGCGCAGCCGACGCCGAACGCCTCGCGCGCCTCGACACGGACCTGCGGCGCATCACGACGGAGCGGGACCGGCTGGGGAGCGAACTCGCGGCCCTGAAGGAGCGCGATATTCCCGCGCTCGAATCCGAGCTTGCCAAACGGCAGCGCAGGCTGGACGATCTGCGCAACGAGAACCGGGCGCTGGCGGAGCGGCTGCGGCAGGCCGAGCGCAGCACGGCCGACGCGACGCCGAGCCGGCCGGACGACAGCGGCATGAAGCCCGCGCCGGTCGACCGCACGCCGGCCGACACGCAGAATCCGCGCGATGCGGCACTGGTTAAGCGCGCGCTCGGCAAGGCGCCGGGGCTGGCGCGCCTCTCGTCGGGCGATCTGACCCGCCTCGAACGCGGGCTTGTCGACGGCGAATGCGTGACGGCGGCGCTCGATGCCGTTTTCGACCGGGTGCCGGTGCTGGCGCTGCGCAACCTCATGCGGGACCTCGACAGCGATTGCTGACGCGGCAGGACGGCAAAATCGGGAGACGGGAATGACCGTGATCAGACTGCTTGCACTGTCCATCGCGCTCATCTGGAGCGCGGCGACCGGCGCCGCCGCCTTCGAGCGCAACATCATGACCGGCGGGCCGCAGGGCACCTATATCAAGATCGGCCGCGACATCGCCGCTCTCGGCGAAAAATGCGGCCTGCCGCTGACCGTCGTCGAAAGCGCAGGCTCGCTTGAGAACTTCGTCGGCGTGCGCAACCGGCGCAACACGCAGTTCGGCATCGTCCAGAGCGACGTGCTCGAATATCTGAAGACCTTCGAGGCGAACGACCCGGAGGTGCAGCAGGCGGTCAGGGGCGTGCGCATCATGTTCCCGCTCTACAACGAGGAGATCCATGTCCTGGCGAAGAAGGACATCGCCACGATGAAGGACCTCGCCGGCAGGAAGGTGGCGATCGGCGTCAAGGACAGCGGCACCTTCCTGACGGCGTCGCTGATCCTCGACATCCTGCAGGTCACGGATGCGGTGCGGGTGCCGGACAATCCGGACGTCGCGCTGCCGAAGCTGCTTTCGGGGGAGATCGATGCCTTCTTCTACGTGGCGGGTGCGCCGGCCGCGCTCTTCGGCGGCGGTGCGATCGACGGCAATCGTTTCCACCTGGTGCCGATCACCGAGGCGCCGCTGCTCGCAACCTACACGCCGTCGCGCATCGAGGCCGGCACCTATTCCTTCCAGCAGACACCGGTCGACGTGATCGCCGTCAAGGCGGTGATGATGACCTACGACTACGACCTCAAGCGCAACGCCTATCACCGGGAGAGCTGCAGGACCGTCTCCGACTTCTCGAGCCTCATCCTCAACAATCTGGAGGGCCTGAAGCAGACCGGCCATCCGAAATGGAAGACCGTCGACCTTACCGCGCTACCGCCCGGCTGGCAGGTCGGCGTCTGCGTCAAGGCGGGCATGGCGCTCGACTACAAGCCGGCCTGCGCCGCCCCGGTTCCGGCCGCCGACGGCGGCGCGGACGACAGCAACGAGGAATATCTGAACCTCCTGAAGCAGCGCCTGAAGCAGCAATGACGCCTTTGCGCGCCGATGGCCCGGCATGGTCAACGGACGGTTAATCTCTGTCGCCTAGACTGGCCCGGTATTGCGTATCGGGGCACGTGCATGTGGACCAGACATCATAAGAAGCGGCGGCTCGGCCGTCTCGTCCTGCCGACCGTCACGGTCGCGTTCCTTTGCTATTTCGGCTATCATTCGCTGCATGGCGACTTCGGTCTGAAGGCCATGGAGGAGTTCGAGCACCGGCGGGTCGAACGTCAGGCGCGGCTCGACATCCTCGTGCAGCAGCGCAAGACGCTGGAGCAGGAGGTGGCGCTGATGAGCGACGGCTCGCTGGAACGCGACATGCTGGACGAGAAGGCCCGCTTCGCGCTCAACATGTCGCGAAGCGACGAGATCGTCATATTTCATTAATAATGTGATTAACCGAAAATGAGTTAATCGTATTTTGTTTTGCAAAATCATGTATTTGTGCGGAATACAAGCCATGCAAATATGGCATTGCTGATGGGTGCATTCTCCCCTATGGTTCGGTCCAAAGGCAAACTATGGGGAGGAACGAATGGCTCCGCGCAAAACCGCGTCCACGTCCAGCCGCAAATCGGCGGCCAAGCCTGCAAAGAAAGACTTCAACGGCGGCACCATCGCCGACTTTTCCAAGGATGACGACCTCAAGGCCTATCGCGAGATGCTGCTGATCCGGCGTTTCGAGGAGAAGGCCGGCCAGCTTTACGGCATGGGCTTCATCGGCGGCTTCTGTCACCTCTATATCGGCCAGGAGGCCGTCGTCGTCGGCATGCAGATGGCGCTGAAGGACGGCGACCAGGTCATCACCGGCTACCGCGACCACGGCCACATGCTCGCCTGCGGCATGAGCGCGCGCGGCGTGATGGCGGAGCTCACCGGACGCCGCGGCGGCCTGTCGAAGGGCAAGGGCGGCTCCATGCACATGTTCTCCAAGGAGAAGAACTTCTACGGCGGCCATGGCATCGTCGGCGCCCAGGTGTCGCTCGGCACCGGTCTCGCCTTCGCCAACCGCTACCGCGAGAACGACAATGTCTCGCTCGCCTATTTCGGCGACGGCGCGGCCAACCAGGGCCAGGTCTACGAAAGCTTCAACATGGCGGCCCTGTGGAAGCTGCCGGTCATCTACATCATCGAGAACAACCGCTACGCCATGGGCACCGCCGTGTCGCGCGCCTCCGCCCAGACCGATTTCTCGCAGCGCGGCGCCTCCTTCGGCATTCCCGGCCACCAGGTCGACGGCATGGACGTGCGTGCGGTGAAGGCTGCCGCCGACGAGGCTGTCGAGCACTGCCGCACCGGCAAGGGCCCGATGATCCTCGAAATGCTGACCTACCGCTATCGCGGTCACTCGATGTCGGATCCTGCGAAATACCGCTCGAAGGACGAGGTGCAGAAGATGCGCTCCGAGCACGACCCGATCGAGCAGGTGAAGGCGCGCATCCTCGAGAAGCAGTGGGCAAGCGAGGACGAGTTGAAGCAGATCGACAAGGATGTCCGCGATGTCGTCGCCGACAGTGCCGATTTCGCCCAGTCCGATCCGGAGCCGGATGTATCCGAGCTCTACACCGACATCCTGCTTTAAATCCGGGGAGGGACGAAGAATGCCAGTGGAAATCCTCATGCCCGCCCTGTCTCCGACGATGGAGGAGGGCACGCTCTCGAAGTGGCTCAAGAACGAGGGCGACAAGGTTGCCTCCGGCGACGTGATCGCCGAGATCGAGACCGACAAGGCGACGATGGAAGTGGAAGCGGTCGATGAAGGCGTGATCGGCAAGATCCTGATCGCCGCCGGCACCGAGGCCGTCAAGGTCAACACGCCGATCGCGGTTCTCCTGCAGGACGGCGAGAGCGCCGATGCGATGGCCGCCCCGAAGGCTGCCGAAAAACAGCCGGATGCGGCGATGCCGAAGGTCGAAGAGGCCGAGAAGCCGACGGCGCAGGGTTCTGCTTCCGCACCGGTCCCGGCGGCGCCGAAGGTGGATGCCGCCTCCGATCCGGACATTCCGGCCGGCACCGAAATGGTCACGACCACCGTGCGCGAGGCGCTGCGCGACGCCATGGCGGAAGAGATGCGCCGCGACGGCGACGTCTTCGTCATGGGCGAGGAAGTCGCCGAATACCAGGGCGCCTACAAGATCACGCAAGGGCTGCTGCAGGAATTCGGCGCCAGGCGCGTCATCGATACGCCGATCACCGAACACGGCTTTGCCGGCGTCGGCGTCGGCGCGGCGATGACCGGCCTGAAGCCCGTCGTCGAGTTCATGACCTTCAACTTCGCCATGCAGGCGATCGACCAGATCATCAACTCCGCCGCCAAGACGCTCTACATGTCCGGCGGCCAGATGGGCGCGCCGATCGTCTTCCGTGGCCCGAACGGCGCTGCCGCCCGCGTCGCCGCCCAGCATTCGCAGTGCTATGCCGCCTGGTACAGCCAGATCCCGGGCCTCAAGGTCGTCATGCCCTATACGGCGGCCGACGCGAAGGGCCTGCTGAAAGCCGCGATCCGCGACCCGAACCCGGTCATCTTCCTCGAAAACGAAATCCTCTACGGTCAGAGCTTCGACGTACCGAAGATGGACGATTTCGTGCTGCCGATCGGCAAGGCGCGCATCCACAAGACGGGCAGCGACGTCACCGTCGTCTCCTTCGGCATCGGCATGACCTATGCGCTGAAGGCGATCGCCGAGCTCGAAAAGGACGGCATCGACGTCGAACTGATCGACCTTCGCACCATTCGCCCGATGGACCTGCCGACCGTCATCGAATCGGTCAAGAAGACCGGCCGCCTCGTCACCGTCGAGGAAGGCTATCCGCAGTCCTCCGTCGGCACCGAGATCGCGACCCGCGTCATGCAGCAGGCCTTCGACTATCTCGACGCGCCGATCCTGACGATCGCCGGCAAGGACGTTCCGATGCCCTATGCCGCGAACCTCGAGAAGCTCGCGCTGCCGAATGTCGGCGAAGTCGTGCAGGCGGTGAAGACCGTCTGCTACAAATAAGGGGAGGGCGGAGACATGCCGATCAACATCACGATGCCTGCCCTGTCACCCACCATGGAAGAGGGCAACCTCGCCAAGTGGCTCGTCAAGGAAGGCGACACGGTGAAATCCGGCGACGTCATCGCCGAGATCGAGACCGACAAGGCGACGATGGAAGTCGAAGCCGTCGACGAGGGAACGGTGGCGAAGATCGTCGTGCCCGCCGGCTCGGAAGGCGTCAAGGTCAACACGCTGATCGCCATCCTGGCTGCCGACGGTGAAGATGTGGGCGCCGCCGCTGCCGGCGGTGGCGCCGCAAAGGCCGAGACCCCGAAGGCCGAAACGCCGAAGGAAGCCGAAAAGCCTGCCGCAGTCCCGGCCGCTGCTGTTTCCGAGCCCGCGCAGGCTGCCGGCAGCCCGCCCCGTGTCGGCAACGGCCTCTTCTCCTCGCCGCTCGCCCGCCGTATCGCCAAGGATGCCGGCATCGACATCAAGGCGATCACGGGTTCCGGCCCGCACGGCCGCGTCGTCAAGAGCGACGTCGAGAAGGCGGTCGCGTCCGGCGGTGCAAAACCCGCCGCCGCTGCCCCGGCCGTCGCGGCCGCAGCTCCCGCCGCCGCCCCCAAGGGCATGTCGGAGGAGGCCGTGCTCAAGCTGTTCGAGGCAGGTTCCTACGAGCTCGTGCCGCATGACGGCATGCGCAAGACCATTGCCAAGCGCCTGCAGGAATCCAAGCAGACAATCCCGCATTTCTACGTCTCGGTCGATGTCGAGCTCGACGCGCTGCTGGCGCTGCGGGCCCAGATCAACGCGGCCGCCCCCGAAAGGGACGGCAAGCCGGCCTACAAGCTCTCGGTCAACGACATGGTGATCAAGGCCATGGCGCTGGCGTTGCGTGACGTGCCGGATGCCAACGTCTCCTGGACCGACAGCAACATGGTCAAGCACAAGCATGCCGATGTCGGCGTCGCCGTGTCGATCCCCGGCGGCCTGATCACGCCGATCATCCGCAAAGCCGAGACGAAGAGCCTGTCGGCGATCTCCAACGAGATGAAGGACCTCGGCAAGCGGGCGAAGGAACGCAAGCTGAAGCCCGAGGAATACCAGGGCGGCACCACCGCCGTCTCCAACATGGGCATGATGGGCGTCTCCAACTTCGCCGCCGTCGTCAATCCGCCGCATGCGACGATCCTTGCGGTCGGCGCCGGCACGGAGCGGGTCGTCGTCAAGAACAAGCAGATGGTGATCGTCAACGCGATGACCGTGACGCTCTCGACCGACCACCGCTGCGTCGACGGCGCGCTCGGCGCCGAACTGCTCGGCGCCTTCAAGCGCTACATCGAGAACCCGATGGGGATGCTGGTTTAATGGGCTGCTGGACAGCAGTTATAGAACTTTTGAAAGTGCTGGCTGAGTTCGCTTGGCCAGCGACCCTACTTGGGTTTGTATGGTGGTTTAATAAGCCAATACTGAACGTGTTTTATGCGGTAAAGCGCCAGATTGATCGTGGGGCGTCCGTAAAATACGGTGACTTGGAGCTTCACGGCATTACGCTTGGGAATTTTCCCTTGGCTGACAGCTCGGTGTATGAGCGAGTAGCCGCCGATGATCTCATGTTGACTACACGTACTAATTTATACCAGTCACAGAAAAATATATTTCTGGTGCATAGAGCTATCGAAACCGGGGACGTGCATCCTAAGACGAAATTTTCATTGTACGATATTTCAGTTTATCTTGTTACTCACAAGACGTATGGAGCTTTAAATGAAATAAGGGAAGTAGAATACTATTTCGGAAAGTATTTTGGCGATGATATTTCTCTAAATGGGTCAAAGTACATTGTAAAAAATTCAAAAAATGGATTTGCTGTTAGGACTACAGCCTACGGCCCTACCTTGTGTGAGGCAAGGATAAATTTTCACGACGGAAGTTCCGTCATAGTCAATAGGTACCTAGATTTTGAAGGCACTGGGTACATGTTCGATCCGAATGTAAACGACTACGATGCAGGTCGATCTGTATGAAAACAGTCCTCTGCTACGGTGACAGTCTCACCTGGGGCTACAGCGCGGAAACGCTCGACCGGCATGACTTCACCGATCGCTGGCCGAGCGTTCTGGCGAAGGCGCTGGGGCCGGAGGTGACCGTCATCGCGGAGGGGCTGAACGGCCGCACCACCGCCTATGACGATCATCTGGCGGATTGCGACCGCAATGGTGCCCGCGTCCTGCCGACGATCCTGCACAGCCACGATCCGCTCGACCTCGTCATCCTGATGCTCGGCGCCAACGACATGAAGCCGGCGGTCTGCGGCACGGCCTTCGGCGCCGTGCGGGGCATGGAGCGGCTGGTGGACCTGGTGCGCCATCATGCGTGGTCGGTCGACCGGGAGGAGGGGCCGGAGATCCTGATCGTTTCGCCGCCGCCGCTCTGCGAGACGGCGAACACGGCCTTTGCGGCGATGTTTGCCGGCGGCGTCGAGCAGTCGGCGATGCTGGCGACGCTTTATGCGGACCTCGCCGACGAAACCGGCTGCGGCTTCTTCGACGCGGGATCGGTCGCCCGGACGACGCCGCTTGACGGGGTGCATCTCGACGCGGCAAACACACGGGCGGTCGGCGGGGGTATCGAGCCGGTCGTGCGCATGATGCTCGGGCTTTGACAGGGATCAAGGAGCAGGCGGCGCGGCGGGCTAGGCTGACACCATCACCGAACAAGGGAGATGGACCATGTCGAACACGCCGCACCAACTGGCCGAGGACTTTCCGGAACACGTGGCCAAGATCCGCCATCTGCGCGCGGTCGACGGCCACTTCCACCGGATAACGGATGAATATCAGGCGGTGAACCTGGCGATCCACCGCGCCGAGACGGACATCGAGCCCGCCGACGACTTCCGCATGGCGGAGATGCGCAAGGAGCGGATGCGGCTCAAGGACGAAATCTACGGAATGCTCGCGCGGCCGGAAACGGTCGAAGAGCTTCCCTGAGGGGCGGGGGCAGCGCTTCCACTCCTCGAAAAAGACACCGCCTGCGCGTCAGCGGATCGCGGGAAACAAAGGAAGGAGTGGAAGCGCTCATGTCGAATGCCTACGACGTCATCGTTATCGGTTCGGGCCCGGGCGGCTACATCGCCGCGATCCGGGCCGCGCAACTCGGCCTGAAAACCGCGATCGTCGAGCGCGAACACCTGGCCGGAATCTGCTCCAACTGGGGCTGCATCCCGACCAAGGCGCTGCTGCGCTCCGCCGAGATCCTTCACTACGCGAAACATCCGGGCGACTACGGCATCAGGATCGAGGGTTCCGTCACCCCGGACCTGAAGGCGATCGTCGCCCGCTCGCGCGGCATTGCGGCGCGCATGAACGGCGGCGTCGGCTTCCTGATGAAGAAGAACAAGGTCGACATCATCTGGGGCGAGGCGAAGATCGTGAAGCCCGGCGAGATCGTCGTGTCGAAGACGACGAAGGCGATCCAGCAGCCGCAGGCGCCGCTGCCGAAGACCGTTCTGCCCGAGGGCACCTATACGGCCAAGCATATCGTCATCGCCACCGGCGCCCGGCCGCGTGCGCTGCCCGGCATCGAGCCGGACGGCAAGCTGATCTGGACCTATTTCGAAGCGATGAAGCCCGAAGAGATGCCGAAGTCGCTGCTCGTCATGGGCTCGGGCGCCATCGGCATCGAGTTCGCTTCCTTCTATCGCACCATGGGCGTCGACGTGACGGTCGTCGAGGTGATGAAGACGGTGATGCCGGTCGAGGACGCGGAAATCTCGGGCCTCGCCAAGAAGCAGTTCGAGAAGCAGGGCATGAAGATTCATCTGGAGGCGAAGGTCGCCAAGGTGGAGAAGGGTGCCAATTCCATCACCGCCCATGTCGAGATGAAGGACGGCAAGGTCGAGAAGATCACCGCCGACCGCATGATCTCCGCCGTCGGCGTGCAGGCGAATATCGAGAATATCGGTCTCGAGGCGCTCGGCGTGAAGACCGACCGCGGCTTCATCGCCATCGACGGCTACGGCAAGACCAATGTTGCCGGCATCTACGCCATCGGCGATGTCGCAGGTCCCCCGATGCTCGCCCACAAGGCCGAGCATGAGGCCGTCATCTGCATCGAGAAGATCGCCGGCGTCGCGAATGTTCACCCGATGGACAAGGCGAAAATCCCCGGCTGCACCTATTGCCACCCGCAGGTCGCCTCGGTCGGCCTGACGGAAGCGAAGGCCAAGGAACAGGGCCGCGACATCCGCGTCGGCCGCTTCCCCTTCGTCGCCAACGGCAAGGCGATCGCGCTCGGCGAGGACCAGGGGCTCGTCAAAACGATCTTCGACAGGAAGACCGGTGAACTGCTGGGCGCCCATCTGGTCGGCGCGGAGGTCACCGAACTCATCCAGGGCTTCGTCGTCGCGATGAACCTCGAGACGACCGAGGAAGAGCTGATGCACACGATCTTCCCGCATCCGACGATCTCGGAGACGCTGAAGGAAAGCGTGCTCGACGCCTATGGACGTGCGCTGAACGCTTGAACGTGTTATCGAAGCGCTCGCGGCGCCCCCTCATCCGGCCCTTTGGGCCACCTTCTCCCCGCGGGGAGAAGGGGATCGCCGCAAACGTCTCATTCTTCGTCTTCTCCCCATCGGGGAGAAGGTGCCGGCAGGCGGATGAGGGGGCTTCGCGAGGAAAAGTGGAATAGTCATGGTCACCATTCTCGACCGTACCAATCTCACGCCCGACGCCAAGCGCGTGCGGCATCCGGAAAAGGCCAACCGGCCTGACACCGAGGTGCTGCGCAAGCCGGAATGGATCCGCGTGCGCGCGCCGGTGTCGAAGGGCTACCAGGAAACGCGGGACCTCGTGCGCGCCCACAAGCTGGTGACGGTCTGCGAGGAGGCGGGCTGCCCGAATATCGGCGAGTGCTGGGACAAGAAACACGCCACCTTCATGATCATGGGCGAGATCTGTACGCGGGCCTGCGCCTTCTGCAACGTGGCGACCGGCAAGCCGAACGCGCTCGACATGGACGAGCCGGAAAACGTCGCCAAGGCCGTCAGGCAGATGGGCCTGTCGCACGTCGTCATCACCTCGGTCGACCGCGACGATCTGGCGGACGGCGGTGCCGAGCACTTCGAGAAGGTGATATGGGCGATCCGCGCCGCCTCGCCGGCAACGACGATCGAGATCCTGACGCCGGACTTCCTGAAGAAGCCCGGTGCGCTCGAACGGGTCGTCGCCGCCAGGCCCGACGTCTTCAACCACAATATGGAGACCGTGCCCGGCAACTACCTGACGGTCCGGCCGGGTGCGCGCTACTTCCACTCGATCCGGCTTTTGCAGCGCGTCAAGGAACTGGACCCGACCATGTTCACCAAGTCCGGCATCATGGTGGGTCTCGGCGAGGAGCGCAACGAAGTGCTCCAGCTCATGGACGACCTGCGCACCGCCGACGTCGATTTCCTGACCATCGGCCAGTACCTCCAGCCGACGCGCAAGCACCACAAGGTCGAAAAATTCGTCACCCCGGAGGAGTTCAAGTCCTACGAGACCGTCGCCTACAGCAAGGGCTTCCTGATGGTCTCGTCGAGCCCGCTGACCCGCTCGTCGCACCACGCCGGCGACGATTTCGCCCGGCTGCGGGCGGCGCGGGAGAAGAAGCTACTGGCGGCGGAGTAAAATCCCTGCTTGCATTTTTCAGAAACCGCGGCGATTTTCGCCGCGTTTTTGGTTTGCGAGCGGAGATAAGCGGTGCCGGCTTCCATCGACGATCTGCGCCGAGCTGCCGACATTTTGCGTCATGCGGAGCGCATCATGGTCATCGGATGTTCCGGCGGCGGCAAGAGCACACTGTCGCGCCGGATCTGCGACTATCTCGACCTTCCCTATGTTTCCATGGATCGTGAGTTCTATTGGCTGCCGGGCTGGGTAAAGCGCGACAAGGCGGAGGAGAGGGCGCTGATCCCCGAAACCGTGGCCCGGGACCGTTGGCTCATGGATGGCAGCGGTTCGTCGACCTTCGATCTCAGGGTGCCGCGGGCGCAGATGGTGCTTTGGGTGCGTATTTCACGCTGGCGATGTCTGCTCGGCGTAGCGAGACGCGGTTTCCGCTATCGGGGCAAGACCCGGCCGGACATGGCGCCGGGTTGCGTCGAGCAAATTCCGGACCGGGAATTCCTGTCTTACATCTGGCATTTCGAGAAGCGCTTCGCCCCGCATCTCGTGGCGCAATTGCAGAGACATGGACCGGACATTCCGGTTTTGCAGCTGAAAAGCCACGCGGAAATGCACTGCCTTCTTGATCTTCTCGGCGCGCCCACTTAGCTCTCGGCCATGCCCCAGTTCGAAACCCGCAGGCCCGTTCCCCATACGCCAGACCAGATGTACGCGCTCGTCGCCGATGTTGAGCGCTATCCGGAGTTTCTGCCGCTCTGCGAGGGACTGACCGTGCGCTCGCGCAAGGCGCGCGACGGCAGGGAACTGCTCGTCGCCGACATGACCGTCGGCTACAAGGCGATCCGCGAGACCTTCACGACACAGGTGCTGCTGAACGCAGCCGAACGGGCGATCGACGTCAAGTATCTCGACGGGCCGTTCCGCTATCTCGACAACCGCTGGCGCTTCGAGGCGCTGCCTGACGGGACCTGCTCGGTGCATTTCTTCATCGACTACGAGTTCAAGAGCCGCATCCTCGGTGCGCTGATGGGCTCGATGTTCGACCGCGCCTTCCGCATGTTCACGGAGGCGTTCGAGAAGCGGGCGGCGACGATCTACAGGACGGCCTGACGTTTCTGATCGCGTGCCCGCGCTGCTCGCGTTTATGGCGCGGGATGTGGAAAACGGCCGCGGTCGCGAATTTTTTCGGTTTGCTCTTCGTCAGACGTTCATGTTGATGCGCGCCCTGACCTTTGCTGCCGCCTTTTTCGCATTCGCCCTGGCGGCGGCGGCGGGCGACGATGGCGAAAAGCCGGGCAGCTACATCCTTCTGCTCGACAAGGACGGCCGGCCGGTCGCCGGCACCTATCGGCTCGGACCCGGCGTGCAGCTCGTCACCGAATCGAGCGACGGCGGCCTACCGAAGGAGGCCGTCTATGTGGACCGGGCCTTTTTTCCGCAACGCGAGGCGAGTTTCCTCCACTTCTTCAACAATCGCCACGCCTACACGCCGGACCCGACGGCGGTGAAGGTCGGCGAGGAAGTGCGCATCGACGATCGCGAAACAAACCTGCCGCCGCTCTTCAAGGACCAGAAGACGGAGCGGGAAGGGGCGTTCCGGCTGACCGTTGTCGCGCTTGTCGCCTCCACGCTCGGTGACACCAAGGTGGTCGGCAAGCGCTACCGGCGCGAGGGCTACGGTCCTGATGACACGGATCCCTGGGAAGGCGACCGCTTCTATATCGAAACGCTCGACATGGACCTGTCGCTCGCGGCCGCACGGCGCGTGGCGGCGATGGAACGGGGCACGGCGCTGAGCTCGGGCGATTTCCTGGCGCAATATACGGTGCGGTCGACAAAGATCCCGGCCTTCGCCAAATGTATCGCGGAAAAGCGCGAGACGGCGGAATACAAGGCGCTCGCGGAAGCGCAGCGGGCAGGTCCGGACGCCCTGATGGGGACGCAGTTCCTGTCGGAGGGCAAGGTCTTCTGGCAGGACAAGGCCCTCGCGCAAGGCCAGTTCAACATGAGCGTCTTCACGCTTTGTCCGAACTAGCGAGTTTGCGCACTGTTCCAGCGCCGGGTTTGCGCGAGGCGCGGGCCGCCCTGTTGCGGACCGCGGTAAGCCACTTTCCTTTCCGACGGCTGGTCCCGGTGGGAGCGGAAAGCGGCGAGGCCGCGGTAAAGGACTTCGCCGACCATGCGGGCTTCTGCCTGACGCTGCCGAAACAGCCCCGCTATTCGAGCGAAGCCGCCTCCCGCAGCATCTCGAATGCCGTGCGCAGCGTGGCGAGCCGCACCTGCTGACGGCCGATATCGCCGTAGCGCATTTCCCGCTGCAATGTTGCATGGCCCGCGCGGGCGGCGGCGAGATGCACGAGGCCGACCGGTTTTTCGGCCGAGCCGCCGCCGGGGCCGGCAATACCCGTCACCGCAACCGAGATGTTCGCCTCCGAATGCCGGATCGCCCCTTCGGCCATCTCGATTGCCGTCGGGCGCGAGACCGCGCCATGCGCTTCGAGCGTATCGCGGGAGACACCCAGCATCTCTTGCTTGGCGTGGTTGGAATAGGTGATGAAGCCGCGGTCGAAGACGGTGGAGGAACCGGCGACCTCGGTGATCGCGCCGGCGATGAGGCCCGCCGTGCAGGATTCGGCGGTCGCGATCATCAGCTTGCGCTCTGTGAAATCGGCGACGATCCGTTTTGCCGCCTCTTCGATATCCTCGGGCCAGATGCTCATGAATCGTCCTTCCTGTAGACGACGGTCGCCGTGGCGATCGCCGCGATGCCCTCGCGCCGGCCGACGAAGCCGATCTTCTCGTTCGTCGTCGCCTTGACGGAGCAGCGTTCGAGCGCAATGCCGAGGAAATCGGAAAGGTTCCGGCGCATCGCTTCACGATGCGGCCCGACCTTCGGCGCCTCGGCGATCAGCGAGACGTCGGCATTCATGATGGTGCCGCCATTGTCCCGCACGATCCTGGCTGCGTGTTCGAGGAATATCCGCGAGGCGGCGCCCTTCCACCGAGGGTCGGAGGGCGGGAAGTGGTCGCCGATATCGCCGGCGCCGCAGGTCGCAAGCAGGGCATCGGTCAGGGCATGCAGTGCGACGTCGGCGTCGGAATGGCCCAGAAGCGCCTGGTCGTGCGGGATGAAGACGCCGCAGAGCGTGACGCCGTCGCCTGCGACAAGCTGGTGCACGTCGTAGCCGTTGCCGGTGCGCACGTCGGGGAGGGGGCTCGAAAGCCGTGCGTCGGCCATGGCGATGTCCTTCTGCAGGGTGAGCTTGACGTTGCCGGCCGTGCCCTCGATCAGCCGGACGGGAATGCCCGCCCATTCGGCGATCGCCGCATCGTCGGTGAAGTCGTCGCGGCCGGCCGCGGCGGCGCGCCGGTGCGCGTCGAGGATCGTCTGGAAATGGAACGACTGGGGCGTCTGGG
>NZ_JAKGBU010000003.1:53856-55850 GCF_021555155.1 Rhizobium alarense
GTCGTCGCGGCCGGCCGCGGCGGCGCGCCGGTGCGCGTCGAGGATCGTCTGGAAATGGAACGACTGGGGCGTCTGGGCGGCATGGAGCCCGGCGCGCGGAACGGTCTCCGCCACATGGCCGGTCGCGTCGGCGCGCTTCAGCGTGTCGGCGACCGCAAGCGCCGGCAGCACGGCCTCGGCGCCGTCCGCGAAGGCGGCGAGCGTGCGCTCGAGCAGTGCCGCGTCGACGAAGGGCCGGACGGCGTCCTGGATCAGCACATGCGTGACGCCGGTCTGCGCGAGCGCCTCGAGGCCCGCGAGCACCGAGAGCTGCCGCGTGCGTCCGCCGTGGACGAAGGCGATGCGCTTCTCCGGGTCTGCCACCGCGCTCCTCGCCGCCGCGAAGAACGCCTCGTCGTCCGGATGGATGACCGCGACGATCGGGTCGACCGGGCGCCATTTGACAAAGACATCGAGCGTGTGGGAGATCACCGGCCTGCCGCCGATGCGGCGGTACTGTTTCGGGCCGTCCGCATGGGCGCCCGCCCGTTCGCCTCTCCCGGCCGCCACGATGATGACACCGCACTTCACGTTCGCCCGCCCCTCGCATTGCCAAAGCGTTTTGGGCTCCTGTAGCCGGAAGGTGGCCAGGATTCCAGCAAAACCGGGAAAATTAGCGCGACCTGCCGAATGGGCTTGGCAAGCGCTTTGAGAGTGTCTAAAAATAGTGCAAAAATATGGCGTGCTTTAAAGATGGGCAGTCGAGTATGATGCCTCTGTCGAGGCCATTGTCGGTGGGGACAGCGACGCTGCGCAATCGCGTGGTGCTGGCGCCGATGTCGGGGGTGACGGATCTGCCGTTCCGTGATCTCGCCTGGCGATTCGGCGCGGGACTGGTGGTCACCGAGATGGTGGCAAGCCGCGAGCTTGCCGGAAACGCGCGCGAATCGTGGGCCCGCATCCGCAATTGCGGCATCCGGCCCCATATGGTGCAGCTCGCCGGCCGCGAGGCGCACTGGATGGCGGAGGCCGCCCGGATCGCCGAGGCGAACGGCGCCGACATCATCGACATCAATATGGGCTGCCCCGCCAAGAAGGTGATCGGCGGCTATTCCGGCTCGGCGCTGATGCGCGAGCCCGATCATGCGCTGGCGCTCATCGAGGCGACCGTCGCTGCCGTTTCGATCCCCGTGACGGTCAAGATGCGGCTCGGCTGGGACCATGGGACGATCAATGCGCCGGACATCGCCTGGCGCGCCGAGCAGGCGGGCGTGCGGATGGTGACGGTGCACGGCCGCACCCGCATGCAGTTCTACGAGGGCCGCGCCGACTGGGAGGCGATCCGTGCGGTGCGTGACCGGATCGCGATTCCCCTGGTGGCGAACGGCGACGTCGGCAGCGTCGCGGATGCGCATGACATCCTGGCGCGCTCGGGCGCGGATGCCGTGATGGTCGGGCGCTCCGCGCAGGGGCGTCCCTGGTTCGCCGGCGTGCTCGCGGGCTTTCGCGCGGCGCCGGAGCGCGCCGAGATCGCGGCGGTCGCGGCGGAGCACTACCGCGCGATGCTGGACTTCTACGGCGAGGCGGGCGGCCTGCGCCATGCCCGCAAGCATGTGGGCTGGTACCTCGAGCGCCACGCGCCGGGCATGCCGGCGGCGGAAAAGGCGGCGTTGATGACATCGCAGGATCCGCAATTCGTCGAAGGTCATCTCCATGAAGCATTGATGCGTTACGGCACGCCGGCGCAGGACGAAGTGATGGCGGTATGAACAGCGGAACGAACAACAAGGCGGGCATGGCAAGCGGAAACGATCTCGCCATGGCGGTACTGAACGCCATCCAGAACCCCGTGATCCTGGTCAACGAGACCGGCAAGATCTCGTTTGCCAACTGGGAGGCCGAGTCCTTCTTCGGCGCGAGCGCCAACTATCTCGCCCGCCACAATGTCAGCAATTTCATTCCCTTCGGCAGCCCGCTGCTGACGCTGATCGACCAGGTGCGCGACCGCCGCGCGC
>NZ_JAKGBU010000003.1:55950-63613 GCF_021555155.1 Rhizobium alarense
CCGCCGCGCGCTCGGTCACCGGCCTCGCCTCGATGCTGGCGCACGAGATCAAGAATCCGCTCTCCGGCATCCGCGGCGCCGCGCAGCTGCTGGAGACCGCCGTCGTCGACGAGGACCGGGCACTGACGCGTCTCATCTGCGACGAGACGGACCGCATCGTCTCGCTCGTCGACCGCATGGAGGTGTTCTCCGACGAACGGCCGGTCGATCGCGTGCCGCTCAACATCCATTCGGTGCTCGACCATGTGAAGGCGGTCGCGAAGGCGGGTTTCGCGCGCAACATCAAGATCAGCGAGAACTACGATCCGTCCCTGCCGCAGGTGTTCGCCAACCGGGACCAGCTCGTGCAGGTGTTTCTGAACCTCATCAAGAACGCCGCCGAGGCCGTGGGGGACCGGCCGGAGGGCGAGATCATCCTGACGACGGCCTATCGCCCGGGCATCAAGCTCTCGGTCGCCGGCACGCGCGAGAAGGTGTCGCTGCCGCTCGAATTCTGCGTGCACGACAACGGGCCGGGCGTGCCCTCCGACCTGCTGCCGCATCTCTTCGATCCCTTCATCACCACGAAGACCAACGGATCCGGCCTCGGGCTTGCCCTGGTCGCCAAGATCATCGGCGCGCATGGCGGCATCGTGGAATGCGACAGCCAGAGCCAGCGCACCACCTTCCGCGTGCTGATGCCCGCATCGAAGGGCGCCAACGAATACGACGACACTTCTAGACCATAGGACATACCCGATGACAGGCGCCACAGTCCTTGTAGCCGACGACGACGCAGCGATCCGCACGGTTCTGAACCAGGCGCTGAGCCGTGCGGGCTACGACGTCCGTATCACATCGAACGCCGCCACGCTCTGGCGCTGGATCGCCGCCGGCGACGGCGACATCGTGGTGACCGACGTCGTCATGCCGGACGAGAACGCCTTCGACCTGCTTCCGCGCATCAAGAAGGCCCGGCCCGAGCTTCCGGTGCTCGTCATGAGCGCGCAGAACACCTTCATGACGGCGATCAAGGCCTCGGAGCGCGGCGCCTACGACTATCTGCCGAAGCCCTTCGACCTCACCGAGCTGATTGCCATCATCGGCCGCGCGCTCGCCGAGCCGAAGCGCAAGCCCGCCAAGCTCGACGATGACACGCAGGACGGCATGCCGCTCGTCGGCCGGTCGGCTGCGATGCAGGAAATCTACCGGGTGCTCGCCCGCCTGATGCAGACCGACCTGACGCTGATGATCACCGGCGAATCGGGAACCGGCAAGGAGCTCGTGGCGCGCGCGCTGCACGACTACGGCAAGCGCCGCAACGGCCCCTTCGTCGCCATCAACATGGCGGCCATTCCGCGCGACCTGATCGAATCCGAACTCTTCGGCCACGAGAAGGGCGCCTTTACCGGCGCGCAGAACCGCGCGACCGGCCGCTTCGAGCAGGCGGAGGGCGGCACGCTCTTCCTGGACGAGATCGGCGACATGCCGATGGACGCGCAGACGCGGCTGCTGCGCGTGCTCCAGCAGGGGGAATACACGACGGTCGGCGGCCGCACGCCGATCCGGACGGATGTGCGCATCGTCGCGGCGACCAACAAGGATCTGAAGCAGTCGATCAACCAGGGGCTTTTCCGCGAGGACCTCTATTACCGCCTGAACGTCGTGCCGCTCCGCCTGCCGCCGCTGCGCGACCGGGCGGAGGACATTCCCGACCTCGTGCGCCACTTCGTGCAGCAGGCCGAGAAGGAGGGCCTCGACGCCAAGCGCTTCGACCAGGAGGCGCTCGAACTGATGAAGGCGCATCCCTGGCCCGGCAACGTGCGCGAGCTCGAAAATGTCGTGCGCCGGCTGACGGCGCTCTATCCGCAGGACGTGATCACCAGGGAGATCATCGAGAGCGAGCTGCGCGCCGACATTCCCGACAGCCCCATCGAGAAGACCCCGATGCGCAGCGGTGCCCTCACCATCTCGCAGGCGGTCGAGGAGAACATGCGGCAGTATTTCTCGAGCTTCGGCGACGGATTGCCGCCGTCCGGCCTCTATGACCGGGTGCTCGCCGAAATGGAGTATCCGCTCATTCTCGCCGCGCTGACGGCGACGCGCGGCAACCAGATCAAGGCGGCGGACCTTTTGGGGTTGAACCGCAATACCCTGCGCAAGAAGATCCGCGAACTCGGTGTTTCCGTTTACCGAAGCTCCCGCGCCACTTGACGCGGGCCTCCCGACCGTTGCATTTTCGCCACAATATGTTGCTTGAAGGTAACAGGCGCGCCGGCAGCGAATAGCGCGGCCCGGCTGTTCGTCTGTAGGACGACGGCCGGTCTCTGCGGTTGTCGGCGGAAAGAGAATGACGGGGAGCCGGCGGGGCGCAGCAGCGCCGCCGCTGGGGTGAAGATCGCATGGCGGATACGGCGGGTGTGCTTGGCGGAGACGAGGGCGGCGGGAATGCCGGCGGCGACCGACGCGCGTCCTTCGCCCTGCCGGGCCTGTTGCTGGCCGGCGGCGCGCTGGTCGCGGCGACCGTGTCGCTCTTCATCCTGCTCGGCCTGACGCCGATCCGGCCGGAGACCAACGTCGTCATCGCCTCGGCCTCGATCAATGCGCTCTTCGTGCTCGGCCTCATCTATCTCATCGGCCGGGAGATCGGGCGGCTGCTGAAGGCACGCCGGCGCGGGCGCGCCGCGGCGCGTCTGCATGTGCGGATCGTCTCGCTGTTCTCGATCGTCGCCATCACGCCGGCGATCCTCGTCGCGATCTTCGCCTCGATCACGCTCGATGTCGGCCTCGACCGCTGGTTCTCGATCCGTACCCAGTCGATCGTCAGTTCCTCGCTGAACGTCGCGCAGGCCTATGTGCTGGAGAATGCCAGCTACCTGCAGGGCCAGACCGTCTCGATGGCGAACGACCTCGACCGCAACCGGCAGTTCTACAGCCTCGACCGCACCGGCTTCACGGAGCTGATGACGCGGCAGGCGAGGGGGCGCGGCATGCTCGGCGCCTTCCTGGTGCGCGAGGACGGCTCGATCATCCTGCAGGCGAACATCCCGACGGAAAAGCCGCTGCCGTCGGTTCCGGAGGACGCGCTGAAGAGCTCGGCCGCCGGCCAGCCGACGCTGATCCCGCCGGGTGTCACGAATCTCGTCGGCGCGGTCATCAAGCTCGAACAGATCCCGGACGCCTTCCTCTACACCATTCGTACCGTCGATCCCGAGGTCATGCGGTCGATGCGCCTGATGGAGGAGAACACGGCCGAGTACCGGGCGCTGGAGGCCGGCCGCACCTCGCTGCAGATCGCCTTCGGCGTGCTCTATCTCGGCTTTGCCCTCATCGTGCTGCTGGCCGCGATCTGGACGGCGATCGCCGTTGCCGACCGCATCGTCCGGCCGATCCGCCTGCTGATCGGCGCGGCCGACAGCGTCGCCTCCGGCAATCTCGACGTCAATGTGCCGGTGCGCGCCGCCGATGGCGACGTCGGTAACCTGTCGCGCACCTTCAACAAGATGATCTCCGAGATCCGGACGCAGCAGCACGAGATCCTGGAGGCGCGCGACGAGATGGATCACCGCCGCCGCTTCATCGAGGCGGTGCTGTCGGGCGTCACCGCGGGCGTCATCGGCGTCGAGGCGGACGGGCGCGTGACGATCGTCAACCCGCCGGCGGAATTCATGCTCGGCCACACGGCCGCCTCGCTGATCGGCGCGAAGCTTGCCGACGTCGCGCCGGAGTTCGAGCCGATCCTCCGCGAGGCGTCGAACCGCTACCGGTCGGACTACCGGCGGCAGGTCAATTTGATGCGCGGCGGCGCGGAACGCACGCTCAACATCCAGGTGACGCGCGAGGAATCGACCGACGCGCAGGAATCCTTCGTCATCACCATCGACGACATCACCGATCTCGTCATCGCGCAACGCTCCACCGCCTGGGCCGATGTCGCGCGCCGTATCGCCCATGAGATCAAGAACCCGCTGACGCCGATCCAGCTTTCCGCCGAACGCCTGCGCCGCCGCTACGGCAAGCAGATCGACCAGGAGGACCGGGCCGTCTTCGACCAGTGCACCGACACCATCGTCCGCCAGGTCGAGGACATCGGCCGCATGGTCGACGAATTCTCCGCCTTCGCCCGCATGCCGAAGCCGACCAAGGAGGAGAGCGACCTGCGCACGATCCTCAAGGATGCGGTGTTCCTGCGCGAGATGGGCATCACCCATGTCACATTCCTGAGGGAGTTCGGCGATACGCCGCTTACCGGGCATTTCGACGCGCGCATGCTGTCCCAGGCCTTCGGCAATCTCATCAAGAATGCCGTCGAGGCGATCGAGGGCCTGCCGAGCGAGGAAGGGCGGGCCGGAAGCGGCAAGATCCTGGTGCGCGCCACGAGGGCCGAGCGGATGTTCGTCGTCGACGTGATCGACAACGGCAGGGGGCTGCCGACCGAGAATCGGCATCGCATTCTCGAGCCCTATATGACGATGCGGGAGAAGGGCACCGGTCTCGGTCTCTCCATCGTCAAGAAGATCATCGAGGACCATGGCGGGCAGATCGAACTGCACGATGCGCCCGCCGATTTCGACGGCAGCCGTGGCGCAATGATCCGCGTCCTTCTGCCCGTCGACGAAAATGCGGCCGCCCAGGCGGAACAGGAAGGCAAGGAACTGGCTCATGGCGTCTGATATTCTTGTGGTGGATGACGAGGAAGATATCCGCGAGATCGTGTCCGGCATCCTGTCGGACGAGGGGCACGAAACACGGACGGCCTACGACAGCGACAGCGCGCTCGCGGCGATCAGCGACCGCGTGCCGCGCCTGGTTTTCCTCGACATCTGGATGCAGGGCAGCCGGCTCGACGGCCTGGCGCTGCTCGACGAGATCAAGAGCCGGCATGCCGACCTCCCGGTCGTGATGATCTCCGGCCACGGCAACATCGAGACGGCCGTCTCGGCGATCCGCCGCGGCGCCTACGATTTCATCGAGAAGCCCTTCAAGGCGGACCGGTTGATCCTGATCGCCGAACGGGCGATCGAGAACTCGAAGCTGAAGCGCGAGGTGACGGAGCTCAAGCGCCGCTCCGGCGATCCGGTCGAACTGATCGGCACCTCGGTCGCCGTGTCGCAGCTGCGCCAGACGATCGACAAGGTGGCGCCGACCAACAGCCGCGTGATGATCCTCGGGCCCTCCGGCTCCGGCAAGGAGCTGGTCGCGCGCATGATCCACCGCAAGTCGACCCGCGCGAACGGCCCCTTCGTGGTGCTCAACGCCGCCGCGATCACGCCGGACCGTATGGAGGTGGCGCTCTTCGGCACGGAGGGCGGCACCGGCCAGCAGCGCAAGACCGGCGCGCTGGAGGAGGCGCATGGCGGCATTCTCTATCTCGACGAGATCGGCGAAATGCCGCGCGAGACGCAGAACAAGATCCTGCGGGTGCTCGTCGACCAGCAGTTCGAGCGCGTCGGCGGCTCGAAGCGGGTGAAGGTGGACGTGCGCATCATCTCGTCGACGGCCTACAATCTCGAAAGCCATATCGCCGACGGCACGTTCCGCGAAGACCTTTACCACCGGCTGGCCGTCGTGCCGGTCCGGGTGCCGGCGCTTGCCGAGCGCCGCGAGGACATTCCCTTCCTTGTCGACCTCTTCATGCGCCAGATCAGCGAACAGGCGGGCATCCGCGCCCGCAAGATCGGCGACGATGCGCTCGCCGTGCTGCAGGCGCACGACTGGCCCGGCAATATCCGCCAGCTGCGCAACAACATCGAGCGCCTGATGATCCTTGCCCGCAGCGACGGGCCAGAGACGCCGATCACCGCCGACATGCTGCCGACTGAGGTCGGCGACATGCTGCCGAAGATCTCGACCCAGGGCGACCAGCACATCATGACGCTGCCGCTGCGCGAGGCGCGGGAACTCTTCGAGCGCGACTATCTCGTGGCGCAGATCAACCGCTTCGGCGGCAACATCTCCCGCACCGCGGAATTCGTCGGCATGGAACGCTCCGCCCTCCATCGCAAACTGAAGTCGCTTGGCGTATAAGCCGACTCGGCGCCCCGTGTCCTGCAGGCGCCGTTTCCTCCCGCACGAGGTCTGAAACATGAAGGTGATCATCTGCGGTGCCGGGCGCGTCGGATACGGCATCGCCGAGCGGCTTTCCGAGGAGGGCAACGACGTGTCGGTCATCGACACCTCCGCCGCCCTGATCGGCGCCATCACGGAGACGCTGGACGTCAGCGGCATCGTCGGCCATGGCGCGCATCCCGAGGTGCTCGCCAAGGCCGGGGCCGACCAGGCGGAGATGCTGATCGCGGTCACGCTCTATGACGAGATAAACATGGTGGCCTGCCAGGTCGCGCACTCGCTCTTCAACGTGCCGACGAAAATCGCCCGCATCCGCGCCCAGAGCTACCTTGCGCCGGAATATTCGGATCTCTTCGCGCGCGAAAGCATTCCGATCGACGTCACGATCTCGCCCGAGGTCGAGGTCGGCAAGATGGTGCTGCGCCGCATCTCCTTCCCGGGCGCGACCGACGTGGTGCGTTTTGCCAACGACCACATCGTCATGCTGGCGATCGAGTGCATGGAGGACTGCCCGGTCGTCGATACGCCGCTGCAGCAGCTCTCCGAGCTCTTTCCCGACCTCGTGGCGACCGTCACCGGCATCTTCCGCGACGGCAAGCTCGCCGTGCCGCGCTCCGCCGACCAGCTGCAGACGGGCGATCTCGCCTATGTCGTCTGCGACCGCAACCACGTGCGGCGCACGCTCGCGCTGTTCGGCCACGAGGAGCAGGAGGCGGCGCGCATCGTCATCGCCGGCGGCGGCAATATCGGCTATTTCGTCGCCAAGGCGATCGAGGACTACCAGCCGCGCACCCGCGTCAAGATCATCGAGGCGGACCGCGAGCGGGCCGTGCTGATCGCCGACAAGCTCCGCAATGCCGTCGTCCTGCACGGTTCGGCGCTGGACCAGAAGATGCTGCTGCAGGCCGACATCCAGAACGCCGACCTGGTCGTGGCGCTGACCAACAACGACCAGATCAACATCCTCGGCAGCGTCATGGCCAAGAAGCTCGGCTGCAAGCAGAACCTCGTGCTGATCAACGACCCGAGCTACCAGGATTTCACGCGCAGCCTCGGCATCGACGCCCATATCAATCCGCGCGCGGTCACGATTTCCGGCATTCTGCAGCATGTCCGCAAGGGCCGCATCCGCTCGGTCTATGCCGTCCAGCGCGGCTCGGCCGAGGTCATCGAGGCCGAGGCGCTGGAAACCTCGCCGCTCGTCGGCAAGCCCTTCCGCGAACTCGAACTGCCGGAGGGAATCCGCATCGGCGCGATCTATCGCGACGGCGCGGTGATCCGGCCGGACGGCGGCACGAAGATCAGGGCGAAGGACCGCGTGGTTCTCTTCGCCGCCGCCACCGCCGTGCGGCACGTCGAGCAGCTCTTCCGCGTCAGCATCCAGTATTTCTAGGAAATTCCATGCCACGCTGCGCCTATGTCAACGGCCGTTACGTCCGCCACGCCGATGCGGCGGTTCATATCGAAGACCGCGGCTACCAGTTTGCCGATGGCGTCTACGAGGTCTGCGAGGTCCGTCACGGTTTTATCGTGGACATCACGCGGCATCTCGACCGCCTCGACCGCTCGCTGCGCGAACTGCGCATGGCCTGGCCGATGACGCGGGCGGCCCTCG
>NZ_JAKGBU010000003.1:63713-69544 GCF_021555155.1 Rhizobium alarense
GCGGCCCTCGGTCGTCGTCACCGCGAAGAGCACCGATCCGCGCGCCGTCGTCGAGAAGAACGCCAGCGGCATCCGGGCGATAACCCTGCCGGACAACCGGTGGGACCGGGTGGACATCAAGACCGTCGGCCTGCTGCCGAACGTCCTCGCCCGGCAGCAGGCGAAGGACGCGGGGGCGCAGGAAGCGATCTATGTCGGCGCCGACGGCATGGTGACGGAAGGGGCGGCGACCAATGTCTGGATCGTCGATAGGGCGGGAACGCTGGTGACCCGTCCGGCCGAACATGGAATTCTCAGGGGCATTACCCGCACCACCCTCATCGATGTCGCCGCCTCCGTCGGCCTGCGCTTCGAGGAGCGCCCCTTCGGCGTGGCGGAGATGATGGCGGCCCGCGAGGTTTTCATTACGGGGGCGACGAGCATCTGCTTTCCCGTCGTCGCGATCGACGGAACGACCATCGCCAACGGCCATCCCGGCATCACCGCGCAGAAGCTCCGCGAGGCCTTTTTCGACATTGCGGAGAAGACTGCGATTTGATACCAAAATCAACGGACCGCCGAAAAACCTTCGGGACGGTTCACGGGGACATGTGAATTCAGTCAACCGATCGGTTCGGGATCGGCAATCAAGAAAGAAGCGGCGCGATGGCGGAACGTTCTCAGAACTTGCAGGATCTATTCCTTAACACGGTTCGCAAGCAAAAGATTTCCCTTACGATTTTCCTCATTAACGGCGTGAAGTTGACCGGGGTGGTGACATCCTTCGACAATTTCTGCGTGCTGCTGCGCCGTGACGGTCATTCCCAGCTTGTTTACAAACACGCGATTTCGACCATCATGCCCGGCCAGCCCATGCAGATGTTCGAACCCGAGGAAAGCGCCTCGTGACGAGGTGAGAGCCCATTAGCAAGCACGAGACACGGAAAGAGTCGGTCGTTCCGGAGCCCGAAAGGCGCCGCGACGACATGCGCGCGGTCGTCATCGCACCCGTCCTGAAGAAGAAGGGCGGCGGCGAGGCGGCCGGCGCGTTCACGCGTTCCGACGAGGCGCGCCTTGCCGAGGCGGTCGGTCTTGCGCGCGCCATCGACCTTGAGATCGTGCATGCGGCGCTCGTTGCCGTCAGCCAGCCGAAGCCCGGCACGCTGCTCGGCACCGGCAAGATCGCCGAGATCACGGCGGCGCTCGACGAGCATGAAGCCGGCCTCGTCATCGTCGACCATCCGCTGACCCCCGTGCAGCAGCGCAATCTTGAAAAGGAATGGAACGCCAAGGTCATCGACCGAACGGGCCTGATCCTCGAGATTTTCGGCCGCCGCGCCTCCACCAAGGAAGGCACGCTGCAGGTCGAGCTGGCGCATCTCAACTACCAGAAGGGCCGTCTGGTCCGCAGCTGGACCCACCTCGAACGCCAGCGCGGCGGCGCGGGCTTCATGGGCGGTCCCGGCGAAACCCAGATCGAGGCCGACCGGCGGCTGCTGCAGGAACGGATCGTGCGGCTTGAGCGCGAGCTCGAACAGGTGCGCCGCACGCGTCAGCTCCACCGCTCGAAGCGCAAGAAGGTGCCGCATCCGATCGTGGCGCTGGTCGGCTATACCAATGCCGGCAAATCGACGCTGTTCAACCGCATCACCGGGGCGGGGGTGCTTGCCGAGGACATGCTCTTCGCGACGCTCGACCCGACGCTGCGCCGCATGAAACTGCCACAGGGCCGCACCGTCATCCTGTCCGACACGGTGGGCTTCATCTCCAACCTGCCGACGCATCTCGTCGCCGCGTTCCGCGCGACGCTGGAGGAGGTGCTGGAGGCCGACCTGATCCTGCATGTGCGCGACATGTCCGACCCGGACAACGGCGCCCAGGCGGGCGACGTGATGCGCATCCTCGGCGACCTCGGCATTGACGAGAAGGACGCCGCCGAGCGCATCCTCGAGGTCTGGAACAAGATCGACGGGCTGGAGCCGGAGGCGCGCGACGCACTCGTGCAGAAGGCCGCGACGACGCCGAACACCATCGCCGTCTCCGCGCTGACCGGCGCGGGCGTCGACCGCCTGCTCGCCGAAGTCAACCGGCGGCTCTCCGGGGCGCTCGTCGCGCGCGACGTCGTCGTCCCGGTCGGCAAGATGCAGATCCTGCCGTGGATCTACGACCATTCGCTGGTCGACGCGCGCGAAGACCAGGAGGACGGCAGCATCCGCGTCGAGCTCCGGCTGACCGAGACCGAAGCGACCGAACTCGACCGCCGCCTCGGCACCGGACCGGGCCGGGTGCTGGAAGACTGGGAAGTTTGACGCCGCTCGCCGGGAAGGTTGCCTGAAGGCTGCGCCATCGCCTGAGCGACTGCCCGCCGTTCCGGGCGTCAGGCGAGCTGGCGCTCGATCGCCTTTGCCGCCTGCCAGAGCTCTTCCATCCGGTCCAGCGTCGCCGCCTCCAGCGTTTCGCCGTTGCGCGCGAGCTCGGTCTCGATATGGCCGAACCGGCGGCGGAACTTGGTGTTGGTGCCGCGCAGCGCCATTTCCGGATCCGTGCCGGTGTGGCGGCCGATGTTGACGAGCGCGAAGATCAGGTCGCCGAGCTCGTCGGCGACCCGCGACCTGTCGCCCTCGCGCAGCGCCGCCCGCAGCTCCGCCACCTCCTCGTCGATCTTGTCGAGAATCGGTTCGGGCTCCGACCAGTCGAAGCCGACCCTGGCGGCACGCTCCTGCAGCTTCAGGGCTTCGACGAGGGCCGGGAACGAGCGCTGCACCGGGCCGAGAAAGCCGGCCTCGCCGTCCACCGGCAGCCCGCGATGCGCCCGGCGTTCCCGGCGTTCGCGCTTTTCCTCCTCCTTGATCACGCTCCACTGCGCCTTGACCGTTTCCGGCGTATCGGCGTCCGACCGTGCGAAGACGTGCGGATGGCGCCGGATCATCTTGCGCGTCACCGCCTCGACCACGTCGCCGAAGGAGAACGCACCTTCCTCCTCCGCCATGCGGGCGTGGAAGACCACCTGGAGCAGCAGGTCGCCGAGTTCCTCGCAGAGGTCGTCGCGGTCGCCCCGCTCGATCGCGTCGGCCACCTCGTAGGCCTCCTCGATCGTATAGGGCTTGATCGTCTCGAAGGTCTGCACGACATGCCAGGGGCAGCCCGTTTCCGGGGCGCGCAGAGCCGCCATGATGTCGATCAGACCCTTGATGTCGCGGGAAGGCTGCATGGATCGGTCCTGCGATGTCAGTTGAGCGGAATGGCGTTGCCGGCCTTGCCGGACTGGTAGCTGTCGGAAAGCCGGCCATAGGCTGCACGGATGCGGGCATCCTGCGCCTTCAGCGCTGCCTTCGGTTCGGGGTCGGCAATGGCGACGAGATCGGCGATCGCCGCCGAGCGCCAGAAGGCGTTGGTCTTCGCATAGCCGCCGGGATCGAGGCGGAAAACCGCCTTCAGGATCTTCAGGTCGTGCGGGATCGCGAAGCTGTCGCGGGAATCCTCGTGGCTGAAGAAATAGTAGAAATTGTCGAAGCCCGCCCAGGTGATGGCCGAAAGGCACATGGAACAGGGCTCGTGCGTCGAAAGGAAGACGAGATCTTTCGTGTCGGGCTTCTCCGCCTGCTCGTAGAAACGTTTCAGCGTGTGCACCTCGCCGTGCCAGAGCGGGTTTTCCGTCTCGTTGTTGGTCTCCGCCAGAACGAGCGACAGGTCGGACTTGCGCAGGATCGCCGCGCCGAACACCTTGTTGCCGGCGGCGACGCCCTTCTCGGTGAGCGGCAGGATGTCGTTTTCGATCACGTCCAGCAGGCGTGCCGCGAGTTGGGTCCCGTTCATGCGTCTCCCTTTTCTGCTTCTTGCGGGCGGACAGTTTCTCCTTTAGCGGCTGCGGCAGGCGGCAGACAAGGGCAGCGCGACGCGCCGGAGACTTTTGCTCAAAATGCCGGGGGAGCGAGCATAGGAATACCGATCGCCGGAAGGCTGCGGATTTCTGTTTCTTCAATTTTTGACCGTTATCCGCGATAGTCGCCACGAGTGAAATCAGGATGCCGATGACTCGCGAGACCGAACAGCTTTCCGTCTTTCCCGCCTTTTTCCGCGTCGCGGACAGGAGGGTCGTTGTCGTGGGCAACGGGGACGAGGCCTTTGCCAAGACCCGGCTGCTGCTCAACACGCAGGCCGCGATCGTCGTGGTCGCCGAGGCGCCGGAGCCGGCCTTTGCCGCTCTGCTGCGCCAGAGGGCGATCGAGGTCATTCCGCAGGCCTTTTCCGCCGACCTCATCGGCGACGCGGTGCTCGTCTTTGCCGCGACCGGCGACGCCCGGGCGGACCAGGCGGTCGCGCGGGCCGCGCGGGCGCTCGGCATTCCGGTCAATGCCGTCGACCAGCCGGATTTCTGCGACTTCTTCACGCCGGCGCTGGTCAACCGCGCGCCGGTCGCCGTCGCGATCGGCACGGAGGGCGCCGGTCCGGTGCTGGCCCAGATGATCCGCGCCCAGGTGGACCAGCTTCTCTCGCCCTCGCTTGGCCGGCTGGCCGCGCTGGCGGCCGACTATCGCGGCGCCGTCGACCGGCGCATTCCGCGCGGCGTTACCCGCCGGCTGTTCTGGCGGCGGTTCTTCACGGGCCCGGTCGCCGATGCGGTCAATGCCGGTGATATCGCTCTCGCCCGCGGCAAGGCCGAGAACCTGTTTGCGGCCCGCGGCATCGCCGCAGGCCGTGTCTGGCTCGTCGGCGCCGGCCCGGGCGCCGAGGACCTGCTGACGCTGCGCGCCCAGCGCGTCATGATGGAGGCCGATGCGATCGTCTTCGACGCGCTCGTGCCGCAGGCGATCGTCGACATGGGCCGCCGCGACGCCGAGCGCATCTCGGTCGGCAAGCGCAAGGGCTGTCATTCGAAGTCGCAGGACGAGATCAACGACCTGCTGGTGGAACTCGGCAAGGCGGGAAAACGGGTCGTGCGGCTGAAATCCGGCGACCCGCTGGTCTATGGCCGCGCCGCCGAGGAAATGGCGGCGCTGCGCGAGGCCGGCGTCGCCTATGAGATCGTACCCGGCATCACGTCCGCCTTCGCGGCCGCCGCCGATTTCGAACTGCCGCTGACGCTGCGCGGCGTCGCCTCGTCGCTGGTCTTCACGACCGGCCACGACCTGACGGGCGCCGTGCTGCCCGACTGGGCGCGGCTTGCGATTTCCGGCGCGACGATCGCCGTCTATATGGGGCGCACCGTCGCCGCGTCGGTCGCCTCGCGGCTGATGGAGGCGGGCCTGCCGGCGGAGACGACGGTCGCCGTCGTCGAAAACGCCAGCCGCCGCGACCGCCGGCTGCTGCACGGCACGCTGAAGGACCTGCCGGACCTCGAGTTTCGAGACGAGCTGACCGGTCCGGTCATGGTGATCATCGGCGATGCCGTCGCCGGTGCGAATTTCGAACAGTCCGTCCCGCTCGCCGCGCGCGAGACAGTGGACGCGCAAGACGTGGGAGCATGACATGGCTGAAAAGGTTCTGACCGCGAACCGCCTCTCGGACGGCATTTCCGTCTGGCTCGACGCCAGCGGCGCCTGGAGCGAGTCGCTGCAGGACGCCTTCGTGGCGCGCCACAAGGAGGCCGTCGAGGCGCTGGAGGCGACCGGCAGGCAGGCCTATGCCGACAACAAAGTGGTTGACGTCAACGTCATCGACGTCGAAGAAGTGGAGGGCGTCCTTCGTCCGCTGCGCATGCGCGAGCGCATCCGCGCCGAAGGTCCGTCCATCCCCTATGCGGCCGGCTATTCCGGCCTCCATGCGACCGGCCCGACGGCCGCCTGAGGATTGATCCGACATGTACCGCTACGATGAATTCGATCATGCCTTCGTTGCCGACCGCGTCGCGC
>NZ_JAKGBU010000003.1:69644-119860 GCF_021555155.1 Rhizobium alarense
GGTCGGCCGCCGGCTTTCGGGCGAGCTCTCGGAGGACGCCTTCAAGCCGCTCCGGCTGATGAACGGCGTCTATCTGCAGCTTCACGCCTATATGCTGCGCATCGCCGTTCCCTACGGCACGCTGAACGGCCGCCAGTTGCGCATGCTCGCCCATGTGGCGCGCAAGTACGATCGCGGCTACGGCCACTTCACGACGCGCCAGAACATCCAGTTCAACTGGCCGAAGCTTTCGGAAATGCCGGATGCGCTTGCCGACCTCGCCTCGGTCGAGATGCATGCGATCCAGACCTCCGGCAACTGCATCCGCAACGTGACGGCGGACCATTTCGCGGGCGCTGCCGCCGACGAGGTGGCCGATCCGCGGCCTTACGCGGAAATCCTGCGCCAGTGGTCGTCCGTGCATCCGGAATTCTCCTTCCTGCCGCGCAAGTTCAAGATCGCGGTGACCGGGGCCGAACGCGACCGGGCGGCGATCCAGGTGCACGACATCGGCCTGCACCTGAAGAAGAACGAGAAGGGCGAGATCGGCTTCGCCGTCTATGTCGGCGGCGGGCAGGGGCGCACCCCGATGGTCGCCAAGAAGATCCGCGACTTCCTGCCGGAAGAGGACCTGCTGTCCTACACGACCGCGATCATGCGCGTGTACAACCTGCACGGCCGCCGCGACAACAAGTACAAGGCGCGCATCAAGATCCTCGTCCACGAGACGGGCGCGGAGGAACTGGCCCGCCAGGTCGATGTCGAGTTCGCCGAGCTGAAGAACACCGAGCTGAAGCTTCCGGAAACCGACATCGCCGCCATCGCCGCCTATTTCGCGCCGCCGGCGCTGGCGGCCCGCGCCGAGGGCTGGGAGAGCCTCGCCCGCTGGAAGAAGGCGGACGCGGATTTCGCCCGCTGGGTCCACCAGAACGTCCAGCCGCACAAGCACCCCGACTACGGCATGGTGACGATCTCGCTGAAGCCGATCGGCGGCATTCCGGGCGACGCGACCGACCACCAGATGGAAGTCGTCGCCGACCTCGCCGAGCAGTATGCCTTCGACGAGATCCGCGTCAGCCACGAGCAGAACCTCGTGCTGCCGCATGTGGCGCTCGCCGACCTCGAGCCGCTCTATCGCGGCCTCGTCGAGGCGGGCCTCGCGACGGCCAATGCCGGCCTCATCACGGACATCATTGCCTGTCCCGGGCTCGACTACTGCGCCCTGGCGAATGCCCGCTCCATTCCGGTGGCGCAGGAAATCTCCACGCGCTTCGGTGCGCCCGAACGGCAGGCCGAGATCGGCGAGCTGAAGATCAAGATCTCCGGCTGCATCAACGCCTGCGGCCACCACCATGTCGGCCATATCGGTCTGCTCGGCGTCGAGAAGAAGGGCACCGAACTCTACCAGATCACGCTCGGCGGTTCCGGCGACGAGAACACGTCGATCGGCGAGATCATCGGCCGCGGCTTCGAGCCGGAGAAGGTGACGGATGCGATCGAGGTGATCGTCGACACCTATCTCGGCCTGCGCCTCGATCCCTCGGAAACCTTCCTCACGGCCTATCGCCGCGTCGGACCGCAGCCCTTCAAGGATGCGCTCTACGGCAGCGCGGCCGAAGCGGCCTAAGGAGACGGCGATGACGAAAATCTGGCGAGAAACCGGCTTCGTGACCGACGATCCGTGGGTGATCGAGACCGACGAGGTGCAGGCGGGATCCAACGAGAAGGCGATCCTCGGCCTCGACGCCTTCCTTGCGAAAGTCGCGGAGACGGACGAGACCGGGCTCGGCGTGCTGATCAACCCCGCCGACGACGTGCGCCGGCTCGAACACTGTCTCGACCGGATCGCGCTGGTCGCCGTGGCCTTCCCGGCCTTCAACGACGGGCGCGCCTTCAGCCATGCGTCGCTTTTGCGCGCGCGGCTCGGCTATGGGGGCGAGGTGAGGGCGGTCGGCGACGTGCTGATCGACCAGATCCCGCTGATGCTCCGCTGCGGCATCGACAGTTTTGCCGTCACCAATGCGACGGCGCTGAAACGGCTTGCGGAAAACCGCCTGCCGGGCATTTCGAACCACTACCAGCCGGCGGCAAAACCCGCCGGGGACCCGAAGTCCTACAGCTGGCGGCGGGTGGCCAAGCCCGCCGCCTGAGGCCGCCGAAAAACCGCATTGGACGCCTATGCTTGAGCAGGATCAAGGACGGCGCCCGCGCCTGCCGGATGCTGCAGGGGCAAAGAAAACGCAATTTGCGCGACCCGTCGACGCATTGGAACCGGATACCTTCCTTTGCGCCTCCACATGTAATATCAGCCTATCGTCAGATTTTTCGACTGGTATCAGGATCGATCGAGCATGAATGCGCCTGCAAAGACCGAGGATTTCGTAGCGACCGTGCCGGCCGGCGTCTTCGCCGAGACGGTGACGAAGGTCGAGCACTATACGGACCGGCTGTTCCGGTTCCGCATGACGCGTCCGGACAGCTTCCGCTTCCGCTCCGGCGAATTCGCCATGATCGGCCTGATGGTCGGCGACAAGCCGGTCTATCGCGCCTATTCGATCGCCAGCCCGGCCTGGGACGAGGAACTGGAGTTCTTCTCGATCAAGGTGCCGGACGGTCCGCTGACCTCCCACCTGCAGCAGATCAAGCCCGGCGACCAGGTGCTGATGCGCAAGAAGCCGACGGGCACGCTCGTGCTCGACGCGCTGACGCCCGGCAAGCGGCTCTACATGTTCTCGACCGGTACCGGCATCGCGCCCTTCGCAAGCCTCATCCGCGACCCGGAGACCTACGAGAAGTTCGACGAGGTCATCCTCACCCATACCTGCCGCGAGGTCGCCGAGCTGAAATACGGCTTCGACCTCGTCGAGGAAATCAGGAACGACGAGATGCTGTCGGAGATGGTCGGCGGCAAGCTGCGCCACTATGCGACGGTGACGCGCGAGGATTATGCCTTCACGGGCCGCATCACCGACCTCATCGTCAACGGCAAGATGTTCGCCGATCTCGGCGTGCCGCATTTCGATCCGGCAATCGACCGCGCCATGATCTGCGGCTCGTCCGCCATGCTCAAGGAGACCAAGGCGCTGCTCGAGCAGGCCGGCCTGACCGAGGGCGCCAACAACAAGCCCGGCGAGTTCGTCATCGAGCGGGCCTTCGTCGACTGAGCGTGCGATCCGTTCGCAAAAGGGAAGGGCGGTGCCTGCCGGCGCCGCCTTTCGTCGTTTCGAGGCGCTGCCGTCAGCCGGCGAAGGCCGATTTGACGCCGTCCACGACGAACTGGACAGCCAGTGCGGCGAGGATGACGCCGAGCAGCCGCGTCAGGATCGCCCGGCCGGTCATGCCGAGGAAGCGGTCGATCCGCTCCGCCACGACGAGCGACAGATAGAGCAGCGCCAGGCAGAAGGCGAGGACGAGGATGAGCCCGCCACGCTCGACCGGCGTCGGGAAGGAGCCGGACAAAAGGATGGTCGCCGAGATCGCGCCGGGCCCGGCGATCAGCGGCAGGGCAAGCGGAAAGACGGCGATGTTGTGGATATGGTCCCTGGTGATCGCCGTCTCGCTCGTCTTTTCCTTCCGCTCCTGCCGGCGCTCGAAGATCATCTCGAAGGCGATCCAGAAAAGCAGCAGGCCGCCGGCGATGCGGAAGGCGCCGATCGAAATGCCGAGCAGCGCCAGCACGCCGGCGCCGGTGAGCGCGAACACGGCGAGGATGAAGAAGGCGATGATCGAGCCGCGCAACGCCACCTGCTTGCGCTGGCCGCGGTCCATGCCGGCCGTGAGACCCAGGAAGAGCGGTGCCAGCCCCGGCGGGTCGATCGTCACCAGCAGCGTCGTGACGGCGTTCACCACGAGATCGAGATCGAACATCTGGGCGCCCCTCGCGACCTTCCGGCGGCATGCGCCGCCGTTCCCTTGCCGCATTGTTAGGCGAGGGAGGGCGGGCTGAAAAGGCGCGCGGCCGTCATTTCAGCAATTTGCGATGGAAATGCGCCAATCCTCGGATTTTCCGTGCAAAAGCCTGTTCAAAACCTGCCGCAAAATTGGCGCCGGAACCGGCGGTAGGCTATAAATTTGCAACTGATTCTGAACGAAGATCGTGATCGAAATTGACAGAACAAGCGACACCCGGCGGCAAGACCCCTCCCGGCATTGAGCCGATTTCCATCATCGAGGAAATGCAGCGGTCCTATCTCGATTACGCCATGAGCGTGATCGTGTCGCGCGCCCTTCCGGACGTGCGCGACGGCCTGAAGCCCGTGCACCGGCGCATCCTCTACGGGATGAACGAGCTCGGCATCGACTGGAACAAGAAATACGTCAAGTGCGCCCGCGTCACCGGTGACGTGATGGGTAAATACCATCCGCACGGCAACCTGGCGATCTACGACGCGCTTGCCCGCATGGCGCAGGACTGGTCGCTCCGCCTGCCGCTGATCGACGGCCAGGGCAATTTCGGCTCCGTCGACGGCGATCCGCCGGCGGCCGAACGCTACACCGAGTGCCGCCTCGAAAAGGCCGCGCATTCGCTGCTCGACGACCTCGACAAGGAAACGGTCGATTTCCGCGACAACTACGACGGCACGCTTTCCGAACCCGTCGTCGTGCCGGCGAAGTTCCCGAACCTGCTCGTCAACGGCGCGGGCGGCATCGCCGTCGGCATGGCGACGAACATCCCGCCGCACAATCTCTCCGAGGTCATCAACGGCTGCGTCGCGCTCATCGACAATCCGGCGATCGAGCTGCTCGACCTGATGCAGATCATTCCGGGGCCGGATTTCCCGACGGGCGCGCTGATCCTCGGCCGCGCCGGCATCCGGCAGGCCTACGAGACGGGCCGCGGCTCGGTCATCATGCGCGGCGTCGCGCGCGTCGAACCGATGCGCGGCGACCGCGAGCAGATCATCATCACCGAAATTCCCTACCAGGTGAACAAGGCGACGATGATCGAGAAGATGGCCGAGCTGGTGCGCGAGAAGCGCATCGAGGGCATCTCGGATCTCCGCGACGAGTCCGACCGCGACGGCTATCGCGTCGTCATCGAACTCAAGCGCGACGCCAATGCCGAGGTGATTCTCAACCAGCTCTATCGCTACACGCCGCTGCAGACCTCCTTCGGCTGCAACATGGTGGCGCTGAACGGCGGCAAGCCGGAGCAGATGACGCTGCTCGACATGCTGCGCGCCTTCGTTGCGTTCCGCGAGGAAGTGGTTAGCCGGCGTACGAAATACCTCCTGCGCAAGGCGCGCGAGCGTGCCCACGTGTTGGTCGGCCTCGCGATTGCCGTCGCCAATATCGACGAGATCATCGCGCTGATCCGCAATGCGCCCGATCCGCAGACGGCGCGCGAGCAATTGATGACCCGGCGCTGGCCGGCACAGGACGTCGAGGCGCTGATCCGCCTCATCGACGATCCGCGCCACCGGATCAACGAGGACCTCACCTACAACCTGTCCGAGGAGCAGGCCCGTGCCATCCTCGAGCTGCGGCTCGCCCGCCTGACGGCGCTCGGCCGCGACGAGATCGGCGACGAGCTGAACAAGATCGGCGAGGAGATCAAGGACTATCTCGACATCCTGTCGTCGCGTCTGCGCATCATGACGATCGTCAAGGACGAACTGACCGCCGTGCGCGACGAGTTCGGCACGCCGCGCCGCACCGAGATCATCGAGGGCGGCCCGGACATGGAGGACGAGGACCTGATCGCCCGCGAGGACATGGTCGTCACCGTCTCGCATGCCGGCTACGTCAAGCGCGTGCCGCTTGCGACCTACCGCGCCCAGCGCCGCGGCGGCAAGGGCCGCTCCGGCATGGCGACGCGCGACGAGGATTTCGTGACACGCCTCTTCGTGGCGAACACCCATACGCCGGTGCTGTTCTTCTCCTCGCGCGGCATCGTCTACAAGGAAAAGGTCTGGCGCCTGCCGATCGGCACGCCGCAGTCGAAGGGCAAGGCGCTGATCAACATGCTGCCGATCGAGTCCGGCGAACGCATCACGACGATCATGCCGCTGCCCGAGGACGAGGCGAGCTGGGAAAACCTCGACGTGATGTTCGCGACGACCCGCGGCACCGTCCGGCGCAACAAGCTCTCCGACTTCGTCCAGGTCAACCGCAACGGCAAGATCGCCATGAAGCTCGAGGAGGAGGGCGACGAAATCCTCAACGTCGAGACCTGCACGGAGCGCGACGACGTGCTTCTGACGACCGCGCTCGGCCAGTGCATCCGCTTCCCGGTCGATGACGTGCGCGTCTTCGCCGGCCGCAATTCGGTCGGCGTGCGCGGCATCTCGCTCGGCGCCGGCGACCGGATCATCTCGATGTCGATCGTCGGGCATGTCGAGGCCGAACCGTGGGAACGGGCCGCCTATCTCAAGCGCTCGGCCGCCGAACGCCGCGCAATCGGCGTCGACGAGGACGAGATCGCGCTTGTCGGCGAGGAGGTCGGCGATGTCGGCGAACTGGCGGAAGAGCGCTACCAGGAGCTGAAGGCGCGCGAGCAGTTCGTGCTCACCGTCTCGGAAAAGGGCTTCGGCAAGCGCTCGTCCTCCTACGACTTCCGCACCTCAGGCCGCGGCGGCAAGGGCATCCGCGCCACCGATACGTCGAAGACCGGCGAGATCGGCGAGCAGGTCGCGGCCTTCCCCGTCGAGGACAGCGACCAGATCATGCTCGTCTCCGACGGCGGCCAGTTGATCCGCGTGCCGGTCGACGGCATCCGCATCGCGAGCCGCGCCACCAAGGGCGTGACGATCTTCTCGACTGCAAAGGACGAGAAGGTGGTCTCGGTCGAGCGAATCACGGAGCCGGAGGGCGACGAGGAGGTGCAGACCGACGGCGGCGACGCTGCGCCGGACGAACCGGGCACGCCGGAAGGCTGATACCAACCTGCCCTGACATTGAGCGATTGCGTGGGATCGACTGCGGTCGTCCGGCGAGGAGCATACCGCAGAGCGATGCCTTGGCATCGCTCGAGGATTGCGACACTGCCGGTGACTGACAGGCGGCCCACCCGGAGGGCCGGGCCGACACAGCCCGGCCTTTCCGATTCCGGAACCGTTTCCGCGCAAATGCGCAAACGCGAAGCCGGACGGGTTGGCGGACCCGTCCGGCTCGGTATGGCAGGCGGTCGGAGGACGCACCACCCGCACGCGGCGGCAAGGGGGCGCTAGACGCCGAAGCCGCCTGCTTCCCGTTTCACGGCCTTCATCGCGACGCGTTCCTCGCGCAGTTCGATGATGGTCCTGACGAAATCATAGGTGAAGGTGACGGCGATCAGCGTGCCGGAGAAGGCGAGCATTGCGAACATCCGGCAGCCTCCTCAGCGAATCCACTTGCCGCGCTCGGCAAGGCTTGCAGGGACGGAGTGTTCCGAACGCACGGCGTTCAGCGTGGCGACAGTCAGCAGGACGAACATCGTCAGGCAGAGGAAAGCGAGTGCCATTTGTATTCCTTTCCGTTCAAGGAAACGCAGTACCCGATTGAGTTGCGCTGTTAATGCGCGGGCCGTCTCTTTGTTCCATTTCGGGGAAAGCTACACGGCCTGCGCTGAAACGACCTTGAACGCGCCGTTCAGCCGGCGTTCATCGCGCAGGCGGCGAAATGAAACGGTTTGTAAACCATGTTTGTCGCTTTGTAGCTTGGTGGCGGCCGCCGGATCGCAATTTCGCCATCTTGATGTCATGTTTAACGGGCGGTTATATTGCGTGAACGGCTGCGTGATTGGGGCACGCTTCCGCTATCGGGGACAGAAGTGGCGTGACATCTCGGGGAATTCGTCTCAACGCGGCCTCCATGGGGCTTGGCCTGCGATTGATTGCCATACCGATGGTCTGTGTCGGCCTGGCGGCCTGCTCGACGACGAGCGGGCCGAAGAAGAAGGCCGAACGCAGCAAGGAATATTTCTCCGAATCCGAATATGGCGTGAAGGCGAGTGCCCGTGTCGTCGAGGACGGCAAGCCCGTGCCGAAGGGCGGCGGGCGCTTCCAGGTCGGCAAGCCCTACAAGGTCAAGGGCAGGTGGTATCAGCCGAAGGAGGAGCCGGGTTACGACAAGACCGGCATGGCGTCCTGGTACGGGTCGGCCTTCCACGGCCGCCGCACGGCGAACGGCGAGGTCTACGACAAATACCATCTCTCCGCCGCGCATCCGACCTTTCCGCTGCCGAGCTATGCCCGGGTGACCAATCTCGAGAACGGCACGTCGGTGATGGTCCGCGTCAACGATCGCGGCCCCTTTTCGCATGGCCGCCTGATCGACGTCTCCTCCAAGACCGCCGATCTCCTCGACATGAAGCGCAGCGGCACTGCGAAGGTGCGCGTGCAATATGTCGGCCCCGCCCGCATGGACGGCCACGACATGCCCTATCTGATGGCGTCCTATGTCACGAAGGGCTCGCGCGTGCCGGCCGTCGATCCCGGCGGTCAGATCGCGACCGGCGTGATGGTCGCGTCGGCGGATCCGGGCGTCGGCCTGCCGGGCGTCGATCCCGTTTCGCAGCCGCAGGCGACCGGCGAGAGCGCCACGATGACCGCGCTTGCCGAAAACAAGCCGGCCACCGCCGCGTTCCAGGCCCTGGAACAGTTCGTTCTGCTGCCGGAAATCGGCCCGTTGCCGGCTGAACGGCCGGTCGACATGCTGGTGCCGGGCGAGGGCGTCAGCTATGCGGCAGCCTATGCCGATACGCGCGTGCGCGACGCGGCCGGCGCCTTCGACGCGATCCTTCATCTCGACGGCTCGCTGACGCCGCTTTCCGGATTGTCCGGCAGCGCCGGCTGAACATCCACGGAAACCTCGCATGACGACCTTGCCGGGCCGCACGGGTTGTAAGACCTTGGAGGCCCCGAAGGGATTCGCCATGGTCCGTTGCCTGTTCCGCCTGTTTCTGGTTGTCCTGCTGCTGCCGCAGATCGCCGCGGCACAGGAGGAGGCAGGCTTCGAGACCAAGGCGAGGCAGATCTATCTCGTGGAGGCCGAGACGGGAACCGTGCTCTATGCGCGGGGCGAGGACGAGCCCGTGCCGGCGGCGTCGCTGGCCAAACTGATGACGGTCGCCGTCGTCTTCCGGGCCATTTCGGCCGGCGAGATCAGCCTCGACACCACCTACACCGTTTCCGAACACGCCTGGCGGACCGGCGGCGCGCCGTCCGGTACGGCGACGATGTTCGCGGCGCTGAAATCGAGCATCCGGATCGACGACCTGCTGCGCGGCGTGATGATCCAGAATGCCAACGACGGCTGCATCATCCTGGCGGAAGGGCTTGCCGGCAGCGAGGCGGCCTTTGCCGGGCGCATGAACGCGGAAGCGCGCCGGATCGGCCTCACGGTCTCGACCTTCGCCAACGCCACCGGGCTGCCGGATCCCGGCAACCGGGTGACGATGCGCGAACTCGTGCACCTCGCCCGCTACCTGCACGACACGTTCCCCGCCCTCTATGCCCGTTATTCCGAACCGGAATTCGAATGGAACCGCATCCTCCAGCGCAACAAGAACCCGCTGGTCGCCATGAAGATCGGCGTGGACGGGCTCGGCATGGGCTATGCGGACGGTTACGGCTTCGGACTCGTCTCGTCGGTCAATCGCGACGGGCGTCGGCTCTACCTCGCGATGGGCGGCCTGGAAACCGACAAGGCGCGCATCGAGGAGGCGCGGCGCGTGATCGACTGGGCGATGACCGCCTTCGAGCGCCGGACGCTCTTTGCGGCGGGCGAGACGATTGCCGAGGCGAGCGTCTATGGCGGGGATGTCTCGCATGTGCCGCTGATGACGCCGGAGAAGGTTGACGTGTTCCTGCCTGTCGATAACGGCGAGCGGCTGAGCGCGCGCGTCGTCTACACCTGGCCGATCCGCGCACCGGTCAAGCCCGGCCTGCCGATGGGAACGCTGAGAATCTGGAACGGCGAGCGGCTGCTGCGCGAAGTGCCGCTCGAGACGGCCGCTGCCGTCGACGTCGGCACGCTGAAGGGCCGGGCGCTCGACGCACTCCAGGAACTCTTCTTCTTCTGGCTCTGAACACGGCGCGCAATTCCCGACATCGCGAGGTTTCAAGGTCCGTGGAGTTGCGCTAGTAAAGGGGGACTCGTCCAGGGCGCTGGACCTGATTGGCATGCCGGCCGAGAGCCGGCCCGAAGCGGAAATTGCGTTTGTCTGGCTCAACCGGATTGTTCATCACGTTCGAAGGCGGCGAGGGCGCGGGCAAGTCCACCCAGATCCGGCGGCTTGCCGAGGTGTTGCGCGCCCGCGGCCTTACCGTGCTGACCACGCGCGAGCCGGGCGGCTCGCCCGGGGCCGAAGCCGTCCGCCACGTTATTCTTTCGGGCGCTGCGGAGACCTTCGGTGTCCGCATGGAGGCCCTGTTGTTCGCCGCCGCCCGCAGCGACCATGTGGAGCAGGTGATCCGCCCGGCGCTCGAGAGGGGCGCGGTCGTGCTCTGTGACCGCTTCATGGACTCCTCGCGCGTCTACCAGGGCGTCACCGGCAACCTGGAGCCCGATTTCATCGCGGCGCTCGAGCGCGTGGCGATCAACGGCGTCGTGCCGGACTGCACGGTGATCCTCGACCTGCCCGCCAAGGACGGCCTGGAGCGCGCCCGCAGGCGCGCCACGCAGGCGGAGACCAAGCAGGATCCGGACCGCTTCGAGAAGGAGGAACTGGACACCCACGAGAAGCGGCGCGAGGCCTTCCTCGACATTGCCGCGCGCGAGCCGCTGCGCTGCCGTGTGGTCGATGCCGCCGCCGGCGAGGACGCCGTCGCCGCGGAGATCCTCGCGATCGTGGAGCCGCTGCTGCCGATCGTCGCACATGGCGCAGCCCGGGGCCGGGAGACGGCGTCGTGAGCGACGATGCGCCCGGCGTGCTGGACGGCGCGGTGCCGCCGGGGGCGCAGACGCGCCTCTTCGGCCATGCGGCCGCCGAAACCTTTCTCGCCACGTCCTACCGCTCCGGCAAGGGCCATCATGCGATCCTCATCGAGGGGCCGGAAGGCATCGGCAAGGCGACGCTCGCCTTCCGTTTCGCCAACCACGTGCTCAGCCACCCGGATCCGCTGGCCGCGCCGGCGGAGATGGCGGATCCCGACCCGGCAAGCGCCGTCAGCCGGCAGATCCTGTCCGGCGCCTCGCACAACCTGCTGCACCTGTCGCGGCCCGTCGACGAGAAGACCGGCCGCGCCAAGGCGGCGATCACCATCGACGAGGTGCGCCGGGCGGGAAAATTCTTTGCGCAGACGTCCGGCACCGGCAACTGGCGCATCGTCATCGTCGATCCGGCGGACGACCTCAACCGCAATGCGGCGAACGCCATCCTCAAGATGCTGGAGGAACCGCCGCGGCGTTCGCTGTTCCTCGTGCTGACCCACGCGCCCGGCAAGCTGCTGCCGACGATCCGCTCGCGATGCATGCCGCTCTCGCTGTCGCCGCTGTCGCCCGACGATCTCTCAGCCGTTCTCGGTTCGCTGGGCGTCGCCCTGCCGGAGGCAAGCCGCCAGGCGGTGCTTGCGGCGGCCGGCGGCAGCGCCTCGGAGGCGCTGAAGCTCGTCAACTACGGCGGCTTCGACATCCTGGAGGTCTTCGGCGCGGCCGTCGGCGGCAAGGGTGTGGCGCGCAAGGAGGTGCACCGGCTCGCCGACGCGCTCTCCGCGAAGGACAGCGATACCGTGTTCGACTTCTTCTGCAGCCAGGCCGGCGGCTATGTCATGGCGCGGGCGCGGGAGGCGGCCAAGGCCGGCGACATCGTGGCGGCCGAGCGCATGGCCCGGCTGTCGTCCGACATCGGCGAGACGATCGCCACGGCGCGCGCCTACAATCTCGACCGCAAGCAGACGGTGCTCTCCCTGATCGACGGCATCGCCGCCGGCTGCCGGTGAGCTCAGGAGAAGGCGAGCTTGCTGCCGACCAGCGCCAGCGTCACGGCAAGCAGCGAGCCGATGATGCGGTCCGGCAGCCGCGGCGCGAAATGGCTGCCGAGCATGATGCCCGGAACGGAGCCGACGAGCAGGCTCGTCAGCATCATCCAGTCCACTTCGCCGATCATCCAGTAGCCGAGCCCGCCGACGAGCGTCAGCGGCACCGCGTGCACGATGTCGGAGCCGACGATGTCGCGGATATGGAGCGAGGGGTAGAGCGCGAGCAGCACCGTCACGCCGAGCGCGCCCGCGCCGACCGAGGTGAGCGTCACCAGCGTGCCGAGCAGCAGGCCGAGCATGACGGTCAGCGTGGCGACGGTGGACGGTTCGACCGGCTTGCGGTCGCGCAGCCGATGGCGCATCCACTCGACGATGCGGCGGCGGAAGATGAGCAGAACGGCCGTCAGGATCAGCATGTAGCCGAGAAGCACGGTCACCGTGTGCACCGCATCGATGCTGCGCCGGTCGATGCCCGACATCAGCCAGAGCGTCAGCGCGGCGGCGGGCAGGCTGCCGGCCATCAGCAGAAGGACGACACGCCAGTTGACCGTCTTGTTGCGGCCGTGCACGGCCGTCCCCGCGGTCTTGGTGATGGCGGCGTAGAGAAGATCGGTGCCGACCGCCGTGACCGGGTGGACGCCGAAGAGCAGCACGAGCAGCGGCGTCATCAGCGACCCGCCGCCGACGCCCGTCACTCCCACCAGAAGTCCCACGAAAAAGCCGGACACGGAAAAGAGCGGATCGAACGAACTGAGCGGGTCCAAGCGTGCGTTTCCTTTCGGTCCGACCGCCGCATACCCTAGTCGCGGGGTCGTCATTTGTGATTGGTTATCGCGCGCACCGTGCCGGAGTCAAGTTGGCCGACGCCAGGCTTGGCGTTCACGCTGCGGGGCGCCTTCGCGGCCCGGTGGAAAAACTTGCTGTTTCCCTGCCGCCTCGCATGGGCTAAGAGCGGCACGATATTCCGAGAAAACAGGCCGACGCCCTCCATGACCGACACATCGCCTTTCTACATCACGACCGCCATCTCCTACCCGAACGGCAAGCCGCATATCGGCCACGCCTACGAGCTGATGGCGACGGATGCGATGGCGCGTTTCCAGCGGCTCGACGGGCGGGACGTGTTCTTCCTGACGGGCACCGACGAGCACGGCCAGAAGATGCAGCAGACGGCGCGCAGCGAAGGCATCACCGCCCAGGAACTCGCCGACCGCAACTCCGCCGAGTTCCGCCAGATGGCCGTGCTGCTGAATGCCTCCAACGACGACTTCATCCGCACCACCGAACCGCGCCACCACGAGGCCTGCAAGGCGATCTGGAACCGGATGGCCGACAATGGCGACGTCTACAAGGACAGCTATGCCGGCTGGTATTCGGTGCGCGACGAGGCCTATTACCAGGAGGGCGAGACGGAGCTGCGCGCCGATGGCGTGCGCTACGGGCCGCAGGGCACGCCCGTCGAATGGGTCGAGGAGCAGAGCTACTTCTTCCGGCTTTCGGCCTATCAGGACAAGCTCCTCAGGCACTACGAGGACAATCCGGACTTTATCGGTCCGGCGGAGCGCCGCAACGAGGTGATCTCCTTCGTCAAATCCGGCCTCAAGGACCTGTCGATCTCGCGCACCACCTTCGACTGGGGCATCAAGGTGCCGAACGACCCGACGCATGTCATGTATGTCTGGGTCGACGCGCTGACGAACTACATCACCGCGACGGGCTATCTCGACGGCCCGCAGGGTCCGCGCGCGAAATACTGGCCGGCGAACCTCCACATCATCGGCAAGGACATCATCCGCTTCCACGCGGTCTACTGGCCTGCCTTCCTGATGTCGGCCGGCCTGCCGCTGCCAAAACGCGTCTTCGCCCACGGCTTCCTGCTCAACAAGGGCGAGAAGATGTCGAAGTCGCTCGGCAACGTCGTCGATCCGGTGAACCTCGTCGCGCATTTCGGCCTCGACCAGATCCGCTATTTCTTCCTGCGCGAGGTTTCCTTCGGCCAGGACGGCAGCTACAGCGAGGAGGGGATCGCGACCCGAATCAATTCGGACCTCGCCAACGGCATCGGCAACCTCGCCAGCCGCTCGCTGTCGATGATCGTCAAGAACTGCGACGGGCAGATCCCTCTCTGCGGTGACCTGAGCGAAGCGGACGCGGCGATGCTGTCGGCCGCCGATGGCCTTGCCGCGATCTGCCGCGAGGAGATGAACCGCCAGCAGATCCACAAGGCGCTCGCGGCGATCATTGCCGTCGTTTCCGAGGGCGACCGCTACTTCGCCGGCCAGGAGCCCTGGGCGCTGAAGAAGACAGACCCGGCGCGCATGGCGACCGTGCTCTATGTGACCGCCGAGGTGGTCCGGCAGGTGGCGATCCTGCTGCAGCCCTTCATGCCGGACTCCGCCGGCAAGCTGCTGGATCTCGTGGCGGCACCGGCCGGCAAGCGCACGTTTTCGGCGCTCGGCGCAGCCGGCCGGCTCGCCAGCGGCACGCCGCTGGAGGCGCCCAAGCCGGTCTTCCCGCGCTACGTCGCGCCGGAAGCGTGACGGACGCGACCGACAGGAGCCCTGGATGCTGATCGATACCCACTGCCATCTGGACTTTCCCGACTTCGAGGCCGAGCGCGACGCCATCGTCGCACGGGCCCACGCGGCCGGCGTCGGGCAGATGATCACGATTTCGACGCGGGTGAAGCGCTTTCCGGCGATCCTCGCCATCGCCGAAACCTATCCGTCCGTGTTCTGCTCGGTCGGCACCCACCCGCACAATGCGGACGAGGAGCTCGACGTCACGGTCGACGAGCTCGTCGCTCTTTCGAAACATCCGCGTGTCGTGGCGATCGGCGAGGCGGGGCTCGACTATTTCTACGACAACGCACCGCGCGACGCCCAGGCGATCGGGCTTCGCAACCATATCGCCGCCGCGCGCCAGACGGGCCTGCCGCTCGTCATCCACAGCCGCTCGGCGGACGCCGACATGGCGGCGATCCTGACCGAGGAGACGGGGAAGGGGGCATTCCCCTTCCTGCTCCACTGCTTTTCCTCCGGCCCGGACCTCGCCCGCGTCGGCGTCGACCTCGGCGGCTATGTCTCCTTCTCCGGCATCCTGACCTTCCCGAAGTCGGAGGAGCTGCGGCAGATCGCGAAGACCGTGCCGCCCGAGCGCATGCTGGTCGAGACCGACGCGCCCTATCTGGCGCCGAAACCGTTCCGCGGCAAACGCAACGAGCCGGCCTATGTGGCGCATACCGCGGCGGTGCTCGCCGAGACGCTCGGCGTCACGCCCGGGGAGATTGCGGCGATCACCACCGAAAACGCATTGCGCGTCTTCTCCAAGATGCCGAGGGTCTAGGGCCTTGGCGTTCCGGCGGCGCTTCACCATCCTCGGCTGCGGCTCGTCACCCGGCGTGCCGCGCATCACCGGCGACTGGGGTGCCTGCGACCCTGCCAATCCGAAGAACCGCCGCAGCCGCGCGGCCTTCCTCGTCGAGCAGATCGGCCCCGGCGGGCGAACCACGGTGGTCATCGACACCGGTCCGGATTTTCGCGAGCAGATGATCGCGGCCGGCGTCGAGAATATCGATGCGGTCTTCTACAGCCATCCGCATGCCGACCACATCCACGGCATCGACGACCTGCGCGGCTACGTGCTGCACAGCCGCCGCCAGGTGCCGATCTGGGCCGATTCCTTCACCATGGAGCGTATCCGCGAAGGCTTCGGCTATTGCCTGAAGACGCCGTCCGGCAGCATGTATCCGCCGATCGTCACGGAGAACCTGATCGCGCCGGTCGACGCGCCGGTGGTCATCGAAGGGGCAGGGGGCGCGATCGCGTTCCAGCCCCTGCTCCAGATCCACGGCTCGATCCATTCGCTCGGCTTCCGCATCGGCGATGTCGCCTATTGCAGCGACGTCAGCGATTTTCCCGACGAGACGGTCGGCAGGCTCGCCGGCCTCGACGTGCTGATCATCGATGCGCTGCAGCACAAGTTCCATTCGAGCCACCTGTCGATCGGCCAGGCGCTCGGCTGGATCGAACGGCTGGCGCCGAAGCGCGCGATCCTGACCCATATGCATGTGCCGCTCGACTACGAGACGGTGCGCCGCGAGACGCCCGAGCATGTGGAGCCGGCCTACGACCAGATGGCTTTCGAGATCGCCGTCGACGTTGCCTGACGTAACGGAAGCTCTCGGAAATAATCAATAAGTATCTGTTTATTTGCTGAAATAAGGCTTCAGATTATCCCGGATACGGTCGAGAACGGTGGCGCCGGAGAGGTCCGGAACGAAATCCTGTCCGGTGATCGTCTCGTAGGCCTCGATATAGACCCTGGAGGTCTGCTCGACGAGGTCGGCCGGGATTTCCGGCACCGGATCCTTGTAGGGGTCGCAGCGCTCGGTCACCCAGGCACGCACGAAATCCTTGTCGAAGCTCTTCGGCCGCGCGCCGGTTTCAAAACTCTCGGCGTAGCTTTCGGCGATCCAGTAGCGGCTGGAATCCGGCGTATGGATCTCGTCGGCGAGCACGATGCGGCCGCTCTGGTCCGTGCCGAACTCGTATTTCGTGTCGACGAGGATCAGGCCGCGTTCGGCGGCGCGCTTTTGGCCGCGGGCAAAGAGCGCCAGCGCGTAGCCGGACACGGTGTCCCATTGTTCGTTGCTCAGCAGGCCCTGAGACAGGATGTCGCCGGCCGAGAGCGGCTCGTCGTGGCCGCCGTCGAAAGCCTTGCTGGTCGGCGTGATGATGGCCTCGGGAAGCTTCTCGTTGTCGCGCATGCCGTCCGGCAGCCGGATGCCGTACATGGCGCGCTCGCCGTTGCGGTACTTGGTGAGGATCGACGTGCTGGTCGTGCCGGCGAGATAACCGCGCACGACGATCTCGACCGGCAGGATGTCGAGCCGCTGGCCGATGACGACATTCGGGTCCGGATAGTCGAGCACGTGGTTCGGGCAGATGTCGGCGGTTTCCTCGAACCAGTAGCGCGCCGTCTGCGTCAGCACCTGGCCCTTGAACGGGATCGAGGTCAGGATGATGTCGAAGGCGGAGAGCCGGTCCGTCGCGATGATGATGCGCCGGCCGTCCGGCAGGTCGTAGTTCTCGCGCACCTTGCCCTTGTAGCGGTTCGGCAGTTCAGGAATATGGGCATCGGACAGAACGCGGAAACTGCTCATCGAACCAGGGCTTTCCTCATGAGAATTGAGCCGAACGCTAAGCAGGCCGCAGGGCACCGGTCAAGCCGCAAGGACCGGGTTTCCGGCATTTCCCTATGCGGTTAAGTTCCATAATCTATCTTATGCGATCTTTGCCTGTAGCCGCAAAGTTGGAATGGCCCGCCCTTTTGTGGGTTGGGTCTGGACGAACGCCGTGTCATCGCACGGATGCATGAAAGGAAGATCAGGCTGCAGCGAGCGACGCAGGCATGGTCCCTATGCGGCGGCGACGTCCGCTCGAGCGTCCATGTAGGCCGATGGATTTGGCTCGTTTTTCATCATCGCCTTTCGCCACGCCTCCTGCTCGGCGTTTATCAGCGCCAGCTCCCAGACACAGGCGATAACAGGTCTTTTCACCGTGTCCATCGGCTCGGAGGCGGCATACAGCTTCCGATAGATATGCTGACACAGCACCGATCCTTGTATCCACCAGTGAGCTGAGATGGAAACACCAAGTTCACCAGGATGGATGATCACGAAACCCATGCCATTGTCGTCGCCCTCGTCCGCAACACGCGGGAGAACGTCCTGCCGCACGAACGACTGCCCCAGGGCCACCATGGCTTTGTCGATCTTCCTGTTGTCCGCGACAAGGCCGTAGACTTTAAGCTTGAGGCCACCGATGGCCCATTGGCCCAAATTTGAAACATCGCGAGGACGATAGATCTCGATTGTTCCAGAATTCATTGGCTTCACTCCATTCGACTCAAGGGTGCCAATCGGTCGCCAATTGTAAAGGCAGACGGGCGCAATATGTGGTGGTCGGGCCTTTCCTGTTCGATGGCACACGTCCGACATGCGCGGCTCGAAGGCGCCGGTCCGGCAATATCACAAACAAGTGAAATATGCCGCAAAACATCAGCTGCCGGCCGTATCCCTCTATTTTCGTGTGAAAATCAAGTATTGCAATGAGCCGGTTCTCCGCGGCCGTCGGGCACCAGTCTCTTTCCAGTTTCGAGCGCTACGCTACCCTCTTGATCGGAAAAGGAGTGTGCGCCATGAAATTGCCTGCCGCCGTGTTCCTTTGCGTTTCCCTTACCGTCCTACCGCCGTCTGCGGCTATCGCCGACGAGCCGGTCGACACCGTGCAATCGGTCATCCAGCAGCAGATCGCCGCCTTCCTCAATGACGATGCGGCGGCGGCCTATTCTTTCGCCTCGCCGACGATCCGCGGCAAGTTTCCGTCCGAGAGCCAGTTCTTCGACATGGTGAAGCGCGGCTACGCGCCGGTCTACCGGCCCGGCAATTTCGCCTTCGGCCGCGCCAAGGTCTCCGGCGACACCGTCGTGCAGGAGGTGCTGATCTCCGGCTCCGACGGCAAGGACTGGACGGCGTTCTATCAGGTGGTGAAGCAGCCCGACGGCAGCTACAAGATCAACGGCGTGCACATGGTGAAGGCCGCACCGGGCTCCGCCATCTGACGCGTCTTGTGAGTTAACGGCTCAGCCCCGGTTGGCCGCCTCGCCGCGCGCCCAGCCTTCCTGCGTCTCGGCCATGAAATCGGCGTAGCGGCCCGCGTCGATCGCCGCGCGGATGCCGGCCATCAGGTCCTGGTAATAGGCGAGATTGTTCCAGGTGAGCAGCATGCCGCCGAGCGCCTCGTTGGCGCGCACCAGATGGTGCAGATAGGCCCGCGAATAGTCGCGCGAGGCCGGGCAGGATGACTGCTCGTCGAGCGGCCTCAGGTCTTCCGCATGGCGGGCGTTGCGGATGTTGATCCGGCCATGGCGGGTAAAGGCGAGCCCGTGGCGCCCGGAGCGGGTCGGCATGACGCAATCGAACATGTCGATGCCGTGGGCGACCGACTTCAGGATGTCGTCCGGCGTGCCGACGCCCATCAGGTAGCGCGGCTTCTCGACCGGCAGATGCGGGCAGGTCGTGTCGATCATGTCGAGCATGACCGCCTGCGGCTCGCCGACCGCGAGCCCGCCGATCGCATAGCCCTTGAGGTCGAGCCCGGCAAGCGCCCTGGCGGAATTCACGCGCAGGTCCGGAACGTCGCCGCCCTGCACGATGCCGAACATCGCCCTGCCCGGCTGGTCGCCGAAGGCACGCTTGCAGCGCTCGGCCCAGCGATAGGACATCTCCATGGCCCGCTCGATCTCCTTCGGCTCGGCCGGCAGCCGCACGCATTCGTCGAGCTGCATCTGGATGTCGCTGCCGAGCAGGCCCTGGATCTCGATGGAGCGCTCGGGCGACATGTGGTGCAGCGAGCCGTCGACATGGCTCTTGAAGGTGACGCCCTGTTCGTCGAGCTTCCTGAGACCCGACAGCGACATGACCTGGAAGCCGCCGGAATCGGTAAGGATCGGATAGGGCCAGCGGATGAGGTCGTGCAGGCCGCCGAGGCGGGCGACGCGTTCGGCGCCGGGCCGCAGCATCAGGTGATAGGTGTTGCCGAGGATGATGTCGGCGCCGAGGTCGCGCACCTGGTCGAGATACATGGCCTTGACCGTGCCGACCGTGCCGACGGGCATGAAGGCCGGCGTGCGGATCGTGCCGCGCGGCATCGAGACCGCGCCGCGGCGGGCTTTGCCGTCTGTCGCAAGCAGCGTGAACTGGAACGTGTCGCTCATTCAGGTCTTCCGGAAAAGCAGGCTGGAATCGCCGTAGGAATAGAAGCGGTAGCCGGTCTCGATCGCATGGGCATAGGCACCGCGCATGGTCTCGAGGCCGGAAAACGCCGAGACGAGCATGAAGAGCGTCGATTTCGGCAGGTGGAAATTGGTCATCAGCGCATCGGCGGTGCGGAAGCGGTAGCCCGGCGTGATGAAGATGCCGGTGGCGCCCGACCAGGGGCGGATCGTGCCGTCCCGGTCGGCGGCGCTTTCGAGCAGCCTGAGCGACGTCGTGCCGACCGAGACGATGCGCCCGCCCCTCGCCCTGACCGCGTTGAGCGCCTCGGCCGTCTTAAGCGAGACATGGCCGATTTCCTCGTGCATCACGTGGTCGCGTGTGTCGTCGGCCTTGACCGGCAGGAAGGTCCCGGCGCCGACATGCAGCGTCACGAAATGGCGCTCGACGCCCCTGGCATCCAGCTTTTCGAAGAGCGCGCCGGTGAAGTGCAGGCCGGCGGTCGGCGCGGCGACGGCACCTTCCTCCCGCGCGTAGATCGTCTGGTAGTCGCGCCGGTCGGCCGCATCGTCATGGCGCTTTGAGGCGATATAGGGCGGCAGCGGGATATGGCCGACGTCGGCGATGGCGCGGTCGAGTTCCGGGCCGGAGGCCTCGAAGGCGAGCGTCACCTCGCCGCCCTCGCCCTTTGCCTCGACGGTCGCCGCGAGTGTCGCATCCGCGCCGAAGAGGACGCGATCGCCCGCCTTTATGCGCTTGCCGGGCCGGGCGAAGGCCTTCCAGCGATCGGCGGCGACCCGCATGTGCAGCGTGGCGGAGACCGGCTGGCCGCCGGCCCCGTCCCTGACCCGCACGCCTTCGAGTTGCGCGGGAATGACGCGCGTGTCGTTGAAGACCAGTGCATCGCCGTCGCGGAGGAAATCCGGCAGGTCGCCGACGTGGTGATCGGCATAGGGCGAAGCCGCATCCGGGCGCACGACGAGCAGCCGCGCCGCCTCGCGCGGAGACGCCGGGCGAAGGGCGATCCGCTCTTCCGGAAGCTCGAAATCGAAAATGTCTACGCGCATGGACGGGGCTTCGTGGGGTGATCGCGATGGCGATAGCGCATCGCCGCAAAAAGGCAAACCCGCCCCGTTGCAATCCTGCACCGGAGCGGGTTCCGGAAGACGGTCGGATCAGGCGTCCGCGGCGACCTTCATGGAGACGATCGTGTCCGGGTCGCGCACCGGCTCGCCGCGCTTGATCTTGTCGATGCTCTCCATGCCCTCGACCACCTGGCCCCAGACGGAATACTGCTTGTTGAGCCAGGGCGAGTCGGTGAAGCAGATGAAGAACTGCGAGTTCGCCGAGTTCGGCATCTGGCTGCGGGCCATCGAGCAGGTGCCGCGCACGTGGCTCATGTTGGAGAATTCGGCCTTGAGGTCCGGCTTGTCGGAGCCGCCCATGCCGGCGCGGCCCGGGTTGAAGTCCTTGCCGCCGGTCTTGCCGTACTGCACGTCGCCGGTCTGCGCCATGAAGTCCTCGATGACGCGGTGGAAGACGACGCCGTCATAGGCGCCTTCGCGCGTCAGTTCCTTGATGCGCGCGACATGGCCGGGCGCGAGGTCCGGCAGGAGCTGGATGACCACGCGGCCCTTGCTGGTCTCCATGATGATCGTGTTTTCCGGATCCTTGATCTCGGCCATGGTTTTCTCCTTGTTGAACTCGTTATTTGCCGACGGTGACCTTGATCATCCGGTCGGGATTCTCGACGGCGCCGTTGTTCGCGTCGTCGCCGCGCTTGATCTTGTCGACGTTCTCCATGCCCTCGACCACCTGGCCGACGACAGTGTACTGGCCGTTCAGGAAGTCGCCCGGCGCGAACATGATGAAGAACTGCGAATTGGCGGAGTTCGGATCCTGCGAGCGCGCCATGCCGACCGTGCCGCGCTCATAGGGCACGTCGGAGAATTCCGCCGGCAGATCGGGCTGGCTGGAGCCGCCCGTGCCGGCCGCCTCGGGCTTGAAGCCCTCTTCCATGTCGCCGTTCTGCACGTCGCCCGTCTGGGCCATGAAGCCCTCGATGACGCGGTGGAAGGCGACATTGTCATATTCGCCGGCAGCCGCCAGCGCCTTGATGCGCTCGACATGCTTCGGTGCCACATCCGGACGAAGCTGGACCACGACCGGGCCGTCCTTGAGCTGGATGGTGAGGAAATCCTCGTTCGACTGCGCGCCGGCGCTTGCGACGGAGGCAAGGAACAGGGCTCCCGCAATGGCTGTCTTCAGGAATTTCATGGTGGCTCCGTTTCGTTGAAAGACCGCTCGGCGACCGGGCTTCAGGGCCTGCGTTTCGCCGCGAGCGCATGGAGGACCGCCTTCGGCACGAAGGCGCTGACGTCTCCGCCCATGGCCGCGATCTGGCGGACCAATGTGGCGGTAATGGGCCGCGAGGCGGTGCCGGCGGGCAGGAAGACGGTCTGCACGTCCGGCGCCATCTGGCGGTTCATGCCGGCCATCTGCATCTCGTAGTCGAGGTCGGTGCCGTCGCGCAGGCCCCGGATCAGCAGCGTCGCACCGTGGTCGCGCGCCGCATCGACGACCAGCCGGTCGAAGGAGACGACGGTGACGTCGTCCCGCCGCGCCGGCAACGCCTCGCCGATCGCCGCGCGGATGAGTTCGGCCCTCTCCTCGAAGGAAAAGAGCGGCGCCTTGCCGGGATGCACGCCGATCGCAACGACCACGCGCGGAGCGACATGCAGCGCCTGCACGAGCACGTCGATATGACCGTTGGTGATCGGGTCGAAAGAGCCGGGGTAGAAGGCGATCGTCATGGCGGTTTCCGTTTGCCGCCTTTTGTCATGCCGGACCGTTTAAGGCAAGCGTCGCGGGCGCCGGCGCATTGCGGCCACCCTGCCCTGCGGCATTCGCTCAGGCGAAGCCGATGAAGGCCGGCTGCACCTTCCGGTCGCTGCCGTAGTCGCGTGCATAGGCCGTGCGGCCGAGGTCGCGGCGGGCCGCGGATGCCGGATCGGCACGTGCAACATCCACATAGCCGTCGGGCGCCGTGCCGGTGTCAGCCGTCTTTACGTTTCCGTCGAGCATGGTGGCGAGCAGCGTGAACATGGTTTCTCCTCCGGACGGCCAGCAAACGGCGGCGATGCGATCCGGTTCCTCGATACTGCGCCGGGACTTGAGAAATCGTTAACCATGACGGACCGCATCCATATCCCCGGATGCTGGGCGACGAATGTCACACGCGTAAGACAGGGCGGAGCCGCAGCTCCGCCGGGTCGGACGGGCGCCCGCCGGACGGCCGGCGCCCGGACGGCGTCACAGGTCTTCGCTGCAATCCGTGATTTCGCAGGTCTGGTCCGTCGTCGCCCGCTCGGCGCATTCGCTGAGCGCGCGATCCACCGCGTCGTCCCGGCTGTCGTAATTGTAGCTGTAGCCGTAGGTGCCGTCCTCCGAGACGGCGACGCAGCCCCACGCGAGAGCCTCGACGGTGGACGTGGCAAGAACGAGGCTTGTGAGGACGGGAACGAGGAGCAAAGCGCGGTGACGCATGAGTGTGGCTTTCGAAAGAACCGGCAATATCGCCGGCCTCCGAAATGTAGCGGCAAAGAATCCTGCGCGGTAGCGGCATCCGCAGGGCCGTTCGGGAATTTCACAGCCGTGGCGCCCGGTAGTAGAAGCATCCGACGCCGGGCGTGCCGGAATCGGTGCATCGCCGCCAGATTTTTGTGATTGCGCCCGCGGGTCTACGCCCCGCCCCGGCTGGCCGGCCGGCCGCAAGCGGCTTGACATCAATTCTAAAGCGATTATTTTAAAATTACCATTTTAGAAAGGGCTCGACCGTGGCGAGACATTTGGAATTCGACGAAGACGCAGTGCTGACGTCGGCCATGCGGGCGTTCAGGAAAGACGGATACCAGCGCAGTTCCATCAAGATGCTGGAGCAGGCGACCGGTCTTTCGTCGGGCAGTCTCTACAACAGTTTCGGCGGCAAGGACGCGATCTTTCAGCGCGCATTCGCGCATTATAACGAAACGGTCGTGAAAAGGCGCATCGACACCTATCTCGCCGGGCGTCCGGCAAAGGAAGGGCTGACGGCCTTGTTCGTTTCGCTGTTGGACGAACCCGGCGGCGGCTCCGTCGGCTGTTTGCTGACCAATTCAGCGGTAGAATTCGCAGGCGGCCCGTGTCCCGCCGAAGCCGATCTTAAACATGGTTTTGCGCTGTTGCGCAGCGCGTTCGAAGAAAGCCTCGTCTCGCTTCCTGCAGCGAACGCCGAAAGAGCGGCCTCGGACGCCTTGCGCCTGCTGGTCTTCTACCAGGGACTTCTCGTGATGATTCGCGGCGGCGCCGACAAGGCCGACCTTCGCAAGGTTATCGCCCATGAAATCGAAACCATCATTGGAGACATCAATGCTTGAAGAAAGCTGGAGGCGCTATTCCAGGACATGGTCCATGCCGGCGCCCGAACGTGACACCGAATTGCGTGAACTCGTCGCCGACGAGGTGACCTACACCGATCCGACGACGGCGATTTCGGGCAGAGAGACGTTTTCAGGCCATATGGCGAATTTTCAGCAGTCGATGCCAGGCTGCTTTTTCGAGATCCTGAGCGTGAACGGGCATCACGGCCAGACGCTCGCGAGCTGGCGGCTCGTGGGCGGCGACGGGGCGGAGCGCATGCGCGGCACCAGCTATGCGCGTCTCGCCGATGACGGACGCTTTGCCGCATTCACCGGCTTCTTCTGATCTCCTCCGCCATGCCGCGCCCAGCCAAACCTGAGATCGTTGCCTGGCTCGAGGGTGAGCTGGCTCCGCTCGGCGGAGTCAGCGCAAAACGCTTTTTCGGCGGATGGGATCTGCGGCAGGACGGCGGTCAATTCGCCATCGTCATGGAAGGAACGCTCTACCTGAAAGTCAATGACGACTTGAGAGCGCGCCTGCTTGGCGAAGGCGGCAGGACCTTCCGCTACGACAAGACCCAAAGCACCGTGACCGTCGCCAAATATGTAAGCGTCCCTGAAACGGTGCTGGACGACCCGGACACATTGCGAGACCTGGCGCGGGAGGCAATTCGCGCATTCTGCGGGACATAACGCCCGATCAACAACGGACATCAACGGAGATGATGATGGCTCAGTCAAAACCGGGAACGATCTTGCTCGTCTGCACGTCGCATGAAGCGCTTCAGCCTTCTGAAGGTCTTAAACCTGGCGGCCTTCACACGGCCCGCTTCAGACACGGATTGGCCGAGAAGTATCGGGGACTATCGCGCCACAGAGGGAAATCGGCGGCCAATGGCGGATGGGGTGGGATTCGAACCCACGGTAGACTCTCGCCTACGCCGGTTTTCAAGACCGGTTCCTTAAACCACTCGGACACCCATCCATCTATTTGAAAAGATTTGATTTTCCTTCCCTTCGGAAAACCTGAAAACCGGCATTTGCTACCGATTTGCTACCCTTTCATTCGGTGGCTGGCTTTTTAGCAGCTTTGATCGCAGCGTCAACTTGCTCCGCGGCGTTCGCTTGCATGCCGGGCATGACGTGGCTGTAGAGGTCCAAGGTGATGCCGATTGTGGAATGACCGAGGCGCTCGCTGGCGATCTTCGGATGCACGCCGGCTGCCAAGAGTTGCGTTGCATGGGAGTGCCGGAGATCGTGAAATCGGATGTTCGGAAGCGATGTCTTCGCAATCACGCGGGTCCACTCGTGCGTCAGGGAAACGGGCTTCAGCGGGCGCCCGTCGAACTGCGCGACGACGAACGAATTCTCGTCCGGCCGGAGACCGAGGCGAAGCTGTTCCTCAGCCTGCGCGAGTCGGTGGCGGTTCAGTTCGGCGACAACGGTGGAGGATAGTGCCACGGTGCGCGCCTTGCCGCTCTTCGTCTCTTTGTATCGGACTTCTGTGCCGACCTGCTCCGCACTGGTGCGGACGGCCATGACGGCGTTCGTCAGGTCGATGTCCCGCCAGCGCAGGGCGAGGATCTCCCCTCGCCTCAAGCCACACAGCCCCGCCAGGAGCGCCGGCACGAAGACACGGCTCGATCGAAGCTCGTCCAGCATGACACCCGTCTGTGAAGCGCTGTAGGCCTCCATGGCCGTTCTTTCGACCTTGGGCGGCCGGGTGATGGCAACGGGATTCTTTTTCAGCAAGTCCCATTTCAGCGCTTGATCCATCGCCGTCAGCATGACGCGCCGGCAGTGGTGCACCGTGCGAGGTGACAGACCGCCCTTCCCGTCTCGTCGTCCGCTTTCCAGCAATTGCGACCACGCTGCATCGATCTTCGACGCCGTGAGCTTGTTCAGCGTGACGTTGCCGAGGATCGGCGCGACGTTTTTCAGAAGTAGTTCCTCATAGCGCTGGTGTGTCTTTGGCGAGACGTTCGCCTTTTCGTGCTGGAGCCAGCGGACGAAATATTCCCGCACCGTCGTTTTCGCCGGCTCGATATAGCTGCCGCCGTCGAGTTCCGCGATTAGGCGCGCGCATTCCGTCTCGGCTTGGCGCTTCGTCCCATGAAACGTGTGCCACTTCCGGCGGCGCTTCCCGTCGCTCGGAACGTCAAGGACAATTGCCCATTTGCCGGGGCTACGTTCGGTGATGTGGCCTTTCACAGGGATTCCTCGTCAATGTAAGGAGGGTACGGCACTGGAGTGGATTGAAGCAGATCACCATACGCTTTTATGAAGGCTGGAACGATTTCTGTCGGCTGCGCTCCCTTGCTGACAAGATTCTGCTCTTCGAGCTGGCTCACCAAGTCATCGAACGAGTGGGAAAGGCCTAAGCCGACGAGCGCACCAACCAAAAGGTCCTTGGAAACTTGGTTCAAAGCAGCATCGTTAGCTGTGTCCTGGCTCGCGGCAATGTAACTCTCTAGATCGAACAACGACTGATACAACACCGCTGCAAGTCCATAAAATCGTTCATCAAATTTTAGCCCTCGGTCGCAGAGACGTCGCACGGCGTCCGCTCTTGTCCCCACCCTGTTTGCGAACCTCCATTCATCGATTGCCTCGAGCTCGTCGGGCGAGATGAGCATGTGCAGGCGCTCGGTTTTCTTTTGACCTGTCTCGTTTTTCACTTATGCATCCTTTTTCGGGGCCATATGCACCATATGCGCATATTGAGTTGCGCTCAATGTTAAAATGTGTAGTGTGGTTAATGCGCAATATGTGCATATGGAGGTTTAGTTGACCCTTGATGAAGCCCTTGCCCGCCCGACTATACCGGTCCCCGACGCGGGCGCATTGTTTTACGGCCTTGGCCGTAATGCCGCGTACGCTGCCGCCAAAAATGGCGACATCGAAACCATCAAAGTTGGAGGACGCATCGTCGTTCCCGTCGCACCGCTGGCCGCTAAGCTCGGCTTGCGATCGAAGTTCGGAGCAACGGCATGAAGTTCGCCGCACGCTCCAAAAACGAAAATGGCCCGGCAAGCGTTGGCGCGCTTCCGGACCTCGGATCAATCCCTACCCCTGCAAAGGATCGAGAAATGAACAAGGAAAGCAATACCATCACGAGCGCCGCAACGCCAGTCCTGACCCGCCGCTCCATTCTTGGCGGCCTGGCCATGGCTTCCGTTCCCGTCACCGGGTCCGCTGCGCTCGTGGCAACCGAGACGCCAGTGCAAACGGTCGACCGCTTGGCGAATGAACTTTCCCACGCCCTTGCCGGATATGCCGGAGGCGAGATGCATGCCACGGTATGGCCGGCCGGTTCCGGCCGCGGCGTGCAGCTCACAGTTACACATTTTGAAACCGAGGACGACAAAGACGCCTTGCTGAACCGCGCGCACCACCACGCCAGCGAGCTTACGGACCTTATGGAGCGGATCAACCCTGATCGGGCATGGCGCTACCATATCGACGCGCAAGCCTCTTTCGCGCTCGTCTGTGGCGACAGGCTGGAGGAACGCGCATGAGGGAGGATTCTCTCCAATCTCTCCGCACGCTGGCGGCATCGACTACCAATCTGTCGGATGAGGTCGCAAACGCCGCGGACAGTCTGGCCATGGCCATGCACCGCGTCCACGGGGGCAACTGGCGTGTCCAGGTCGATCATGAATGCCGGTTCGCCCTGATCGCCTATGGCGGCGACAGCGTGCCTCACGACCAGCGGAGGGCGGTAGCATGACGAAAACTGTCACCATGATCGATGTTCTGGCCGACGCGGAGAACCTCGTGCGACTTCTCGATACCGTCTTGGAAGTGATCGACCGCCGCGCCTTTGTTGGGGACGGCGTTCGTGACGAGAATTTGATGCGAGCTGCGTCGTTGACATGGATTGCCCGCGACATGGCCGCGAAGATCGTCAACGACTTCGATGTGGAAGCCGAGCCCGTGATCAAGACCATGAGCGACGGAGAAATCTTGAAGCTCGGTCAAGAAGTGGTAGCACTTTGCGAGCGGTTTGATCGCTGCCGGAAAGACCTGGAGGGCCGTCAATGATGGCCCACACTCCCCAAGAGCATCAGCACAGCGCCGCGGTCGAGGAGGCCGCGCGCTGGCTCGCTGACGAGCAAGAGCCGCCCCGTCCTATCGTTCCCGTCTTGCGGTCGAGGTTCGGCCTCAGCGCCCTAGAGGCGACGGAAGCGGCGGCAATGGCCGATAGCTTCAGGCCGCATCGGAGGGCACAGGTTTGAGCGATGCCCTTTCCCAAGCAGAAGTGCAAAGCTTCACCTCGTGGAAGCTGGACATTATCGATGCCATGTCCTGCGATGCCCAATTGGACGACATCGATTTCCGTGTAGCGTTCCGCATGATGCAGCACGTCAACGCCAAGACGAGGGATGCGCACCCCTCGTTGGAGCGTCTTGCGGCGCAACTAGGCGTGCATCGCGATACTGTCATGCGCAGCCTTAACCGAATGTGCGATCCTAATGGCGGACGGCAATGGCTTAGCAGAAGGCGCAACAGCCGAATCGAATCCTACTGTTACAGCTTCGTGACCGACCGCCTGAACGCCGTCATTGATGGCAAACTGCAGCGCGAAGATCAGGCAAGGGAAACGGCACAGCAGCGTCGGCGCCAGAGGCTCGAAGTTGCACGTAAGCAACCTCGCGACGTTGCACCGCTGCAATCTCCCGAAGTTGCAAATGTGCAATCTCCCGAAGTTGCACCGCTGCAACCCAAACACCTTACTGAGAACTACCTTAATAGAACACCTTCAGATTCTTGCTCTGACGGTAGAGAGGTTACGTATCCGCGAGGGATCATCCCATCGAACGAGTCCGACTTCGGTTCATGGATCAGCAGAAACATTCCAGATCCCACCAAACACCGTGAAGCCCTCAGGCTGTTGCACGAGCGCAAGATGACCCCGGAAGTTCTCAGGAGGATGGCAGCATGAAAAAGGATCAACTCGATCTCTTCACCTGGGCAGACAATCGGCCTTCGGCCCAAGTCATCGATCTCGTGCCCATCATCGTGCGGAATATGCCGGAGGTCGATCCGCAGTACCCGGAGCCGGCGAAGCTGTACCGGCCGGAGTTTGAACGGAAGCGAGGCGCGGCATGAACGAGCGAGTGGAAAGCCAAGACATCATCGTTGTCCCCCATCAGGATTACATCGCGTTCCGCGTCTTCGATGACACGGTTTGGATCAGCCAAGAGGACGTCGAGGAAGGCCAAGTGACGATTACGATTGCAGGTCGGGAAAACCTCGATCTCGTTATCAGCGCGCTCCAGAAGGTCCGGGAGGCGTGGGCATGAGCAACGTCACCATCATCCCTACGCCGCTGGCTAAATCGGCTGCCTGCCTTGAAACGGCAAGAGACCATGCCCGCAACGTAGCCCGTCAGATCATCCCCACAGCGATGTTTGACGGGCTTCCACCACAAGACGCCATGGCAAAGGTGGACCAATCCCTGGAGCGGCTACGGAGCTATCTCCTCAGCAACGGCGCGAACTCCGATGATGTGGCCCGTATCATCCCCCTCATGAAGCTGGAAGCCGTCATCGAGGCTCGGAACATCGCGGCCCTTATGACAGAAGACGGGGGAACCGCATGACCTCAGAACCCGAACTCCTCATGGGATACAAACCCATTGCCCGCTTCATGGGAATGACACCCCGCCAAGTATCGTGGGCGGCGCAAAACGGTAGGCTACCGATCTTCTATCTTGGCGAGGGCCGAAAGCCATGCGCACGACCTGAAACACTCCGCAAATGGCTGGTCGATGCTGAGCAGAAAGCAGCAGAAGAACGGGAAAAGGCGACTGTGAAGGGCAGGAAGCCAGCCCAGTGAACCCATTGAAATCGCTATATTTTCTGGAGCGCGAGGCTTGAAAAGTGCTTGCGTTCCATTTCATTTGCGGTACTGTCATCGAAGGTTGACATAAACGCTAAGGATTTGAGGCCATGGCAGACGGACGGTTTATCTCGTATTTGCGCGTCTCAACGGAACGCCAAGGCCGGTCTGGTCTCGGTCTTGAAGCGCAGCGGCAGGCGGTTGCTGACTTCCTCAACGGCGGCAACTGGACGCTGGTCCAAGAGATTGTCGAGATCGAAAGCGGCAGCAAGGACAACCGGCCCAAGCTTGCGGAGGCCATGGGACTGTGCCGGCTTCACGGCGCCACGCTCGTCATTGCCAAGCTTGATCGCCTGTCCCGTGACGCTGCATTCCTTCTCAGCCTGCAAAAGGCTGGTATCCGGTTCGTTGCGGCCGATATGCCGGAAGCGAATGAAATGGTTGTCGGCATCATGGCTGTCGTCGCACAGGCCGAACGGAAGATGATCAGCCAGCGCACCAAGGCAGCCCTTGCAGCGGCCAAGGCACGCGGTCAAAAGCTTGGAGGCTTCAGGGGTAGCGTGATATCCGATGACGCTCGCAAGGCTAGCCAGGAGGCCCGGAGGGCCAAAGCCAGTGCCCGTGCGGCCGATCTCATGCCGGTCATTGACGAGATCAGGGCATGCGGCGTCACAAGTGCAAATGGCATCGCTACGGCCCTGACGTCGAAGGGCATACCTACGGCACGAGGCGGGTCTGTATGGACGGCCTCACAGGTGCAGCGCGTTCTAGCCGTCGTGTAAAATCAACGTCTTGGCGCGCTACGGCACAGCAGCGCCCATCGCGTTGTTTCCCGGATTGAACTGCCTGCGATCTAGCGGCAACTGTCTGGGCCATGACCCAAACAAGCCGCCATATCGCCCCCTCGTCTCGCACCGCTCGTTCTGCGGTTTCGAATGGTTCGCGCCTTGTTCAAGGCGTGGACGGCAGGAGCGCCCCCGCACGGCGCTTCCGTGATCTCGTCTATCAGTTCAGTACCGAGCTTGGCGGCGATGCTGTCATGTCCGAACCCATGCGCGCCATGGTCCGACAGGCCGCTGCCGTAGCCATAGAAGCCGAGCGTATGCAGACCGCCATCCTTCTAGGCGAGGATGTGGACACCGACGAACTGGTGCGCATCTCCAACGTCCTGCAACGCCTGATGAACGGCCTGAAGGCCAAGGCGACGATTGCCAAGGCTGGCTTGCGCACCAGTTCCAGCAACAGCCTACGGGACAAGCTCCTGGCCAACAAGGCAGCTGCCTGATGAACGAGCAGCCCCGCAACGATGTCTTGGCCCTCCCGTTTCCGCCCCTGTCGCAAGAGGCGGCGCCCGCTGTGCTGCTGGAAAGCATCATGGCCTTGCGCTTTGAAATCCTCCCCCTTCACAAAGGGGTGGTACGAGCCACCATGGGTTTGCCCCCGCAATGGTCCGAGCCCTACAGCGGAATGACGCCGCAGCAGTTTGACGACCTTCTGACGCGGATCGATCAGCGCCTTGCCGAGGCATGGGTTGCCATTCATAGGCTCACTCAGGAGCCGGCATGACGAACCCAGTCACTATCGAAGATGCCATGACGGACGCTGATGCTTTCGGGAGCCTGTTCAGCGGCTCGTCGTGGCTCGCATGGCGCGCTGTGCTCAAAGCTGCGTATGCCCTTCCCTTGACGACTGAAGAGCGTTCGATCTTCGATCAGGTGGCTGGAGGTCGCGAACCTCCCCAACAGCGCGTGCGTGAATTGTGGCTCGTGGTCGGCAGGCGCGGCGGAAAGGACTCTGTTGCATCCCTGATCGCGGCGTTTGTCGCAGGCATTGAGGAAGCGCACATTGGCCGGCTACGTCCCGGCGAACTGGCGACCATCGCATGTATCGCCAGTGACCGGGACCAGGCAAAGATCGTGTTCCGATACATCAAGGCGATGTTGGCAGAACATCCCGACCTTGCCGACCGCATCGTGACGGACACTGCCAACACGCTGACTCTGGACAACGATTCCGAGATCATCGTCAGCACCAACAACTTTCGATCCAGCCGAGGTAGGGCTTACCTCGCAATCATCCTTGATGAAGTCGCGTTCTACCGGGACGAGAACAGCGCCAGCCCTGACACCGAGCTTTTCCGCGCTCTTGTGCCTGGCATGGCCACGCTGGCACCTGAGAGCATGGTGATTGGCATCAGCAGCCCGCACAAGAGCAAAGGGTTGCTCTTCGATAAGTTCGCCAAGCACTTTGGCGAGAACGATGACCGCGTGCTTGTCATTCAGGCGCCAAGCCTGACGATGAATCCGACCCTTGATCCGGCCGAAAGAGACGCGGCTTTTGAGGAAGATCCTGAAGCGGCAAGCGCCGAATGGGATGCACAGTTTCGCAGCGACCTCGCTGACTTCATCAGCCGCGAGCTGGTGGAAGCCGCAACGGATCGTGATGTTGTGGTTCGTCCCCGTCTTGACAGGGTGAGATATCACGCCTTCGCGGACGTAGCCGGCGGGACGGGCAAGGACAGTTTCACCGCTGCCATAAGCCATGCCGAGGGCAACAACGTGGTCTTGGATGCGCTCATCGAAGTGCGGCCACCCTTCAGCCCGAACGCTGCGGTGGAACAGGTTGCAGCACTGGCAGCTGAATACGGTTGCACGTCGATCGAGGGCGACAGGTACGCGGCTGGTTTCACTGTTGACGCCTTCATGCGCGCCGGTCTTCGCTATGTGCCTGTCGAGAAGGATCGGAGCCAGCTCTACCTTGAAGCGCTCCCGCTGTTTTCTTCCGGGCGTGCGCGGCTACTCGACCACAAGAAGCTGGCCAGCCAATTCGTCTCGCTGGAACGGCGCACCGTCTCATCCGGTCGTGACAAGGTGGATCACCCCAAAGGTGGCCATGACGATCTGAGCAATGCCGCTGCCGGCGCGCTGGTAGCCGCTCGCCAGAAGCGTGGCATGTCGATCAGCGCCGAAGCCGTCGCCGCATCGGCCGCGACAGTCAACCCGCGTGCCTTCCCCATGGCCGGCGCCGGCTTCTCCCAACAGCACATCAGACATTGAAAGGAACTGTCATGCACGGCCACTCTGGAATGCTCACAGACCGGGAACTACACAACTTTTCGGTGTTCTTGCGGGCAAACCCGCACCTTACGTCAAACAACCCCGATGGCGCTTACGATGCGTTGCCTGCTGGAATGAAGCGCCGGGGCAAATCCGTGACCAAGGCCATTCCGGTTAGCGACTTCTCACGCGGCGGCAGGTTCGACGCTTCCCGCTATGGTCGCGCCTTTGACGAAGGTCAGCCAGAGGCGGAACAGACGGAAGCCCTATTCACCTTGGACGAACTGATGGCCGTTGCCCGAATGGCGCATCAGGGCGGCGTCGATTTCGCGACGAAGGCCCATGATCGACGGGCGAAGGACAACCCGCCGGCACCGGAAGCCGTTGCAGGCAAGAAGGCACGTGACAGCGAGAAAGAACGCCGCGACCTGTCCGACGAAGAGCGCGCCGCACTGGAGCGCACGGAACGCGCTGACGATAAGGCCTTTGCGTCCCGTCATCCCGAAGTCGCGCGGGTGAAAGCCTACGCGGCACCACGGGGCAAGAAATATGTCCCGACATCGGCAGCGAGTGACGCGAGCTTTGCCGAGCGCTTCCCCGGCGCCGCTGCTGTCAAGCCGAGAGGTCTCTAATCATGGGCGCCCTCGCAAAGCTTGTCCGCACGGCACCGGAACAGGACGACCCGCTGCGCATCGAATTGCGCCGGGCGATCGAATCCCATGCTTCTGCAAAACAGGAGCGTGATCGGATTTGCGCCGCATTGGAACAGGCCGAGCGCCGCACCTGGGACATTCGGGATGAGATCGAGACCCTTTCGGCCAAGATTGCCGAAATGATCGACAGCCGGGCCGTGCGCGCCGCACAGCGCGTTCTCGACGGCACCGACCTTGCCGACCACGACCTGAAGGCTGCGCAAGCACGTCTCTCCGAGGTCGAAGAAATCATGTCCACTGCGCAGGATGTTTTGTCGTCTCTTGATGTCGCAAAGGACAATGCCGAGGAAGTTTTGAAGGCGAGCGCGCGCCGTGTCGAAAAAGCGGCCGGCGCCGTTCTGGCCACGAAAGCCGCCGATGTCGAAAAGCGCATTCTGGAAGCGCTGGCCGATCTGGGCCCGCTGTTTACGCTGCTGATCTTCCTCAGCAATCGGGACCAGACCTGGCCCCCCACAGAAGAGCAACGCGCACGCGAACGGCTGCTGAATAACCCGTTCATCAGAATGCCGGGCTGGGGGAAGTCTGACAACGACGCGGAAGTTGCCGGCACAATCGAGCCTTGGGAATCAGCGTTCCATGCCCTGATGGCGGACGCGAAAGCGCCGCTGCCGGAGGTGTGACCATGGTAGCCCCGTGCGTTTTCGTCCCTTTGCACGCGCGGGCGGGCCAGCGGCCGGTGCCCGAAACAACCGCCGCAGTTGGACAGTCTCTGACGACCTTCGCAGGTCTCCTTTTGTCGGAGCCGGGCCAGCATTGCCACCCGATTTCCCTCGCTTCCTGGTGGAACCGGGTGGCACTTCCCTTCAAATTTCAGGATCTAGACCATGAAACTCATTGACGTGCCGGATCGCTTCAACATTCCGTTCGCAGACAGTGCGGGTGGGGGCTTCATCACCTATCCCATCCCGGAGGCGTCGCAGATTGGTATCAGCGATGGGCGCGCCTCCCTGACGGACGGTTTTCCTCCGCAGAACTTCCTGCCTGTCGGGGCAGGGGGAGTTCCGCCTTTCGGGCAGGACACGAACGGACTTCTGAAGCAGATCACGGAATGGAACCGTTGGCAGGGGGCCGGCTCTCCAGTGCCCTACAGCAGCGCTTTTTCGACGGCTATCGGGGGATACCCTCAGGGCGCACTGCTCGCCTCCACCACGTTCACCGGCTTCTGGCTGAATGCTGCGGACGACAACACCACGGACCCCGATGCCGGTGGCACCAACTGGCTGCCGTTCTTCCCGTATCCTCAGGAGACGCTTGCGGCAAACCGCACCTATTACGTCTCCACTACGGGCAGCGACAGCAATGACGGACTGACATCCGGCACGGCATGGGCAACACTGCAGCACGCATGGGATTTCGTCCTCGCGAACATCAATCTCGCTGGTTACAACATAACAATCGACGTGGAAGACGGCACCTACACCTCGGCGCTCACTGCGTCCGGCGTTTTGACCGGTGCGCCTGGTCCAGGCTCTTTCCAGATCGTCGGCAACACCGGCACGCCGGCAAACGTGGTGCTTTCGACGGCTGGCGACTGCATCCGGTCTTCCAACAATGCGCAGATCATGGTGCGGGGCATGCGTCTCACATCATCCGGGGCAAGCTGCTTCGCCACGAGCCGTGGGGGAACCCTTGAGTTTGATACTATCGAATTCAACACCGCCGCCGTGTCTCACATCAACGCGAGCGGTGGGTCTCTTGTCACGTTCAACGGCGCGTATTCCATCGTCGGGGCATCCCCTTTCCACTACCAGGTCACGAACAAGGCGCTTCTGGCATACGGCACAGTCGGCTCGGCAATTGTGACGCTGACTGGAACTCCGGCTTTCACACAGTTCGCGTTTTGCAGCCTGAGCGCCCTCATCGGCATCAACTCGGGCCTCGTCACCTATAGCGGCTCGGCAACCGGCTCCCGCTACACCGCCATCCTGGGCGGCAACATCTACACGTTCGGTGGTGGAGCTAACTACTTCCCCGGCAACTCCGCTGGTTCAACCGCGACCGGTGGTCTCTATAACTGAGATAGGTGCTCGATGGCTCTCGTATAAAAAGCACATCGACGTCGTGTTCGAACTGGTGACGGCGAACTCTCGGAAGGAGTAAGAGGCGCTTAAATTGTTCTTCTGCGGTCCGCCGTCGATCACGGCGCAAGAGTTTGTCGATCGGCTTACGGCTGGGGCGCTCATCGTCGAAGAAATCACGGGTGAGCCACAAGGCCCGTTATGGGATGCTGAGAACGCGGAACGCCTCCGCCGAACCGTTTTGGCGATGGACGCTCCACCAGCCCCCAACATGCCGCTACAATAGGGGTGCCATCATGCGAGCCATTCATGCCTGTGCAAGGGCCTACAGCGAGCGCCTTGCATCCTTCCTTCCCATTGCATCGTTCGGCGCTGCCGCCGCTGTGGTGGCAGCTTTCGTAATACTGGCATAGGACAAAGTTGGAATACGGCGCCACCGCATGCACAATGCCATCCAGTTTGATTTTTGGGGAGGAATTCATGATTAGGCTTTGGCCGATGGTCATTTTCGCGGCAGGGTTTTCCTTTGCGCCTTCACTGACCCTCGCAGGCGTCTTGCCGTTCCCGGATGGCCGCTATGTTACTAACCCTGACCTTTGCTGGATGAGTGAAGACCAGCTTATCGAGAAGCATGGCGATCGTGTTGGCGCAATGGTCAGGGTACTGAGCGGAAATCGCATCTTCAATGCCTACGAAATGGTCTGCACCGTGCTCAAGGTGTCCACCGAGGGTGATCAGGTTTCTTTTCGAGCAAGCTGCGAGAACGAGGGCGAAACAGAGAGCGTCGAAGGACGATACGTCACGCTGACCGCTACGTCATTCCGTCTCGGAGAACGGGTCTTCGCCCATTGTCCAGCACTCAATCCGAGCTGGCAATTTCCCGACGTGGCGTGGCCGGTAGAGAACATCATTGGCCTTTGGAACGAAGCAAACGGTTTTTGCCGCGGGCATTCTCCCTCGGACCCTCGAATGCACACAGGCTGCGAATCCCGCGAAACCTATGGGAAGATGCTTGATGAACGCGGATGGTGCTACGGGCGTGAGAACGAAGCTGGCTATCAAATGTCCTGGCACGTATGCGGGCCGAATTCCAACAGATAGGGGACGCCACCCGTGACAATGACGGAAATCGAGGTCGAAGGGATTGGCACCATTCGGCAACTGAACGACTGGCAATATGTCCGGCTACGCAGGATACGTGGTCCAAATCGGGAGATCGCATCCTTTGCCTTTGCGTCCGGCATGAGCCTTCATCAGTTCAAGGCGCTGCCAGTGGAAAAGCAGCGGGCGTGCAGAGAAGCCTATATGCGCATCACAGCGCCGGATTTCGGAGCGCCGAGGCAAAGACCGCAGCAACCCGTTCCCCCGCGTCCATGGGCTCGCCTGTCGCAGGAAAAGCAAGCCGAACTCGGTCGCAAGCTGCTGGAGGTCAAAGCCCAGCTGCCGCGCGGACATTTCCGGCCCTGGATCGAGCAGAAGAGCGGGATTTCCTACACTCAAGCGCAGCGTTTTATGCGGGCTGCGAAGGTGTAAAAGCCGATCCATCGATCATTCGGTCAATTATGTTTCGATGCCGTTTCTTGAGTTGACCTAACCGCTTGGCAGCCTCGTTTGTGTTTAACTCGCCCCTCTTATGCCGTCGCCAGATATCCGCGGCCTCTTCACTGAGCTTCTTCGGGCGACTTGAATCTGTCCTCTGATCGGTTTCGCGACTGACCTTGGGGAGGGTTGCGAGGGACATCTGTGTGCTCCTTCAAGAGTTCCTTGATGTGGTCAATGAGAGGTGCGCAGGTAAAGATGGTAGTGCTTGCCCTGTTCCCATAGAACGCAAATGGCTGTGTAGACTCGATAGACAGAAAACCACGAATTGTTGAATTTTCCGAAAAATCGGTTTCCAGCGGCATGAAAAAGATCGAAAGGTAGCCAACTTCCGATTGGGTAGGGCTTGTCTTCGCCAGCTTTCCAAATTGCCTAATACTGTTAACAATTCGGGGCTGACCATCGTGCTGACAGGCGTAGTGTCCGAGCGTCATTTCCGCTGGAAACTCTCGATTGATTGGTCGATCATTGCCGGGATTGCGGTGTTTTACCCCGAGCTTGACTGAACCATCCCATGGGACGGAAATCGCTCCGCCCTTTCAAGCCGGGATGGGATCGCCGAAATCTTCGCCACCGTGTCGGGGAATGAAGCAACAAGACAATCGAAAGGCGAGTCACCTTGACGGCTTGTTCGATGTGCGACACGTTTACCGCTAGGGGAAATGCTCGGCTTATAGGCGGGATAATGCTGAAGAAGCCTGAACGGCGGACGACAAAAGCCAGGAACAAATCAAAGTCCAAACAGCTTCTTGACCTGGTTAACTGCCACGAGATGGTGATTGCGGCTCTTAAAGTCGCATCAACGAAAGCTATCTACGCTGGCAGTCCATACCACCGACCGGCGGGATCGAAAATGGGAATGCCGAAAACACGACGATATCCACACGCAAGCAAATGCGACCCGAAATGGGATCGCCAGTCGGCCACGGCTGCCTTGCGGGCCGCGATTAAGGCTGGGACGGTATCAGCCGCCTTCGAGGGGCACTATCCCCGTTACGCTTGGCACAAAGACGACGACGTCCTATATGAGGCTAGGCTGACCAACTCTGAAAATGGAGAGTATCACGCCTACCCACTGGAAGATAAGCGACAATGGCCACATCAGTAAACGATCGCCTCCCAAGCGGTTTCTTGATCGACGCTCGATGGATAGACAACGAGATTGATGTCGCACGCGCACACGATCGCACTCTCGCTCGCCTATCGATTTCCGCTGCTAACTCCGTCTTGACGAGCTATAAGAGCGACAAGGGTGACGTAGGCGACGAAGTGGAGATACCGGCTTACCCGCTGGCGGAATGGCTGGCGTCAAACTGGTGGTCGCTACTTTTTGAGCCTCGTAAGGGGGATTGGGAGGACAACGACAGCTTTAGAACTCGACATTGGCTTGGGACGGCCAGAGCAGGCTTCGCGTTACCGGACGTGTGGATCGTGCCCACTGGTGACCGCGTCGAGATTGTGTCGCGCGATACCTACCTGCGCCACGCCAGATTGACGTTTACAGCCGATTTTCGTGGAGAAGTTCTGCGATCGGAGTTGGAGAGCGGCCTGCGGACTTTCATGCGGACCGTTATGGCACGCCTGAGCGGAGCAAGTATCTCCAATACACTCGCGCAGGAGCTTTGGGGATTGATCGAGGGAACGGACGCGGAGACAGCGGCTTATTGCCAGCTCGTCGGCGCGCTCGGCCTAAATCCGTATGATGCGAATGATGACGTCGACGGGATATTGGACAAGCTTTCCGAGCACTTACCATTCCCTGTACTGTTCGATCTCTGCCAAGCTGCCGACGAACGAAGCTTCCGCATGGTTGCCAGTCAGGCCGGGGAAATGTTCGCTCACTTGGGCGAGGCCCAGACGTTCGACGCTACTCAGATTTCACAGATAAGGCTTCCAGATGAGCGGCTCGACGCTGCGGCTTGGCGTTGGGGGCTTGATGTTGCCGAAGAGGTACGTCGGCACTTCGGAAAGTCGTCGCGAGAGCCGGCCGGGGGCGAGGACATCTTGCGGGAAATCGGCATTGATTTTGCCGGCGGCGGGTTCGCAAAGCAGAATGACAACAGCGACACGCAACCCGTTACGGGAGCCTTGGACTCCAGAGAGCGGAGAGAGGTGCGGCTTGCATTGCCTGCGGGCAGGAGCGCTCACAAGAAATTCACCGCCGCACGCGGGGTGTTTATGTCGATTGCCTTCGACAAAAATATTCGCCTGATAACCGGCGCAAGAACACGCGACCAGCAGGCAAGCCGTGCATTTGCCGCCGAAATGCTGGCCCCGAGCGCCTATCTACGGTCTCGCAGCAGTAATGGCTTGTCATCGTACCGTGTCGCAGAGATCGCGGAAGAACTGGATGTCTCTCCGGCCGTCGTACGATATCAAGCCCAGAACAACCACATTCACGTCTACGACGCCTACTGAGAAAGCGGCCTCCCATCCCGGGCATTATGGTATAGAATTGCTGGACTCGCTCCCAACGAGGGCAAGGAAGAAAGGCCCTCGGTGCGTAGGATGGTCGGTTCATACGGGGGGCGATCCTCTCATCGGGTCAATTCAGTCGACTCGTTGCGAATCGGCCCGGCAAGAGAGTTTTGCTGATGTTACGAAGGAGATTGAGGGGCAGATAGTCAGCCTATCGGGCGGCACGTTCCAATTCCTCCTTGAGGCCGCGTTCAACAGCGCTCGTGACCAAATCTGCGCAAAAGGATGCGGGATATCCCACTCTCCCGCAATGCCAAGTCAACCCCGACTGATCGCCGCAATAGGCCGCTATCATGCCGACGACGTTCATTCCCAACGAAATCTGATACTGGATGTTTGCGCCCCTCGTGACGGTCTTTGACCAAACGCAATTCATCATCGCCGTCAGCGAGGCAGTCGGCATTCCATAGAGCTCGGGCGGAAGGTGTTCCAAGGCGTCGGCGGGCACTTGAGCGCGCCCTTGTCCCATCGAAATGAGGGAGACTGCGGTTGCGAACAATATGATCCGCAGGCCTCCCATGGCTTCGTGGCAAGCTGAGCGACACGGGCTGGCGACGACACAGCCAGTCATGTAACTACATCCCTGCCTGGTAGCGCCACACGTCCACTATTGCCATGGATACCGTTGCCGCCGCAGCCAGAAAAGTGAAAAGCGCGATTAGACCGCCCACCAACTGGGCTGCCTTTCCAAGAGCAACTTCTGTCTTTATCCGCTTTCCGTCCCAATAAAGATTGTCCGCATCGTCTACCCCTAGAAGTTCGAACGCGTTCCAGGATATTGGGCCGACGCCCTTTGGCCAATGGCTTGGTGCGGTTCCATCTACGGCTTTCGCCGATCCGCCGGCTTCGTTGAGTTCAATATTCATGCCACCCTCCACATCTAGAGAGTTCAGAATTACAGGATACACGCCCAAGTCAAGGCGTTGAATGTTTAGGGAACAGGTTGCTACCATTTTGCTACCCTACTCGGTAGCACAGAGAAAAATGAAGGGATATGAAGCGGGCCTGCAATCACCAAATCCCGTGAAATACCGGCACTTCCCGGTATCCAACAAGATGATGAAAGACGCGTCGAACCGAATTTCAAGACCGGTTCCTTAAACCACTCGGACACCCATTCCCGCGGGCGCCTCCGGCCATTCGACGGGCCGGCGGCCGTCGAGCGGGCGACGCTCCGCCGCCTTTAGCGCCTTTCCGCCGGCGGCGTCAACCGGAACGCGACGCCGCCTCTGCCGCCGCTCCTTGCGGAGACCGCCGGCGCGCGCGGCGCGGAACAATCCGCGCGGCTTGCCGTTGGCTGCAGGAGGGGTGCGAAGAGCCGCCCCACCTGTCGAACCGTGAAAGGAAGGACCATGCCCGCCACCTCCAAGGCCCAGCAGAAAGCAGCCGGCGCCGCACTCGCCGCCAAGCGCGGCGACATGCCGAGGAACAAGCTCAAGGGCGCCTCGAAGCAGATGGTGCAGTCGATGAGCGAGAAGGAACTCGACGAACTTGCCTCCACCGAACGCGCCCGCCTCCCGAAGAAGAAGGGCGACTGACGCCGGATGGAACCCGCCCGCCCGCGGCTCCTCGACACCGCCGGGGGCCTGTGACAAGATGGATGCCATGATAGAAAGCACCGACATCGAGCTCGAGGACGAGCGGCTGAAGCGGCTGGCGGCGATGGCGCGCGAGCGCGGCATGCCCGTGGCCACCCTGCTCTCCCGCAACGCGCCCGGCACGCTCGGCGGCCACGAAGCGACCCATACCGCGTCGATCGTGCTCGATCTGCTCGACCAGCACCTTGTCGCCCATCCGGCGATCGTCGGGGACGCACAGTGGTTCCGCCTCGCCTCCCGCGCCAGCGAGGCGCTCTTCAACCTCTACCAGGCGATGGGGGCCGCGCAGATCGACCAGGGCCAGCCGGACGAGGGGCTGCGGCCGGAAGAGCTGAACGCCAGCAACGACGCCTGACCGCCGCGGCGTGCCGCCGGCCGCCGCATGTCCGGCCGAAGCGAAAGCGCTTCGGCGCCGGAGTCCGGACAATACGGCAAAAACAAAACTTCAAGGTGCGGACCCATTGAATTGGTCCGCACGCCAAAGCAGTCCGGCGATCCCGTTTCCGGCGGAAATGCCTAACCGTCGACGGCCGTCTTGCGTGCCTCGATCGCACCGACGACGCGGTCGCGTCCCACCCGGATGACATTTTCCATGGCGCGGCGCGCGCCGTCCTCGTCGCGGCGGCGGATCTCCTCGACGATCCGGATATGCGTCGCGGCGACGTCGTCGATCTTGCCGCGGTCGGCCGCAGGCGAGCTCAGCTTGAAGACGCCGACGAGCGCCGCCTCGATCAGGCTGCCGATCGTGTGGAAGAACGGATTGCCCGAGCCTTCGAGCACGGCGAGGTGGAATTTCAGATCGGCGACGGCAAGCGTCTCGGCGCTGTGGGCCGGGTCGCCCATGGCGACGGCAAGCCGCATCATCTGGCTGATCTCGGCATCGGAGGCGAAGCGCGCGGACAGCGCCGCCGCATGCGGCTCGAAGGCGAGACGGATCTCGCTCAGATGCAGCAGGAACTCCTCGGTGACGCCCACCGTGAAATGCCAGGTCAGGATGTCGCTGTCGAACAGGTTCCACTGCTGTCGCGGCGTCACGCGCGTGCCGATGCGGGCGCGCGGCACGATCAGGCCCTTGGCGGCCAGCGTCTTCATCGCCTCGCGCAGCACGGTGCGCGACACCTTGAAGCGGGCGGCGAGCTCCGCGTCGCCCGGCAACGTCGCACCCACGGGAATCTCGCCGGCGATGATCGAGCGGCCGAGTTCGTTGACGACCTGCGCATGGCTCGTGCGTGTGCCGGCCCCGGTGATGACTGTCTCGAGCAACCCCTTGCGCACGTCCCCCTCCGTCAGGCGTATCGCCTCTTGTTCTGTGACAGGTATATGAAACCTTTCTGCATCAGAATGAATGCAAAAAGCAAAAGCCCGATCAAGATCTTCGTCCACCAGCTGGACAGCGTGCCGTCGAAGGTGATGTAGGTCTGGATGAGGCCCTGGATGAGGATGCCGACCAGCGTGCCTGCGACGAAACCCGATCCCCCCGTCAGCAGCGTCCCCCCGATCACCACCGCGGCGATCGCGTCGAGTTCGACCCCGACGGTCGCCAGCGAATAGCCGGCGGAGGTATAGAGCGAGAAGACGATTCCCGAAAGGCCAGCGAGAAAGCCGGACAGCGCATAGATCGCCACCGTCGTGCGGCCGACCGGCACGCCCATCAGCCGCGCCGTCTGCACGCCGCCGCCGAGCGCGTAGACATTGGTGCCGAAGCGCGTGCGGTGGGCGATGAGGATGCCGAGCGCGAAGACGACGAGCATCAGCCCGCCGATCAGCGTGATGCGCCCTCCCCCCGGCAGCTTGTAGTAGAAGCTCTTCAGCGTCGCGTAGAACGGGTGTTTGACCGGGATCGAATCGATCGACAGCACGAAGGCCATGCCGCGGGCGAGGAACATGCCGGCGAGCGTGACGATGAAGGGCGGCATTTCGAGGTGATGGATGATCGCCCCCATCAGCGCGCCGAAGGCCGTGGAGACGGCGAGCGCCAGCACGAAGGCGGCGAGCGGATGGATCGCCGTCTGCTCCATCAGCACGGCCAGGAAGACGCCGGTGAAGGCGATCACCGAGCCGATCGAAAGATCGATGCCGCCGGACAGGATCACGAAGGTCATGCCGACCGCCGCAATGCCGAGAAAGGCGTTGTCCGTCAGGAGGTTGCCGATCACCCGCGTCGACAGCATGTTCGGATACTGCAGGAAGCAGAGCAGATAGGCGACGAGGAAGATCGCGACCGTGGCGGCAAGCGGAAGAAAACGCGTGTTCATTTCGCCTCCTGCTCCTTGGGATTGTCGGCGGCGCGGCGGCGCGACAGGAAAACGAGGGCCTGTTGCGCGCGCGGCGACTGGATGACGAGGATCAGCACGATGATCGCTGCCTTGATGATGAGGTTGAACTCGGGCGGGAAGCCGGAGAGCAGGATGCCGGTGTTGATCGACTGGATGATCATCGCGCCGATCAGCGAGCCGGCGATCGAGAAGCGGCCGCCGAGCAGCGACGTGCCGCCGACGACGACGGCAAGGATCGCGTCGAGTTCCAGCCAGAGCCCGGCATTGTTGGCGTCGGCGCCCTTGATGTCGGCGGCGGCGATGATGCCGGCGATCGCCGCGCAGAGGCCGGACAGCATGTAGGCCGCCATCAGCAGCACGCCGGTCGAAACGCCGGCCAGCGTCGAGGCGCGCCGGTTGATGCCGAGCGCCTCGACCAGCATGCCGAGCGCCGTGCGGCGCACGACGAGCGCCACGACGAGGCCGAAGAGCAGCCAGATGACGACCGGCATCGGCAGGCCGGCGAAGGAGCCGGAGCCGATGAAGATCAGGCCCGGATGGTTGAAGGTGAGGATCGCGCCCTCGGTGATGAGTTGCGCGATGCCGCGCCCCGCGACCATCAGCACGAGCGTCGCGATGATCGGCTGGATGTCGAGCACCGCGACGAGCAGGCCGTTCCAGACGCCGCAGGCGATGCCCGTCGCAAGCGTGATGACGAGCGTCATCGCCAGCGACTGGCCGGAGGTGATCGAGGCAGCGGCGACGGCGCCGCAGATCGCCATCACCGCGCCGACCGAAAGGTCGATGCCCTTCGTGGCGATCACCACCGTCATGCCGATCGCCAGCAGCGCCACAGGCGCGCCGCGGTTGAGGATGTCGATCACGCTGCCATAGAGCCGGCCGTTCTGGATCTCGAGGCGGAAGAAGCCCGGAAAGGCGAGCGAGATCATCGCCAGCACGATCGCGAGCGCGATGACCTGCGGCAGCAACCGCGTCGCATGGGAACGGAGCGCGCTCATCGGGCCGCCTCCCCGCCGCCGGACGCGGCGATCGCCTCGACAATGTTGTGCGTCGTCACCGCCTCGCCGACGAGCTCGGCGACATGGGCGCGGTCGCGCAGCACGAGGACGCGGGAGCTGTAGGCGACGAGTTCCTCCAGTTCGGAGGAGATGACGATCAGCGACATGCCCTCTTCGCAAAGCGTTTCGATGAGCCGGATGATCTCCGCATGGGCGCCGACGTCGATGCCGCGCGTCGGCTCGTCGAGGATGAGGAATTCCGGGTTGGTGGCGAGCCAGCGGGCGAGGATCGCCTTCTGCTGGTTGCCGCCGGACAGCAGCCTGATCGGCTTCTCGCGGTCCGTGGTGCGGATGTCGAGCGCCTGGATATAGTGGTCGGCGAGCCGCTCCTGCTCGCGGCGCGCGATCGGCTTCATCCAGCCCTGCCGCGCCTGCAGCGCCAGCGCGATGTTCTCGCGCAGCGACAGGTCGCCGACGATGCCGTCGGTCTTGCGGTCCTCCGGGCAGAAGCCGAAGCCGTTGCGGATGGCGGCGCGCGGCGAGGAGAGATCGACAGGCCTGCCGTCGATCTCGGCCGTACCGCTGTCGGCCCGCTCGGCGCCGAACAGGATTTCGGCGGTCTCCGTGCGGCCGGAGCCGAGCAGGCCGGCGACGCCGACGACCTCCCCCTTGCGCACCGCAAGATCGAACGGCCGGACATGGCCGGTTCGCCCGTAGCCGGAAAAGCGGTAGCGGATGCCGCCGGCGGCCGCGACGCCCTGCTGGCGCACATGCACCTCGGCGTCGAGCTCGCGGCCGAGCATCATGGCGATCAGGTCGCGCCGGGCAAGCGCCGCGGTCTCCCGCGTTCCGACGAGCTTTCCGTTGCGCAGGACCGTGATCCGGTCCGAGACCTCGTAGACCTGCTCGAGGAAATGCGTGATGAAGACGATGCCGAGGCCGCGCTCCTTTAGCCGGCGAACGATCCGGAAGAGCATCGCGACCTCATGGGTGTCGAGGCTGGCGGTCGGCTCGTCGAGGATCAGGACCTTGCCGGAAAGGTCGACGGCGCGCGCGATGGCGACGACCTGCTGCACGGCGACGGAGTAGCGCGCGAGGTCGGCGGTGACGTCGATGTCGAGTTCGTAGTCGGCGAGCAGCGCCCGCGCCTGCCGGTTCATCGCCCGCGCATCGACCAGCCCGAAGCGCCGCGGTTGGCGTCCGAGAAAGAGGTTTTCGGCGACCGAGAGGTTCGGCAGCAGGTTGACCTCCTGGTAGACCGTGCCGATGCCGAGCCCCTGCGCTTCCAGCGTGCTCGCCGGATCGATCTCGGCGCCGTCGAGCAGGATGCGGCCGGCGTCGCGGCGATAGGCGCCCGTCAGGCACTTGATGAGCGTCGACTTGCCGGCGCCGTTCTCGCCGAGAAGCGCGTGGACCTCGCCGCGCCGGAGCGCGAAGTCGACCCTGTTCAGGGCCCTGGCGCCGGGAAAGACCTTGTCGATCCCCGTCGCGGCCAGAATGATGTCGTTGCTGGACTGCATCTTTCCTTCCCGATTGCCGGCATGCGGGCGGCGCGGCCGAAGCCGGCCCGCCGCCCGATGTTACGCGGTTCCGCGCCTTTCAAGAAGCGCGGCGTCCGGGAGGGATCAGTAGCCGAGGCCCTTCTTCTCCTCGTAGACCTTCATCGGCTCGTCAGCCTGGGTGTAGAGCTTCGATTCGGTCTGGATCCACTTCTTGGGCAGCGTGCCGTCCTTGAAGAAGGCGTCCAGCGCGTCGAAGGCGGGGCCGGCCATGTTCGGCGTCAGTTCGACCGTGGCATTCGCCTCGCCGGCGGCCATCGCCTGGAAGATGTCCGGAACCGCGTCGATCGACACGACGAGGATGTCGGTACCGGGTTTCAGGCCTGCTTCCTTGATCGCCTGGATGGCGCCGACGGCCATGTCGTCGTTGTGGGCGTAGAGCGCGCAGATGGTCTTGCCGCCGTCTTCCGCCTTCAGGAAGCTTTCCATGACTTCCTTGCCCTTGGTGCGGGTGAAGTCGCCGGTCTGGCTGCGGACGATCTTCAGGTTGTCGTGGCCGGCAAGCGCCTCCTCGAAGCCCTTCTTGCGGTCGATGGCCGGCGAGGAGCCGGTCGTGCCCTGCAGCTCGACGACGTTGCACGGCTTGCCGGCGGCGGTGTCGACCAGCCACTTGCCGGCGACATTGCCTTCATGGACGAGGTCGGAGGTGACGGCCGTCATATAGAGATCGTCGGACGAATCGACCGTCCGGTCGAGCAGGATCACCGGAATTTCGGCATCCTTGGCTTCCTGCAGAACCTCGTCCCAGCCGGTCGCGACGACCGGGGCGACGAGGATGGCGTCGACGCCCTGCGCGATGAAGGAGCGCAGCGCCTTGATCTGGTTTTCCTGCTTCTGCTGGGCGTCGGCGAACTTCAGGTCGATGCCGCGCTGTTCGGCCTGCTGCTTCGTCAGCGTCGTTTCGGCGGCACGCCAGCCGGACTCCGAGCCGATCTGCGAGAAGCCGACGGTCATGTCGGCGGCCGATGCGGCGGTGAAAACCGAGGCTGCGAGAATCGTGGCACTGGCGAGTGCGATTTTGAGTTTCATGATTTCCTCCCAAAGAAAGCTGCTCCTCAGCAGCCACGTAAGAAAAATCATATTGTATTACTATTGTAAATACGCAATTTCCTCCCGTCCCGCTGTTTTCCGTCAACGGAAAAGGGCACCCGCGAGGGTGCCCTTCCGAATGGCCGATGCAACCGGCGCCGATCACTGCGGCAGCTTGTCGTCCACGCCGGCGATATAGAAGTTCATGCCGAGCAGCGTGCCGTCGTCGGCCTTCTCGCCGTCCTTCAGCCAGGCCGTGCCGTCCTGTTTGCTGACCGGCCCGGTGAAGGGATGCAGTTCGCCGGAGCGGATCTTGGCCTCGGTCTCCTCGGCCATCGCCTTCACGTCGTCCGGCATGTTCGTATAGGGCGCCATGGTCAGGATGCCGTCCTTCAGGCCATCCCAGCTCGAGGTCGTCTCCCACTTGCCGTCGAGGAGCGCCTGGGTGCGCTTGATGTAATAGGCGCCCCAGGTGTCGACGATCGCCGTCAGCTGGGTTTCCGGCCCGGCCTTGATCATGTCGGAGGCCTGGCCGAAGGCCTTGATGCCCCGCTCGGCGGCGACCTGCATCGGCGCGGTCGTGTCGGTGTGCTGGGTCAGGATGTCGACGCCCTGGTCGATGAGGGCCTTGGCGGCGTCGGCTTCCTTGCCGGGATCGAACCAGGTGTTGGCCCAGATGACCTTCACCTTGAAGTCCGGATTGACCGACTGCGCGCCGTGCACGAAGGAGTTGATGCCCATCACCACTTCCGGGATCGGGAAGGAGGCGATGTAGCCGGCGACGCCCGCCTTCGACATCTTCGCCGCGATCTGGCCCTGGATGTAGCGGCCTTCATAGAAGCGCGAATTGTAGGTCGCGACGTTCGGTCCCGACTTGTAGCCGGTGGCGTGCTCGAACTTCACGTCCGGGAACTTCTCCGCGACCTTGATCGTCGGGTCCATGAAGCCGAACGAGGTGGTGAAGATCAGGCCGCAGCCGGAGCGCGCCATGCGCTCGATCGCACGCTCGGCGTCGGGGCCTTCCGGGACGTTTTCGAGGAAGGGCGTCTCGATCTTGTCGCCGAAATGGGCCTGGAGCTCCTGCCGGCCGATGTCATGCGCCTGGGTCCAGCCGCCGTCGGTCTTCGAGCCGACATAGATGAAGCAGACCTTGGTGGCGTCCTGGGCGCCGGCGGCGGCTGAAAAGCCGAGCACGGCTGCCGAGGTTGCGAGGGCGAGAATCAGTTTTTTCATGTCTACCTCTGTAGGTTTGAGCGTTGGTTTTCCCGTCGTTCTTGTTCTTCACCGATCGGGCACGAAGGCCTTGCCGAGGCAGGCGGGCGTGTTGATCAACGTCGTGCGCCGGTTGTGTGATATGAGGATTAGTACGACAACAGTGGCGGCGTAGGGAAGAGCCGAGAGGAACTGCGAGGGGATGCCGAGACCGAGCGCCTGGGCATGCAGCTGGCTGATCGAGACGGCGCCGAACAGGTAGCCGCCGGCAAGCACGCGCCAGGGCCGCCAGGAGGCGAAGACGACGAGCGCCAGCGCGATCCAGCCGCGCCCCGCCGACATGTTCTCCACCCATTGCGGCGTGTAGACGAGCGAGAGCTGTGCGCCAGCGAGCCCTGCGCAGGCACCGCCGAACATCACGGCCAGATAGCGGATGCGGATGACGTCGATGCCGAGCGCGTGGGCCGAGCCGTGATTGTCGCCGATGGCGCGGATCTTCAGGCCGGCACGGCTGCGGAACAGGAACCAGTTCACCCCGGCGACGAGCGCGATCGACAGATAGAAGATCGGATCCTGCCGGAAGAGCAGCGGGCCGACCAGCGGTATGTCGGAGAGCAGCGGAACGACGATCGGTGCGAGCTTGACGCCCGACTGGCCGACATAGGGCTCACCGATCTGCCCGGAAATGCCGAGCCCGAGAATGGTGAGCGCAAGGCCCGTCGCGACCTGGTTGGCGACCAGCGTCAGCGTCAGGAAGCCGAAGAGCAGCGAGAAGACCGCGCCGCAGGCGATGCCGGCAAGGATGCCGACATAGGGCGATCCCGTCACCTGCGTCGCCGCGAAGGCAAGCACCGCGCCCATCACCATCATGCCCTCGACGCCGAGATTGAGCACGCCGGCCCGTTCCGTGACGAGTTCGCCGAGCGAGGCGAGCACCAGCGGCGTCGCGGCGGTGATGACGGTCAGCAATATGGCTTCGATCATGCCCATCCTCAGGCCTCCTTCCGGGCATGCGCCCGCCCGCCGAAGACGAGCCTTATGCGATAGGCGATCAGCGTGTCGCAGGAGAGCACGAAGAACAGCACGAAGCCCTGGAACACGCGCGTCACCTTGTCGGAGACGCTGAGGGTAAGCTGGACCGCCTCGCCGCCCACATAGGTGAGCGCGAGAAACAGCCCGGCGGCGATGATGCCGAGCGGATTGAGCCGGCCGAGGAAGGCGACGATGATCGCCGTGAAGCCGTAGCCGGGCGAGATGATGGGCTGCAGCTTGTTGATGTTGCCGCTGACCTCGGAAATGCCGGCAAGACCGGCGAGCGCGCCGGAGAGCAGCATCGAGAACCAGACCATGCGGCGCGACGAGAAGCCGGCGAAGCGCCCTGCCCGCTCCGATTGCCCGAGCACCGTGACCTCGAAGCCCTTCAGCGTGTAGCGCAGCAGGAACCAGACGGCGGCCGCGGCGAGGATCGCGAAAAGGAAGCCGAGATTGGTCCGGCCGGACGAGACGATCTCCGGCAGGATCGCCTCCGGCGAAAAGGTGCGGGTCACCGGGAAGTTGAAGCCCTCGGGGCTGCGCCAGGGGCCGCGCACCAGCCAGTCGAGGAAGAGCTGCGCGATATAGACCAGCATCAGGCTGGTCAGGATCTCGTTGGTGTTCATCTGCGCCTTGAGGAAGGCGGGAATGCCGGCATAGAGCGCGCCGCCGACCATGCCGAAGACCAGCATCAGCGGCAGGACGAGCGGCGCGTGCCAGTCGTGGAAGACGACCGGCACGACAGACCCCA
>NZ_JAKGBU010000030.1:0-37451 GCF_021555155.1 Rhizobium alarense
GCGTCGCGGCCTGCTGAGTTTCGAAGCTGGGTTCAAGTTCATTGATGGATTCGGTATTTGAATTCTGTTTGTGATGACGAATATCGTTGGCATTGCCGTCGCTTTTTGATGAATTAATCCATTTTTCCAACAGGATGACGATTTCCGCACGCAGCGCGGCGAGCTGCGTCCTTACGCTTTCGACCCCGTCCAGCGATTTCACCTGGCCGAGCTGCCCTACGTCGCGAACATATCGCGCTTCCAGACCCGTCCAGTCCCCTTCAACGCCTTCCTCCATCGCGGCCGAGAGCAGTTTGCGAATGTCACGGCGCAGGATCGTCACCTGCTCTCGCCGGATCCGGATCTCGCGCCGTTCCGCCTCCACGGCCTGAGCCATCTGTGCCAGTTCCTCGGCTCTTGTCACGAGCGGCGCCAGGCTGAAGCCGTAGGCCTCATCGATCGCACCACTGTCGTTCTTGCGTGCATATCGTTTGCCGTTGGGGCTGTCCCTGCGATGAACCAGGCCGGCCTGGACGAGCAGCGCCAGATTCTCGCGCAAGGTCGTTCCCGCGATCCCATGAGCCCGCACCGAGAGCTGCGCATTCGACGGAAACACGACGAGGTGGTTGTCAGCCGACAGATGCGTGTCCGGGTAGAAGGACAACAACGCATTGAGGACGGAAAGCGCGCGGTCCCTCAGTCCCAGCAGGGCCCTCGCCTCACAGACATCGCGAAACACCTTCCATTTGTCGACGGACTTGCCGACCGGAATCTCGCTCGAATCCAACTGGGTTTTAACCAGCGCAAGCGTCATCCTCCGCCGCCCGAAGGGCGTCGTCACTTCATGCGTCTGCATGTCTTTCACCTTTCCTCAGGCAAAAGAAATCCGATCACCCAAAATGATGCCAAAGACGCTTGACTGTGATTCGGGGAAATGCGATTCTGTGACTGTCTAGATCAGAGAAGGGCTTCCACGACGGCAACGTTTGGGGGCCTTTTTCTTTTGCGTTCAGTCTCCGTTCTTCATTCCGTATGGGCTTTCTCGAAAGCCTCGTAGAGGCGATCGAGATTGTCTTCGATATAGGCACCGAAGGCCGCGGCCTTCGGTGCCTGCAGCGCGAGCGTGAATTTCTTCCCGTCGAGCGTGATCTTCGCCTTGACCGCGCCGTCCTGGCGCTGCCACGTCCGTGCAGCGGACTTCGGGGAACGGGCACCGGATGCCGCCGCGCCCGCCGTGCGGACGGCTCTTTCCAGCATGTCGAACCGTCGCTCGCCGTCCGCGGTGAGATAGTCGTCGCGCCGTAGGAGCAGCCGTGCCCTTGCGAGGCTCTCAGGATTCTCGATGCGCGTCGAAAGGTCGTGCCAGCGGTCACGTCCGACCTCACGCGCCGACTCGATGCTGCTCAGGACATCCTGCGGGATCCGCTTGCTCACCGAGAGCATCTTCGAAAGCGTCGTCTTGTCCGCATTCATGGCCGACATGATCGTATCGCGGTCAAAACCACGCTGCTCCAGACGATGTGCAAACATCGCCTTTTCGATGAAGGACAGGTCGGCGCGCGCCGAATTCTCCTGGCCCTGCGCAATCACGTGATCGCGGTCGTCGAGATTCTTCACGACGGCCCGCACCGTGCGGCCGAGTTCCTTCGCGGCCCGAACCCGCCGGTGACCGAAGGCGATCTGGTAGCGGCCTGTCTTGTCGGGATGCGGCCGAACCAGGACGGGGGAATCCTGACCATGGACACGGATGGCCTCGACAAGGTCGCGGAACGCGTCGTCGATCCGCTGCAGGCGGTCGCTGACGAAGGAATCCTCCACCAGATCAGGATCGAGATCCACGATGATCTGCCCGGTGACGAGTTTCTCCTCCATTGCCCTGGCTGCGTCCGCCCGCGCCGCAAGCGCATCGATGCTGCGCGTGACCGCCCCGAGCGCGCCCTTGCTCTTGAAGGCCGACGACAAGCGCTCGGCGGTCTCCTCGGGCTCTGGGTTTACCGCAGTAAACTTCTTCGTGTCGTCCATCAGGCCGGCGAGGATATTTTTACGCGCCATGAACATAGCTCCTCCGCGCCGAAACAAGGCGAACCGACTGGCCCCATGGGAACAATCTTTCCCCACACGTCATGGTGCGGTCGGTGCCGTTTGCGGTCACCGTGTTTACCGCAGTAAACCGAAGGCTCATTTGCGCCCCCATGTGCGGTGAATGAGCGTGGCGATCTCGTTGTTGACCGCGTCCATGGACTCCATTGCCCGATCGTAGGTCGAACGGATGAAGGCACTGCGTTCGACCTCGTAGAGCGTCTGGTTCGTCATCGCGGCATCGGAGATCGCCACGCTTCGTACCATCGGATTGGTCAATACGTGGTTCTTGAACATCGAGCGCATGAAGGCGACCATCTGCGTCTGCGGCCCGTCCTGCGGGTCGTAGCGGGTGACCAGATAGCGCAACCAGTCCAGCCGCATGTCGCCTCCGGCGCCCTTCAGCGTGTTCAGCACCTCGCCAAGCATCTGCAGGAACTGGCACATCGACATGACGTCGAGCATCTGGGGGTGCACCGTGATCAAAACCGCCGTCGCCCCGCAGATGGCGCTCATCGTCAGGAAGCCGAGTTGCGGCGGGCAGTCGATCACGACGACGTCGTAGTCGTCGGCCACGGAAGCGAGCGCCTCGTCGAGGCGGGCGAAAAAGATGCGGCCGTGCTCGCCGGCATTGCCCTGTGCCAGGATGCGCGGCGTGTCGTGTTCGAACTCCATCAATTCCAGGTTTCCCGGCACGAGGTCCAGGTTCGGGAAATTCGTCTTGCGAATGATGTCGCTCAGCGGCCGCCTGTGCTCATCGTAACGGATGGCGCCGTAAAGCGTCTCATTGTCGCCCACATCGAATTCAGGCTGCACACCATGGATCGCCGACAGCGACGCCTGCGGATCGAGATCGACGGCGAGCACGCGGTGCCCGGTCAGCGCAAGATGCTGCGCGAGGTGCGCGGCCGACGTGGTCTTGCCGCTGCCACCCTTGAAGTTGACGACGGCAATGACCTGCAAGTGCTCGCTGTCGCGGCGGCGCTGGATGTAACGTGTGCCGGCGCGCGCGTTCTGCTCCAGGAAAACCCGCATCTCCTCCATTTGCCCGGCCGTATAGGACCGGCGTCCGGACGCCGTGACCTGGGGGAGGGGGCCCTTGCCTTCCAGGGAAAGATTGCGAAGATAGCCGCTCGTCACACCGAGGAACCGTGCCACCTCGGCAAGATGAAACTCCCGCAGTCCCTTCTGGGCCTTCGGGGGAAACATTTCGAGGCGGTGCTGCTTCAGCTTGTCCGACAGCTCATGCGCCTGCTCGATGATAAGCCGGTCGACTTCGGAAATCGTCTTTTCGAAGGATACAGCCATATTCATTGAAAACTCTCAGATGCGATTTTTTCGCTACGTTCGCGACTAAATCGCATTTAGTTCCGATTCTCTCGCCGTGACAAGGCGAGTCCGCCGGCCTCAACAGGAATCGGAAGGCCGCTGGTTAAACGCTTTGCCCGTATACGCTTTCAAAACAAGGTCTTGTGGAACACTCACCACCGGAATTGCACCGTTACCATAGACGGGCGAACCCGATCCGCCGGCGACGGTATCCGACCGGCAAACGACGAACCGCGCCCGACTCAGCTTGCTGCGGCCGACTCGACAGCAACTCCATAGACCCCGGCACGATTGGCAAGGCGCCGTGCAGGTACGCTGTCCCGTGCCGTGACTGCCATCGTTGCCTTACTGTGCACTACAGGGCAGGGGCCTGAGATCGACGATCGCACCCTGCGCAGGTGCCGATACGATCAAATTCTATTGATTGACAGTTCATTCAAATTCAATGCAGATTAATATGGACAATCATATATTTCATCTGCACAAATAAAAGGATCGTGTGATGAATGATGCTCATCACTCGCAGTCTTCTTCACCGCTTCTCGACCATTGCCCGCCGTCGCTGCCGGTGGAGGATTATCGCGATCCGGCCTGGCATGCGGCGGAGGAGAGGGCGATCTGGCGCCGCCACTGGATTTATGTCGGGCGTGAAAACGCTCTGCCGCCGATGACGATGCGGCGCATTTCGCTGGCAGGACAGAATCTCCTGCTCCTCAGGGACGGGGAGGGGACCGTGTCGGCCTTCCACAACACCTGCCGCCACCGCGGCGCTGAACTTTGTTCGGTCGATGAAAAAAAACTGCGATCCCGGTTGATCGTCTGTCCGTATCATCAATGGAGTTACAGCCTGACGGGCGACCTCGTGCGCACGCCCTTCGTTTCGATCCCCGATGATTTCCGAAAGGAGGAGCATGGCCTTTACCACGTTCCCGTGCAGGCGTGGAACGGATTTCTTTTTGTATCGCTTGCCGATGCTCCACCGGATTTCAGGGATGCGCCGGATCTGGGCGATGCCGCGCTCGACAACTGGCCGATGGCAGACCTCGTTACTGGGCATGTCTGGGTGAAGGAGTTGCAGTGCAACTGGAAGATCTTCTGGGAAAATTACAACGAGTGCCTGCATTGTCCGGGCATCCATCCGGAACTGTCAGAGAGGGTGCCTGTTTATGCCAGAGGGTACATGGCTGCGAACGAGGCTCCCGATTGGGCACCGGATACGGGTCAAACTCTTCCGGCGCTCAAAGCGGGGGCCCGGAGCTGGACCGTCAATGGCCTGGCCTGCGGCCCCGAATTCCCCGATCTCAGTCGCGCAGAACGGGAGGCGGGCCAGACTTTTGTCACGCTGCTGCCGACGATGTTCATCGTCGCGCATGTCGATTATGTGCGCGCCGTCTCACTTCGACCGCTCGGACCGGAGCGTACGGAGCTCAGGGCCGAATGGCTTTTTCCCGCCGAGACGCTTGCAGCGCCGGGTTTCGACCTCGCCAATGTCGTCGATTTCGCAACGCTCGTGATGGCGCAGGACGGCGCTGCCTGCGAAATGAACCAGCGCGGTCTGCAATGCGACCGGTTCCGGCAGGGCACCCTTATGCCCCAGGAGTTTGACGTCTTCCGCTTCCAGCAATGGGTACGTCGGCAACTTCCCGGCGGCGGGATGGGGCAGGGGAGTTGGGTCCCCGTCACGCACGGCGACAGCTAAGGTCGACCATCGTGCTCAGGGTTCGACCTCGGGATAAAAGAGCGCGAAATCCCGGCGGTAGCGGCCGTGGACGAGGCTGCGAAGCTCGGGCGTGTAGAGCTGGCCCAGCTCCGACCTTTCGGACCGGCTGGCATTCACGAGGCCAAGATCGCGCAGCACCGGCATTCCGCGGGCGCAAAGCATGGTGTTGAGCGCCTGCCAGTCGTCGCCGATCGTCTCGACGCGCCCCACGTAGTCCGCCACGACGCGGCCGCGCCAGTCGAGGAGCATTCCTGCTTGGGAGCGCAGATGCACATCGACGCGCCGGTCAGGCGTCGCAGCCACCTTTCGGACGAAAAGGTCGAACGGCATACCGTGCTCGATGCCCATGCGCTTCATATTCTGCGAGGCGTTCTCGTTTTCCTGCAGCTTGTTCTGGTAGCAGGAGACAAGCCGGTCATAAGGGTTGCGAACGAAGGTGAAGCAGAAGAACCTGGGATAGGTCTTCCTGAAGTCGCGGAGCATCACGATGTCGCTTCCCGGGTGCTTCTTCCAGAAATCGTCCTTCGTCGTACCGCGCAGGGTCTTCTCGTCGATGTCAGGCACCATTAAAGATGCGAGCGCCTGCTTGATCGAGGAATTTGCCGCCTTCGGCACGCGCACATAGGCGAGGTTGTGGTCCTTGAGCACGATAATGCTCTGCCGCTTTTTCTGCCTGAACCAAAACATCGCAATGTATCTACCCTGCATCGATAGCGGACACCCTAGCAGCCGGGATCGGCCGCGGTCGAGAGCCGTCACATCGCCGAAAGATGTTCGTGCACCGCGATCCACCCGGCCTCGCCGGCTGCGACGAAGACGATGGTTTCCCGTTCGCGATTGCTGAGGGTCTCGCCCTGAAGCTCGAGGCGGGTGTCCACGGTATGCGTGAAGATCGCGGCGCTGCCGGCAATCTGCACCCGGCGCTCGCTCGAACAGCAGGAAAGAACGCGGAACCCGTCTCGCTCGACCCAGCCGTCCCATTCGTTTTCATATTCGGCGCGGCTCTCGAGGCGCCGGTCGATATTGTGGAACACGAAGGTCGCATCCGTGGCAAAGGCCGCGAAATAGGCGTTCCGGTCGTTGCGGGCGAAAGCGTCCACGAGCCTGTCTGCTGCAGCAAGAACAGCGGCTTCCACCGTCGGCAATGTCCGAACGTTCATGCGGGCTTCACGCTGCTGATCAGTTGGGCGATCGGCCGATGCTGCGCGGAGACCTGCATCTTTAGATCCTCGAGCGGCATAGCGTCCACCTTGCAGAACTCGATGAACATCATGTTGAGATTGTTGAAGAAGACCTCGCCAATCGCCCTGGCATCGACGGCAGCGATCACGACGCCCTTGCGCTGCAGCGTTTCCATCAGTTCCACCACCTGCGCGCAGAGCCGGCCGTCGAGTTCCGTGTAGCGTTTGGACAGCGGTGTTTCAGGCTGCTGGATGGAAATCGCCATCGCCGTCCGCCACATCGCCTTCGAGAGGTAAAACAGCGAATGGTCGTAATACTGATTGATCAGGGCACGCAGGGCCTCTTCGACGTTGAGCGGCGGCGCCGCGACGATCTTCGCGCCTGCTTCCAGCACCTCCGTCACTTCCATGGCGACGGTCGCTACAAGGATATCGCCCTTGTTCTGGTAGTAATTGTAGAGCGTGCCGACCGAGACTTCGGCAAATTCGGCGATGTCCTCGATCCGGGCATTGTCATAGCCTTGATCTCGGAACAGCGTCGTCGCTGCTTCCAGGATACGACGGTTCTTGTCCGCCTTCTGTTTCGCCCGTAGTCCGGCCATGGAACCTCCTTTGGAATCTCCTCAAAAATGATATTGACTTAAAAAATGAACTCGTTCAATCTTTTTCTCAAGGCGCCGGAACGAGCGCCATCACGATCAACCGAAGGCCACGACGGACGCCTTCGACAAGAGGGAAACAAGATGAGGAAATCCATTTCAAGCGGGCTCTCCCGCTCCCGGCTGCTGACAACCGCCGCTGCGTTCGCCGCCATCTGCGCGACAAGCGTCCGCGCAGAGGATGAACTGAATGCGCTCGTGTGGTGCGATCATACAGACCCGGTACTGATCGAACCCTTCGAGAAGGCGAACAACATCAAGGTAAATCTCAAGGAATACGAGGGAACCGGCGCCGGCCTCTCGATCGTCGAGCAGTCGCGTCCGGGTGACTGGGACGTCTTCGTCATTGACGGCGTCGACGTGCCGCGCGCGGTCGAGATGGACCTGCTTGCGGAACTGCCGGCCGATGCCCTGCCGAGTGCCGACATCTTCCCGGAAGTCCGCATGGAGGACAACAACGCCAAGGACGGCAATATCTACGCCGTGACGGAGAAGTTCGGCTACAACACGATCTCCTACGACAAGACCAAGGTCGATCCGGCCGACATGGAGGACCTCTCCATCATCTGGTCGGACAAATATGCCGGCCGCATCGCACTTTATGACTATTATCTCCCGATGGTCGGCCTGACCGGCATCGGTATCGGCAAGAAGACGGCGGAGCTGACCGAAGCCGACCTGCCGGCGATCAAGGAAAAGCTCTTTGCGATGAAGAAGGTGGCCCGCCAGGTGAGCGACGTCGTCGCCTCGCAGACGGCTCTTGCGACCGGCGAAGTCGATATCCTCGTCGGCGGTGGTGAGTGGATCACGGCCGGCCTTTCCGCCGAGAAGCCGAACCTCGACTGGACGGTGCCGAAGCAGGGTGCGCTACGCTGGGCGCAGTCGATCGGCGTCTTCAAGGATTCGACCAAGCAGGAGCTCGCCCTGAAGTTCGTGCAGTACATCCTGAGCCCCGAGGGCCAGGCGCGGCTTGCCACCTCGTCCTGCTACTGGGCGATGCCCGCAAATGCCAAGGCCGGCGAACACCTGACCGACGCCCAGAAGGCGGCGCTGCGCTGGGACAAGCAGGCGGACTATCTCAAGAACACGCAGCTCTATCCCGTCGTCGATGGCGACCTTGATGCCGCCATGCAGGACGCATGGACGGAGATGCTGCAGAAGTAGGATTGGCCCCGAAAATCCCTCCTCCTCGGGGGAGGGAAGGGGACGACGAACGCGCGGCAGCACGGTGGTCTCGTGAGCGTTGCTACGAACTGCGCATCACAAGGGGAGGGGTGCCGGCGTCGCCTGCCTCCTTCGAAAGACAACAAAGCAGAAATTCGCCCCGCGCTCGGCTCGTCCTGAAGCGTGAACGGAGTCTCATATCGATGACCGCCACCCCACTCGAAAGCGCCGAGCGCCGCAGGGCCTGGTCATTCGCGCTGCCTGCGCTTTTGTGGACCGGCGCGTTCTTCCTCGTCCCGTTCCTCTACATGGCGGCGATCAGCCTGTGGACGCGGCAGGGACGCGACCTCGTCGCCACCTGGACGTTCCACAACTACGCGGATTTCTTCGGCAAGGCCCATCTCTTCAAGGGGCTGGTCGTCTCGCTGGAAATCACCGCAACAGTGACGGTCATCTCCGTCCTGCTTGCCTATCCGCTTGCCTGGATCATCGCCGAGCGCGTGCCGAAGCGCTGGCAGCGCTTTGCCCTCATCATGGCGATCCTGCCTTTCTGGACCTCCTATGTCGTGCGCTCCTATTCCTGGCTGCTGGTGCTCTCGAAGGGCGGGGTGGTCAACCAGGCGCTGCTGTGGACCGGCATCATTTCGGAACCGCTGGAACTGTCGGCCAACCGCACCGGCACGATCATCGGCTTCGTGCACTTCTTCGTCATGCTTTTGACGCTGACGGTCTACGCGAACCTCATCCAGCTCTCGCCGAACTACCGACGCGCCGCCGCCGATCTCGGCGCGAACGCCTTCCAGACCTTCCGGCATGTCATCCTGCCCCTGACGCTGCCGGGCATCATGGTCGGCGCCTTCCTCACCTTCGTGCTTTGCATCGGCGACTACATCACGCCGCAGATCCTCGGCGGCAACAACGAACTGGTGCTGCCGCAGGTGATCATGCTGCAGCTCGGCCGGCGCGCCGATTTCCCGATGGCGGCCGCACTCTCGATCGTGCTGATGGTGGTGGTGACGATCGCCTATCTCGCCTGTGCCCGCTGGCTGAAGATGGAGAGGACCTGACATGCGCCACCTCCAGACCCTTCTCGCCGTCGTCTATGCCGGCTCGATCTATGTCTTCATCTTCCTGCCGGTCGCCGTCCTCGTGCTCTTTTCCTTCCAGGACGGCACGCTGCCGGTGCCGCCGCTGCACGGCGTGACGCTTCGCTGGTACGAGGCGATCTTCGCCGATCGCGACCTGATGGCGGCGCTCGGCAATTCGCTCATCGTGGCATTGATCTCCTCGGCCGTCGCCTGCCTGCTCGGTTTCCTCGCCGCCTATGCCTTCGCGCGCTACCGCCTTCCCGCATCCGGCCTGCAACGGGCGCTCATCGTGGCGCCGATGACGGTCAGCACGCTGATCATCGGGCTCGGCCTGCTCTCGCTCTTCAACCGGCTGAACATGCCGCTGTCGCTCTGGACCATCGGCATCGGCCATGTTGTCATCAACCTGCCGCTCTGCTTTGCCATCATCTACGCCTCGATGGGCGGCCATCAGGTGAATATCGAGCGGGCCGCGCGCGACCTCGGCGCGCCGGACTGGAAGGTGATGGCGCTGGTGACCGCGCCAATGCTGATGCCGTCGATCCTCGCTGCCTTCTTTCTCTCCGTCACCTTCAGCTGGGACGAGTTCATCGTCGCCTTCCTGCTGTCGCGCTTCGACGTGACGCTGCCGGTCGAGATCTGGAGCATGCTGCGCTCCGGCCTCGACCCCAGGACCAACGCCATCGGCAGCGTCGTCTTCCTCGTCTCGGTCCTGTTCCTGCTCGTCATGGAACTCGCCGTCTTCCGCAAGAAACCGGGAAATCCGACATGACCGCCGACGTCTCCATCCGCAATGCCACCAGGCTCTTCGGCGCGTTCCAGGCGCTCGACGACGTGTCGCTCGACATCGCGGCCGGCGAGTTCATCGTGTTGCTCGGCCCCTCCGGCTGCGGCAAGACCACGCTTCTCTCCATCCTCGGCGGTTTCCTCGAGCCGACCTCCGGCACCGTTTCGATCGGCGGGCGCGAGATGACGCACGTACCGCCGGCAAAGCGCCCGACGACGACGATGTTCCAGGACTATGCCCTCTTCCCGCATATGCGCCTCATCGACAATGTCGGCTTCGGCTTACGCATGCGCGGCATGAGCAAGGCGGAGCGGGACGAAAAAGCGCTTGCCTTCCTCGATCTCGTCGGTCTCAAGGGCTCCGCCGGCAAGAAGCCGCACGAACTGTCCGGTGGCCAGCGCCAGCGCGTGGCGCTGGCCCGGGCGCTCGCCGTCGATCCGGACGTGCTTCTGCTCGACGAGCCGCTCGGCGCGCTCGACCTGAAGCTTCGCCGCCAGATGCAGGACGAATTGAAGGCAATCCAGAAGCGTGTCGGCACGACCTTCGTGCATGTCACGCACGACCAGGAGGAGGCGATGGCGATCGCCGACCGCATCGTCGTCATGAACCAGGGCCGGATCGAGGATGTCGGCGCGCCGGCATCGATCTATATGCGGCCGCGCTCGCTGTTTTCGGCGGGTTTCATGGGCGAGGCGAACTTCCTGCCGGCGACCGTCTGCGGTATGGCGGCGGGGCAGACGGAGGTGGAGACGGCGGTCGGCCGGATCGCGCTTCCCGCTTCGGCCTTCATCAGTGTGCCGGCGGCTGGCACGGACGTTACACTCTGCATCCGCCCCGAGCACTTTCGGGCCGGCGAAAGAAACGGAGCGACGATTTCGCTGGGCCGGGCGCGCATCCGCGACACCGCCTTCTTCGGCACGCATCATCGCTGCCATCTGACGACCGAATCCGCCCCCGTGACGCTTCTGACGGCGCATCTGCCGCAAACGGCGGAGATTGCCGAGGGCCAGATGATCGATCTTGTTGTGGACGCCCGCGATCTGGTAGCCCTGTCGGCGTGAGGTCGGGAACAATGACCATGAAGCGCATCGCGCCAGAGGACTGGTACAGCATCCGCCGTCTCGGCAACGACGTGACCTCCATCTCAGAGCCCTTCATCCAGGAATTCTACCGCTGCAACATCTGGCACGTGCGCGGCCGTGATCGGGACATGCTGGTCGACAGCGGCATGGGCGTCGTCTCGCTCACCGAATGGGTGCCGCTCGTCACCGAGCGTGACCTGATCGCCGTCGCCAGCCACACCCATTTCGACCATATCGGCTGCCATCACGAATTCGAATGCCGCGCTGTGCATGCCGCAGAGGCGGAGCTTCTCGCCAATCCGACGCGGGAAAACACGCTTGCCGATCCCTATGTCACCGACGACATCTTCGACGCACTGCCGCCCGAGCCCTATTGCTCCAGGTGCTACGCCGTGAAGAAGGCGCCGGCGACGCGCATCCTGGAAGACGGCGACGTGATCGACCTCGGCGACCGGCATTTCGAGGTCATCCACACGCCGGGCCACTCTCCCGGGGGTATTGCGCTCTACGAGAAGGCGACGGAAATTCTGTTCTCGGGCGACATTCTCTATGACGGGCCGCTGATCGAGGACATCTACCATTCCGACGCAAAAGACTATGTAACCTCCATGGAGCGCCTGCTGACCCTGCCGGTCCGGCTGGTCCATGGCGGGCATTTTCCCAGTTTCGGGGCCGAGAGATACCGCCAGCTCATCAGAAGCTGGCTCAACGACAAACAGAAAAACTGACGGGAGACCCGCATGCTCGACAAGCGCAAGTTCTACATCGACGGCCAGTGGGTCGATCCGCTGAAGGCCAACGACCTCGAGGTGATCAACCCGGCGACGGAAAAGCCGATCGCCGTCATCTCCATGGGCACCGCCGCCGACATCGATCGCGCCGTCGCCGCCGCCAAGAAGGCGTTCGCCACCTACAGCCAGACGAGCGTCGACGAGCGCATCGCGCTGCTCGAAAAGCTGCTCGCCATCTACAAGCGCCGCTATGACGAGATGGCGCGCACCATCACGCTGGAGCTCGGCGCGCCGATCTCGATGAGCACCGAGCAGCAGGCCGATGTCGGCGTCGGCCACCTGCAGGGCTTCATCGACGGGCTGAAGCGGCTGAAGGGGCGCGAGGTGCTGCCGAACGGCGACGTGGTGCGGCGCGAGCCGATCGGCGTCTGCGGCCTCATCACGCCGTGGAACTGGCCGATCAACCAGATCGCGCTGAAGGTCGTGCCGGCGCTTGCGACCGGCTGCACCTGCATCCTGAAGCCGTCCGAATTCACGCCACTCAACGCCCTGCTCTATGCCGAGATGGTGCATGAGGCCGGCTTCCCGGCCGGCACATTCAACCTCGTCAACGGCGATGGCCTCGAATGCGGCTCGGCTCTCTCCAAGCATAAGGACGTCGACATGATGTCCTTCACCGGCTCCACCCGCGCCGGCATCGCCGTCAGCAAGGATGCGGCCGATACGGTCAAGCGCGTAACGCTGGAACTCGGCGGCAAGTCGCCGAACATCGTCTTCGCCGACGCGGATCTGGAAGACCGCGTGACCGGCAGCGTGCTCGAATGCTTCAACAATTCCGGCCAGTCCTGCGATGCGCCGACCCGCATGCTGGTCGAGCGTTCCGCCTATGACAAAGTTGTCGAAATTGCCCAGCGCGTCGGTAAGGAAGCCAAGGTTGGCAACCCCGAAGAGGCAGGCGGCCATATCGGCCCGCTCGTCTCGCATATCCAGTTCGGCCGCGTGCAGGCGCTGATCGAGGCGGGTGTCGCCGAAGGCGCGCGCGTCCTTGTCGGCGGTCCCGGCAAGCCGGAAGGCTTCGAAACCGGCTATTTCGTGCGCCCGACGATCTTTGCAGACGTCAACAACGACATGCGCATCGCCCGCGAGGAAGTCTTCGGCCCGGTGCTGTCGATCATCCCCTTCGACACGGAAGAGGAGGCGATCGCGATCGCCAACGACACCGCCTACGGCCTTGCGGCCTATGTGCAGACCGGAGATCCTGATCGCGCCGAACGCGTCGCGGCGAAGCTCAGGGCCGGCATGGTGCATATCAATGGCGGGCCGCACCGCTACGGCAGCCCCTTCGGCGGCTACAAGCAGTCCGGCAACGGCCGTGAGGGCGGCATTTTCGGGCTGGAGGATTTCCTCGAAGTGAAGACCGTGCACCGGCCGGAAGCGGCTTGAGAGAAAGATCATGATCCCGAAGACCATGAAGGCGGCGCTCGCGGAGAGCGCCGCATCCCCGCTCGTCATCCGTGAAGTGGCGACGCCGGCGCCTACGCGCGGCCAGCTTCTCGTCAGGCTCGAAAGCTGCGGCGTCTGCCATTCCGACCTGCATCTGAGGAACGGCGACGAGTACCTGCCGGACGAGATGTATCCGCTGATCCTCGGCCATGAAGGCATCGGCCGGATCGTTGCCATCGGCGAGGGCACGGAGACGAAGCTGTCTATCGGCGACCGTGTCGGCCTGCCCTGGCTCTACGATACGTGCCTCGATTGCAGCCCGTGCCTCACAGGCGCCGAAACCTTCTGCCAGCACCAGCACGCCCGCGGCATCCACCGCCCGGGCGCCTTCGCGGAATATGCGCTGCTCGAGCAGCGTTTCGCCTGCACGATCCCCGACGAGATCAATCCGCTCCAGGGCGCGCCGCTGCTCTGCGCGGGGCTGACCGCTTGGAGCGCACTGCGCAAGACGCAGCTTCGGCCAGGCAAGACCGTGATGGTCGTCGGCTGCGGCGGGCTCGGTCAGTACGCGATCATGATCGCCAAGGCGCATGGCGCAAGCGTCGTCGCCGTCGACCGCGATCCGGCGAAGCTGGAGGAGGCCCGCCGGCGCGGTGCGGACCACCTGATAGAGGCAGGGCCGGAGGCCGGGCTGAAGGTCAAGGCGCTGGGCGGCGCCGACATCGCCGTCAATTTCGCCCCGACTCCCGCCGTCTGGTCGACGATCGAGCAGGCCGTCAATCCGATGAGCGACATCATTGCCATCGCGCTGGTGCACGATCCGGTGCCGCTCTCGATGATGTGGCTGATCGACGGCGGGCACTGCGTCTTCGGTTCCTCCGTGGGAACACGGCAGGACCTGCGCGATTTCCTCGCCTTTGCCGCCCGTCATCCCCTTTCTATCGACATCGAGACGATCGCGCTTGAAGGCGTGGACGATGCGCTGGATCGCCTGCGAGCCGGCACGATTGCCGGCCGCGTCTGCATCGACTTTTCGCTCTGACGAAACTGGCGAGGACGACGAGAGGGCATCGGGACGTCGCACTTCATCCTTGAACCCACCCCGTTACAGGCAAAAATTGCATAATATATCTTATGGAACTCCGAAGTAGGCATCCTTCCTGTCGGGCGGACCGGACGTCTGATCGGTTCGGTCGGTGCTGCTGTCGTCAAACGACCGACTGGCTACCCATTGGCCCGACACGAAAGATGGCGGAGAAACTCATCGGCTCTCTGGCCGCCGCGACCTGTTGCTGGTAGCAGGCAGGTGAAAGTCAGATCGCCCCGCCATTTTCACCCGCCATTGGATCTTCGCGTGCCGAGCAACACCAGCGATACCGCCGGACACTTCTCGCGCCATCGGCTGGCACTTGCCGCATTGCTGCTCGGCGGCGTCGCCATCGGCGGCTCGCCGATCTTCGTGCGGTTGTCGGAAATCGGTCCGATTGCAACGGCGTTCTGGCGCGTCGCCCTTGCCCTTGTGCCGTTTCTCATCGTCTCCGGCCTGCCGGGGAACGTCCAAGCCGACTCGCGGCCGGAAACGCTTCGCGACTATCTCCTGCTCCTGCTGCCGGGCGTCTTCCTGGCTGCCGATCTCGCGGCATGGCACCTCGCGCTGCATATGACGTCGGTCGCCAATGCGACGCTGCTGGCGAACCTCGCGCCGGTTTTCGTCACGCTCGGGTCCTGGCTGCTGTTCCGGACGCGTGTCACGTGCGTCTTTCTGGCGGGCCTCGCGATGGCGCTTGCCGGTGTACTTGTCCTCAAGGGTGGCCCTGCGGCACTTGGCGGTGGCGACCTTGCGGGCGACATGCTGGCGATTGTCGCCTCGGTCTTCTATGCGGGATATATGCTGTCGCTTGGCCGCTTGCGCGTCCGCTTCTCGACGCCGCGCATCATGGCCGCTACGACGCTCTCGGCTGCGCTGTGCATGCTGCCGCTTGCCCTCTTTTCCGAACAGGTGATGGTGCCCGTAACGCTCTTCGGCTGGGCGATGCTGATCGGCCTCGCCCTTATCAGCCATGTCGGCGGCCAAGGGCTCGTCACCTACGCGCTCGCCTATCTGCCGACCGCCTTTTCGTCCTTGACCTTGCTGCTCCAGCCCGTCGTCGCCGCGATCCTCGCCTGGTTCATCCTGGCCGAGCCCGTCGGAGCGATTCAGGCGCTCGGTGGCGCCATCGTGCTCGCCGGCATCCTGGTGGCCCGACGGGGCTGAGGGACCGCGGACACGGCTTCACGCGCCGGCCTTGTCCGAGGCCGTCCCGGTCCTAATCCCGGCGAAGAGAATGAGACCGTTGATGACGATGCCGAGAAGAAACCCTCCAGGTGCGAGTTGGAAACTCATCGGCGCATCGGGATTGTAGCCGAGGCCCGCAATCCCGCCCATGTCGTTCATGAGAAGCCCGGAGCCGAGCCACCAGGCGCCGCCGACAATCATGATCCAGCCGAGCACTTTGCCGTTCTTCATGCCATCCTCCATCGCGCCCAAGCGATTCAGCGAGGCCGGCACATGGACGCCTCGCGAACGGTAACGGATGGAGGCCGCCGAAATTCCATCGGATGGCGCGAGGCCGCGAGGTGTATTTCAGTGATTGTGCCGTGGCGGCTTCGCCGCGATCCCGCGAAAATCGGCGGCACCCTCGATGACTGCGCCGTCCGAAAGCTGCGTCACGGTCTTGCGGTAGAGGCGCTGCCACGGCGTCGCATCCGGGGGCACCGGGGGTATGCCGTCCGCCTTGCGCCGATCGATTTCGGCTGGATCGACCAGCATGTCGCAAAGCCCTTTCGTTAGGTCGATGCGGATCGCGTCGCCGGTTCGAAGCCAGGCAAGGCCGCCGCCAGCCGCGCTTTCCGGCGCGGCGTTGAGGATCGACGGGCTGTCGGCGGTGCCCGACTGGCGGCCGTCGCCGATCGTCGGCAAGCTCGTGATGCCCCGCTTCAGGAGGTGGTCCGGCGGTTGCATGTTGACGACCTCGGCGGATCCCGGCCAACCGAGCGGACCTGCACCGCGAATGACGAGAATGCTCCGCTCGTCGATCGCAAGCGACGGATCGTTGATGCGGCGGTGATAGTCCTCCGACCCGTCGAACACGACGGCGCGGCCCTCGAACACCTCTTCCCGGCCAGGTTCGCTCAGGTAGCGACGGCGGAACTCCTCCGAAATGACGGAGGTCTTCATGATGGCGAAATCGAAGAGGTTCCCCTTGAGCACCAGGAAACCGGCACGCTCCCGCAGCGGCTCACCGTAGGGTCGGATGACCTCACGGTCGGTGGCCTGCCGCACCTCGAGGTTCTCCGAAACGGACCGGCCGGTCACGGTTCGACAGCTTCCGTCGAGCTTTCCGGCGTCGAGCAGCTCCCACATGACCGCCGGCACGCCGCCCGCCCGATGAAACCGCTCGCCAAGGAACCGGCCGGCCGGCTGCACGTCGGCGAGGAGCGGGATATCGTAGCCGTACTCCTGCCAGTCGTCGAGGCGGAGCTCGACGCCGGCATGTTTTGCCATCGCGGCAAGATGCGGCTGCGCATTGGTGGAACCGCCGATCGCCGAGTTGACGCGGATCGCATTGAGGAAAGCGGCACGCGTCAGGATATCCGAGGGCTTGACGTCTTCCAGCACCAGTTCGACCGCCCGGCGGCCGGTGCGGTAGGCCATCTGGCCGCGCGCCCGATAGGCGGCGGGGATCGCGGCGCAACCGGTCAGTGACATGCCCAGCGCCTCGGCGATCGCATTCATGGTCGAGGCAGTGCCCATCGTATTGCAGTGACCGATGGACGGTGCGGAGTCGAGCGCAGCATCAAGGAACTGCTCTTCGTCGATCTGGCCGGCGGCAAGTTTGCGGCGCGAACGCCAGATCACCGTGCCGGACCCGACAAGATCGCCCTCGTGCCAACCGTCGAGCATCGGCCCGCCGGACAGCACGATCGCCGGAATATCGACCGTCGAGGCGGCCATCAGCGCCGACGGCGTCGTCTTGTCGCAACCCGTCGTCAACACAACGCCGTCCAGCGGATAGCCGTAGAGCACCTCGACGAGGCCGAGATAGGCGAGATTGCGATCGAGGGCTGCCGTCGGCCGTTTGCAGTTCTCGAAGATCGGATGGGTCGGGAATTCGATCGGGATGCCGCCCGCGTCGCGGATGCCGTCGCGGACCCGCCTGGCGAGGTCGAGATGATGCCGGTTGCAGGGCGTCAGATCGCTGCCGCTTTGCGCAATGCCGATGACCGGCTTGCCGCTGCGCAGTTCCTCCGGGGTGATGCCGTAATTCATGAAGCGCTCGAGATAGAGCGCCGTCATGTCGATATGGTCGGGATTGTCGAACCAGTCCTGCGACCGCAGGCGGCGTTTTCCTTTGATCATGTCCTCTCTGGCCCTCCTCTTTCCAGCACGTCGGTTCGTTGAGTCAGCGCGGGTGACAGCGCAACCATTTCATTGGAAAGGGCGCCGATCAACTGCAAATCACCCAAAGCTTTTCCCCATGACGAGAAGTCATGGGTGGCGCCGGTTGCCTGAATGTGCAACAGCGGCGCGAACGACCGATCCGTGAGCCGCGACCGACGCAGATGACCGAAATCACAACCTTTGCCCAGCCTTCGCCGAATGCCCGCGCCGGCGTCGTACTCATGTTGCTCGCCATGGTCATGTTCTCGTTGAACGACGTGCTCGGCAAATGGCTCGTCGCAACCTATTCCGTCAGCCAGCTCATGCTGATCCGCAGCGTCGCGGCCCTCGTCGTCCTCTCGCCGCTGTTCTGGCGGACAGGTCCGCGCCAACTCCTCGCCGTCGACAAGCCGTGGCTGCACATGGCGCGCGCCCTTTTCTTCGTCTTCGAAGCGTCCGCCTTCTATTTCGCCGTCGCCTACATGTCGCTGGCGGATGCGATGACCTATTGGCTGGCGGCGCCGATCTATGTGGCGGCCGTCTCCCCGCTGTTTCTCGGAGAGCATGTCGGCTGGCGGCGGTGGAGCGCGATCCTGATCGGCTTCGCAGGCGTTCTCATCGCGCTGGAACCCTCCGAGAAAACATTCGCCCTGCCGGCACTGGTGGCACTTGCCGGCAGCATTGCCTTCGGGCTTGCGATGGTGCTCGGCCGCAGCCTGCGCACCACGCCGGATACCACGCTGGTCTTCTGGCAGGCAGCCGCTGCCGCGATCGTCTCCCTCGTGATCATTCTGGTCGAACCTGCCCAGTGGGCACCCGTCAGACCCCTCGATTTCGGCCTTCTCTGTCTGCTCGGCGTCGTCGCGATGAGCGCGCACATGCTGGTCAACCGGTCGCTGAAACTGGCCGACGCCGCCACCGTGGTGCCGCTGCAATATACCCTGCTGCTCTGGGCAATCGCGTTCGGCTGGCTCTTCTTCGGCGACCTGCCGCGGCCGGCGATGCTGGCGGGCGCGGCACTGATCGTGCTGTCCGGCCTCTTCATCTTTTTCCGCGAGTTGAAGCTGAAACGCGAGGGGCGCCTCTAGCCGGGCGCCATCTCCGGCTAGTTGGTGAACAGGGCCGATCAATTTCAATTGAGTTCCGCAGCAGGGACGGCCTGCCTATGCTCCCGTCGCCCGCACAAACCGAACCGGCGAGGGAGCGACGGATGCTGCACAGACTTTCGGTTGTCCTCCTCAGCGCATACCTGCTGCTTGTTCCGGCTGCGGCACAATCGCCGGACTCTCGAGCGACGGAGGCAGAGGGCATCCTGTCGCTGCTGCCTGCCGACAGCAGCCGGGAATTCCGGTTGCAACTCGACGGACGAAGCCTGCCCTATGCGGCGACGGCCGGGACGCTGGCTCTCTTCGGACAGGACGGCAAGGTTTCGGCGCGCCTGTTCTACACGGCCTATGTCGCGAAGGATGCGGGGGCTGACCGCCCCGTGACCTTTGTCTTCAACGGCGGTCCCGGCGCCGCATCCGCATATCTGCACCTGGGTCTCGTGGGACCTCGCCTGCTTCCGCTCGACGGAGGCGACAGCGACGGCACACGACCCGCACTGGTCGACAATGCCGACAGCTGGCTCGCCTTCACGGATCTTGTCCTGATCGATCCGGTCGGAACGGGCTGGAGCCGGGCGACGACCGGCGACAAGGCTTCGGACTTTTATGGCGTGCGTGAGGATGCCGAGAGTATCGCCAAGGCGATCACCCTCTATGTCCAGGGGGCGGGCCGCATGGCATCGCGCAAATACCTGCTCGGCGAAAGCTACGGCGGCTTCCGTGCGGCGAAAGTCGCCACGGCGCTCAAGGACCGGCAGGGAATTCTTGTCTCCGGCATCGTCATGGTCTCGCCGCTGATCGACGCCAGGCTGCTGTTCGGTGCCACCAGCTATCCATTGGGTGCCGCCCTGCAGTTTCCGTCGCTTGCCGCGGCCGAACTCGAGCGCGAGGACCGCTTCAACCTCGAACGGCTGAAGGAGGCCGAGGCCTTTGCCATGGGCGACTATCTTGTGACACTCGCCGGCCGTCCTCCTTCCGGTGTGGCCGCGGATGACTTCCATGACCGGATCGCCCGGTTCACCGGAATAGAGAAGGCCGAGGTCGCGCGCAGCCGCGGCTTCGTCGGCGATCTTTACGCCGCGGCTGCGGGAGACGAGCGGATCGCCAGTCCTTACGATGCGGGCCACAGCGTGCCGGACCCGTTTCCGGAGGAGCGATATGTGCGTGGCGACGATGCCGTGCTCGACGGCTATACCCGGGCCTACGGCGCGGCATTTGCCGACTATGCGCGCAACACGCTCGGGTTTCGCACCGAGATGACCTATACGCTGCTTTCAAGCGATGTGAGCCGGCAGTGGGACTGGAACGACGGCGGGGGACGCGGCGAAGCGGAGGCTGTATCCGATCTGCGCAATCTGCTCTCGGTTATCCCATCCTTCCGCCTGCTCGTCGCGCACGGCTACACAGACGTTTTGACCCCCTATGGGGCCAGCCGCTACGTGATCGATCACCTCCCGGCAGAACTCGCGGAGGCGCACGCTTCACTTGCCCTCTACCGCGGCGGCCACATGTTCTATACCCGGCCGGAGTCACGCCGCGCCTTCGCGAAGGATGCCGAAGCCTTTTTCGCGGACGACCACCCGTCCGAATAGGCATCGGACGGGTTTACGCTTGGGTGTGCAGAACCGCCAGCAGATCTGTACGGACATCGGAAATATGCCGCTCCAGCAGGCGGCCTGCTTCCTCCACGTCCCGGGACCGGCAGAGGCGGATGAGTTCGGCATGCTCACGCATCGCCTTGCTCATCGCATCGGCGCTCGAAAGCTGCACCCGGGTGTAGCGCTCGCTGGTTTGAAGGAGCGAGGCGACGATCTGCTGCGTCTTCGGCAGATCCGCCCGCCGATAGAGCACCATGTGCAGTTCGGCATTGAGCTGGCCGTAACGATCGACCTCCCGGGCCGTGATTGCGCTCACATAACGTGACTGGATTTCGTCCAACGCGGCAAAGTCCGCCTCGGAGAGAAGCGGAGCCGACGCCCGCAGAAGCCGCGGTTCCAGCATGGCGCGCAGTTCGAAAACGTCGTCGATTTCCGCCGTGGAAAGCTCGGAGACGATAGCTCCCTTCTGCGGTACGATACGCACGAGACCCTCGGCCTCCAGCTGGAACAGCGCCTCCCGGATGGGAATGCGGCTAACGCCGAAGGAATCGGCGAGCGCATCCTGGCGCAGCTGGCTTCCGGCCGGATACCGTCCCGACAGAATCCCCTGACGGATTTCTTCGATAAGGGCGCCGGAGAGCGTGCGATGTTTCAGAGGAAATGCCATGGGAATCCGCTACACGAAATACAGGAAAAAGCCAGTTGACCACAAAATGTATAAATTATATATTATTCGCACTTGATCATCGTTCCGGCCGGGCCGGATGAGAAGACGCACTTAGAACGCGAACAAACACGGGAGTTGAAGATGAGCACTGGCTGGCACGGCGTTTTCCCCGCCGTCACGACGCAGTTCCGGGATGACATGTCCGTCGACATCGACGCGACGCAGGGCGTACAGGACGCGCTGGTCAGGGACGGCGTCAACGGACTTATCGTCATGGGCACGTGCGGCGAGAACAATTCGCTCGATCCGGAGGAAAAACGGACGATCCTCAAGGCCGCGGTCGAAGTCGTGAACGGCCGCGTACCGGTCATCACCGGCGTCTCCGAATTCGACACCCGCCGCGCCGTCGCCTATGCGAAGGACGCCGAAAGGCTGGGTGCGGACGGGCTGATGGTGCTCCCTGCCATGGTCTATGTCCCGAAGCCATCGGAGCTGATCGCCCACTTCCGGGCGGTCGCGGAGGCATGCGCTCTGCCGATCATGCTCTACAACAATCCACCTGCGTATCGCGTGAACATCGGCGCCGACGTGCTGCAGGCCCTTGCCGGCATCCCCAATATCATGGCCGTCAAGGAAAGTGCCCCGGACCCCCGCCGCTTCACGGATCTGATCAACGCCTTCGGCGATCGTTTCGATATCTTCGCCGGCCTCGACGACGTGGCACTCGAGGGCCTGATGCTCGGTGCCAAGGGCTGGGTATCCGGGCTCACGAGCGCCTTCCCCCAGGAATCGGTGGCGCTCGTGGCCGCGGCGGACCGCGGCGACTGGGAGGAAGCGCGCCGCATCTACCGCTGGTTCATGCCGCTCCTGCATCTCGATGCCGAACACGATCTCGTGCAGTCCATCAAGCTCGCGGAGCAGATCATGGGCCGCGGATCCGAGCGCGTCCGCATGCCGCGACTGCCACTCGAAGGCGCGCGCCGTGCCGAGGTCGTCGCAATGGTCGAAAAGGCCGCGGCGACCCGCCCGACCGGGCTGGCGAGCCACGCTGCCTGAGACGGCTGACCGAGGATGGAACGCGGCCCGGGCGCGGGCCGCGTTCGATGCCTCAGGAGCTGCGGCCTCGGGCGCGGCTGCGGGCCTGGTGGCGATCCGTCAGTTCGGCGTGAACCTCTTGCTGGAACGCCAGCACCTCGTCACGCGCCTCTTCCTCGACGCAACCGACGTCGATCAGGCGCGCATACATCGCACGGCAATGGGAACGCCAGTAGTCCTGGGCCGGTGTACCATGCAATTGCTCAAGCATGTCCGCGCAGGCGCGCACGTCTCCGACACGCCGTGCAGCGGGAAAGGGAACGACTCGCGCGTTCGTCGTCGTTGCGCTGTCCATTTCCTGTTTGTCGGCCATATCGCTCTCCCGTACTCACTCCCTCCTTCCTAACAAGGTCAGGGTTAACGGCTTCTTTCCACGCGCTGTTTCAGCCAAGACAATCACAACGCCGTGTCATTTTCACCGGACACGCTCAAGCAGCGAGACATAGTTCGCCACCGCCGCGCCGCCCATGTTGAAGACCCCGGCAATGTTCGGCGCGGCGACCTGCATCAAACCGGCCTCGCCCATGAGCTGCATGGCCGCCATCACGTGCATCGAAACGCCCGTCGCTCCGATCGGGTGCCCCTTGGCCTTCAGGCCACCGGAGGGATTGACCGGCAGGCGGCCGCCACGGACGGCAATCCCCTCGCGGACGACACGATACCCCTCCCCCGGCGCCGCGAGCCCCATTGCTTCATATTCCAACAGTTCCGCGATAGTGAAACAATCATGGGTCTCGACGAAGGAGAGGTCGTCCAGGGTCAGATCCGCGTCCTGCAGCGCCGTGGCCCAGGCTCTCCGTGCACCGTCGAAGGCAAGCGGATCGCGACGGCTGAGCGCCAGAACGTCGTTCATGTGGCTGCGGGCACGGAAGGCGATCCCCCGTTCGAAATCCGCCGCCACCTCGTCGCTTGCGAGAACAAGCGCGGCGGCGCCATCGGAAACCGGGGAACAGTCGGTTCGCCGCAGCGGCGGCGCAACATAAGGGTTCTTGTCGGAAACCGTGCGGCAGAAGTCGAGCCCAAGATCGCGGCGCATGTGCGCGAAGGGGTTGCCGACGCCGTTCGCGTGGTTCTTGGCAGCGATCATCGCAAGTTCTTCGGAGCGGTCGCCATGACGCTGGAAATAGGCGCGGGCGATCTGAGCGAAGATCCCGGCAAAACCGCCGTCGACGTCGGCCTCCTCCCGACGGTAGCTCGCTCCGAGCAAAACGTCGCCCACGTCTTCCGTCGATGTCGCGGTCATTTTTTCCGCGCCGACGACGAGCGCGACGCGTCCGCGTCCCGCCGCAATGAAATCAAGGGCAGCATGGATCGCGGCGGAGCCGGTGGCACAGGCGTTTTCGAGGCGGACCGCAGGCGTCGCGGCCAACCCCGCGTTGCCCATACCGACGAGCGCTCCCTGGAAATCCTGCCGCGAAAATCCGTTGTTCATGACCCCGACAAAGATTCCGTCGACCACCGCCGGATCGATGCCGGCATGCGACAGCGCATCCGGGACGACCGAGGCCATCAGGGCTTCCGTATCGGGCAGTTCCGATTTGCCGAAAACCGAATGAGCCCAGCCAACAATTCGCGCCCCGGTCATCATCGCTCCTCCACGAATCTCCGACGGATCAGCCGCATTATGCTCGCCATTTGCAAAAATTCATCCGGCAAACAGCACATTGCTTGGGTGTCGAAGGGCCAAAACACGCGCGTGCGGATAAACTGCCGACTGGTTAGGACTGCTAGTTGTGTTCGATCCACAGATGCGCCACAGTACATTTTAAACTGGCTTGCGTCCGGCCTGACAATTGGCAATTGTCCGCTGAGAAGCAGGCTTCTGATTTGCACCGGTCAAGGAGGCAACAATGACCAACAAGGCCCCGAACTCCATCGACGCCTACGTCGGCTCTCGCGTACGGCTGCAGAGGCTCGTGCGCGGCTTTTCCCAGGAAAAGCTGGGAGAACACCTGGGCGTCACCTTCCAACAGGTCCAGAAATACGAGAAGGGTACGAACCGCATCGGTGCGAGCCGGCTGCAGCATATTGCGCAGGTACTCGGCGTTCCGGTCAGCTTCTTCTTCCAGCAGGAAGAAACGGGCTCGGTCGAGATGGGTGGCCTCGGCGACGGCACAAGCACGTCCGGCGACATTTCGGCCTTCATGGCGACACGCGAGGGCCTTTCGCTTAATCAGGCCTTCATGAGCATCGGCGACGCGAAGATCCGCCGGGCGATTCTTGCACTCGTCAAGTCGGTCGCAGAAGGCGGTTCCGCGGAATTCCTGCCGGCCACCGGCGATAAGGGCGATACCTCTCACGCCCACAACTGACGCTATGGGGTTGGCCTGTTTCTGGACAACCCCGGATCGCAGACAGTGAGGATTTGTTAAGACCCTGGACGAATACTAGGACGAACGCGACTTTCGGGGCGGGGGCTCATGAAGCTTAGGTTGCTGACGTTTGGGGATCTGCGCCTGGTCAGCGAAACCGGTGACGAATTGTCGTTTCCGGAAAAGGGCCTCGTGGTCCTTTGCCTGTTGTTGCAGTCGGAAACTCGCAGCCGGTCTCGCATCGACCTTGCGCGGCTTTTCTGGGGCGAGGACGGCAACCCACTCGTCAACCTGCGGAAGCTCCTGTCCCGTATAAAGAGCCGGCAGGAACAGCTCGGCATAAAGCTTGTCGACCTCGAAACCGAGACGATCGGCCTTGCCACATCGGCACTGTCCGCGGATTTCGAAGACATCCAGCATCTTCCCGCGCTGGCGCCTTTCGACGGCCTGCACGCACTGCTCAGCGCCTATCGCGGTGAATTCCTCGCCTCCATAGAGGAAATCGCTCCACCGGGCCGCATCTGGCTGTCGGCGCAACGGCGCCAGTTTGCCGAGAATGCCCTCCATACCGTGGAAAGCGTCATGACACTGGCGCAGCACCGTGACGAGACGCAACTCGTGAAGGAGGCGGCGCATCGCATCCTCGAAGTGGACCCGACCGAGGAGGCCGCCTATCGCATTCTCATGCAGGTCTATGCCGCGGAGGGGCAACTACGGCTGGTCCGCGAACTCTTCGAGCAGTGCAAGAAGCAGCTTTGGAGCGATCTCCAGGTCAAACCGGACAAGAAGACGCTCGATATCGTCAAAAAGATCTTCAATGGCTACCAGCAGTTCCCCGGTGGCTCGGAGCCGGTGACTTTTTCCCACGCGGCCGACGATCCGGTTGCAAGCGGTACGACATCGCTGCCGCGTCTCGCCCTTCTGCCGCCCAAGGGTTTCGGCAACGGCGACGATGGCTCCCTGATCGCCGCAACGCTGTTGGAAGACGTTGCGATCGGCCTCTGCGCGCTGAAATCCATTTCCCTGGTCGCACCGCACACTGCGGCGAAAGTCGCAGAGGAGCCGAACCGGCAGGACATGTTTCTGCGCTATGCCGTGAGTTACGCGCTCGACACCCGGCTGTCGCGCCGGGACGACGAAAGCTATCTCTTTGTTCAACTCGTCTTCGTGGGTGACGACGAGGTGGTCTGGGCAGAGCGCTATCCGATCGGCGCGGTGCACCTTAGCACCACCTATGGCGAGCTCTCACGCCGCATCGTTGCTTCAATCGCCAGTCACATCGAGCACCGCGCCTTCGCCCGCGAGCAGTTCGAGCGCCATCCGGCAGCCTATCACCACTATCTGCTCGGCAAGCAGCATCTGCACCATCTGGGGCTGCCGCAGATCCGGCGGGCGCGCAAGGCCTTCCGGGCAGCGCTCAACGAGAACCCCTTCTTCGCGGGCGCGCTCAGCGGCCTGGCACGCACCAGTCACATGGAATGGCTCCTTACGGCGCGCGGGGACAAGGACCTGCTGGAGGCGGCCGAAAAGCATGCCTGCCAGGCAATCGAAATCGGCCAGGACCTCGCCAGCGGCTATCGCGAACTTGGCGTCGCGAAGCTTTTCCTTGGCGCCTTCGATGAGAGCATCGACGCGTTCGAGCGCGCGGAGGCTGCAAGCCCTCATTATGCCGACGTAAAGGCCGACTATGCGGACACCCTGATCCATGCGGCAGAAGCCGAGCTGGGTCTCGCAAAGGTCAAGCAGGCAATCGAGCTCAATCCTATCAGCCCGGACGTCTATCTCTGGACGGCCGGCGGGGCTGCCTACAACCTTCGGCGCTACGAGGAAGCTCTCGGATATATCGCCAAGATGGCGGACCCGCTGCCGGCGGCGCGCCTCGCTGCGGCGTGCTGGGCCATGCTGGGAGACGAAAAGCGTGCACGCTCCCTCACCCGCAAGGCCAAGGACGTGCATCCGGACTTTGATGTCGAGAATTGGCTGTCCATCGTTCCCAGCCGGGGAGATTGGCAGGAGCACTATCGTGAAGGACTGCGCAGGGCAGGCTTCTAGGGCGAGGGAAAGGGATCGGACATGGCAAGAATCGTGGTGCTCGGACTGCCGGGAGAGACCGGGCTGTGGATAGCAGATCTGGATACGGGGACCGTTGCGGCAATGGCGCCGCCGGAAACCGGAGCGTTGGGCGCAGCAAACGTTCTGCGCGAGAGCGGTGCCGCCATCGTCAAGGGCGTTGATTTCGCCGTTGCGGTCGCCTCGCTGGAAGACGCCTTCTCCGGCAAGCTCGAAGGCTTCTCTGGCAAGCTTGAGGCCTTTTCGGGCAAACTCGAAGCCTTCTCCGGCAAACTCGACTGATCGCGATGGCTGTCGGCGGTGAGCCGGAGCGTCGCGATCCGGCACATTCCGCTCCCGCTCAGCAGGGCGGGAGTGCAGCAGGTTGCGACGGGCGCCGCTATTTCGATCGCGTCTGCACGCCGGAGGAAACCTTCGAACGTGTGCGGGCTTTTCTGCCGCGTTACGGCATCACGAGACTCGCCCGCCTGACGAGCCTCGATCGCGTCGGCATCCCCGTGTGGAATGCCGTGGCGCCGAATGCGCTGTCGATTGTCATCAACCAGGGCAAGGGCATTTCCGACGCCGCGGCGCGGACGAGCGCGGCGATGGAAGCGCTCGAACGCGCCATCGCCGGACGGCCGACGGTGGCGATGCGAATCACGAGCCGCCGCCATCTCATGGTCGAGGGTCTGGCTACCGAGACGCTCGACGGGCTCATCGCAGCCCGGGCGTCCGATATTGCCGAGGATGACGTTCTCGCCTGGGCGGAAGGTTTCGAATTGCTGGAGAACCGGCCCATTTTTGTACCGCTTGAAGCAGCGATGCTCGATCGCACGCGGGACGGCATGCGCTTCTGGCAGTCGTCGGACGGACTTGCGTCGGGCAACACGCCGCAGGAGGCGATCCTCCACGGCCTTCTGGAGCGCATCGAGAGGGATGCCGAGGCGCTATGGCACTTCCGGCCGCGAAAAACCCGCCATCGCCGCTGCGTCGATCCGGCAAGCTTCGGCGACCCTGTCCTGTCCGATCTCGTGAAACGGATCGATGAGGCCGACCTGCAACTGCGGCTGTTCGACATCACAAGCGACGTTGCGGTACCGTCCTACCTTGCGCTTCTCGCCGAGGGGGCCGCACTCCGCGGCCGCGCCGCGCGCTATCTGGACGTGACCAATGGCAGCGGGACACATCCGGCGGCCGTCCGCGCCGCGATCCGCGCGGTCACGGAAGCAGCCCAATCGCGCCTCACGCATATCAGCGGGGCCCGCGACGACATCGATCCACGGCTCTTCGCGGCACCGCTGCCCGATGCGCTTCGCGCCGAATTCGACGCGGTGCCGGCAGTCACGGATCCGCAGCAGAGCCACGAAGACCCCGGCCTCGAGCAAATGCTGCACGCTACGCTTGGCTGTCTGCGCGCGGCGCGCATCGGGTGCGTCATCGCGGTGCCGCTGAGCGAGCCAGACCTGCCTTTCGCCGTGGCAAAGGTGTTCGTGCCGGGCCTTGAAAGTCCTTCCGGTGAACGCAAGCGGCGTTACGGCGCGCGGGCGATCTCGATGGCTCTGGTCCCCTCATGAAGATCGTCTTCGCCGGCCCGACCGCGCCCGCTGCCCTGCGGCCGGTCCATCGCGACGTCTCCTACCGCGCCCCGGCGCGACAGGGAGACCTGTACCGCGCCGTCGCCGAAGGCGCGACGGTCATCGGCCTGGTGGACGGGATCTACGAACAGGTTCCCGCCGTCTGGCACAAGGAGATCCTCTTCGCCCTGGCGGAAGGCGTACAGGTACTGGGTGCCGCAAGCATGGGCGCCTTGCGCGCGGCCGAATGCGCGCCTTTCGGCATGGTCGGCGTCGGCGAGATTTATCGCCAATATGCATCAGGCGAGGTCGTCGACGATGGCGATGTTGCACAGGTCCACGGGCCGGCCGAACTCGGCCATCTTGCCCTGACAGAAGCTCTGGTGAATGTGCGGGCCACGCTGCGAAAACTCGCGGACCTCGGCATCGTGAGCGTGGAGGAACGCGCAACGCTGTTGTCAGCCGCGGAGGCACTGAACTTCCGCGACCGCACCTATGCGACCATCCTTGCGGCGGCAAAGCAGATCGACGACGACCGGCGCGGGGCGCTGCTGCGGGCCGTCCGGCAAAACCTCGTGGATTTGAAACGCAAGGATGCACTCGATCTCATCCGCACCGTCGCCTGCCGCGCAGACCGCCGCGGCACCCCGCCGGACGACTGGACGTTTGCCGCCACCGGCATGTGGCGCATGGCTTTTCCGACTTCCACAATCACAACTTGATCGGACACGGACAAGGTGTGTCACGCCGATGTCACGGCCCCTCTGCTTGACTTGAGTCAAGTCCTCCTGATGGAGGCCAAGAGAGGAACAAGCCGTGAGTGTACCGAACATCATCGAGCTACCATGCGAGACCGAAGAGACGGACCGCCTCAAGGAAATTGCGGCGATCGCGCGTATGATCAGCTTGGCACGCCAGCAAGCGAACGATACGGGAGAAGAATTCCTGACCTATTGCCTGGATATGTCGCTCGCCGCTGCGATGCAGATCCTCGAATTGGGTGGGGAAACCGTGTCGCCGCTGGATCGCGCCACCTGGAGCGGCCCGCGCGCCCTCATGAACTGAGGTCACGCAACCATCAGCGCCCCGCCGTTCCGTGCGGGGACACTCATCGTGGGATTTTCAGCACGGTGGCCGAAGCGAAGACGCGTCACCGGCGCGATGACGGGATCGCCGGTTGTCATGGCGTGCGTTGATTGTCAGTGAATCAGGATGAAGCCGGCGACGAACAGAAAGGCCGCACCGCAAAGGGCGGCGGAAATGCAGCGTTGCATGACGCCGCTGCGCCTCGCCTTCCCCGAACTTGCATTCCTTGCGATGCGGCGGTCGAAACCGTAGCCGGCCTTGCAGTCGAGTTGCGCGTTGCGCATGCATCCACCTCATCTCGGTTTCGTCCGTGTCGCCGCAAAGAACGGCCAACAGGTGTTTTATATCGTATCTCCATCAGTTTTGTAGGGAATAAATTTCTTATTTCTGCCATATTCGTAAATCGCTTTTCAGCTTTGGCGTCACGTGACTATTCGACCGTCGTCGTGATGCGAAACTTCCGCTTCTCCAGTTCCGGGAAGTAGGTCGCCACGTCGAAATAGCTTTCCGGCGCATACACGCCCGCTTTCTTCGGATGGGCGAGAATGAGTTGAGCGGCGATCGAGGCGTTCATCGAGGTGCAGGCATCGACATAGGGAGCGTAGAGCGGGTCAGGCGAAACAGTCACCTCGACCCGGACCGTGCGCTCTATCCCGTCCTTTCGTCCGCGGCCGATGGCGAGATGGATTTCGTGGCTGTCCTGTGCGGGAATCCTGCCGGCATTCTTCCTGATGTTGCGCTCGATCACTTTATTCAGCACGTCGAGCGGCTTGACCCTGACGCCGCCGATCTCCACCGGCTCGTCGAAATCGCCGAAGCCGGCTTTCACCAGGCCGACCCAGGCCTCGTGCTCGCGATGCGGCAGGTGCAGCTTCCAGGAAAATTCCTTGATGCCCTTCTCGCGGATGCCGTCGGCGAGCGGCACGGTGAGCTGCTCGGAATGCGGCGAATGCATGAATTCGCAGCGTCCCCAGGGTTCCGGCAGGTCGAGGAACTCGCTGCCGCTCATCGGCGGGCACTCGACATGCCTGCCGTCATAGAACTGGGTGCTCGGATGGGCATATTCCGCCAGCACCGTCGAGACGCTGTAGGGCGGCACCAGAACGGGGTTTTCGTCGCCCACCAGTTCGGCAGCCCAGTAGAGGTTGATCCGGTCGATCTCGTCCAGTTCGTCGGCCACCGCGCGGCAGATGACGTTCGACATGCCCGGGTCTGCGCCGCAGCCGATCACCGCCGTGACACCGGCCACCCTGAAACGTTCGTGCTCCGCAAGCTGCTTGACGGTATAAGTGCCGAGCCCGCCGAGGTCCATGTAGGCGACCCTTGCGGCAAGGGCTGCCTCGAAGATCGTCATCTGAAAGCCGAGCAGGGTCGGTACGCAGTTGATGCAGATATCCGCCCCCGCAATCGCGGCATTCAGTGCGGCGGCATTCGTCACGTCGAGATCGACGAGCGTGATGCGTGGATCGCCAAGCTCGTTCGCCAGCGCCTCCATCTTCTCGCGCGAGGCGTCGCAAAGGCGGATCGCCGTGATGTCGATAATGGTGCGGTCGGAGACGAGGTCGCGCACGATGCCCGCGCCCATGAAGCCCGCGCCGCCGAGAAGGGTGATGATCATTGTTCTGTCCTTTGAATGCCTGTCTCAGGCGTGCTTGCGGCCGCCGTCCCCGTAGAACCAGCCGTCCGGATAGGGGTACCACCAGCTTTGCACCACCGGCTTGTGGTCGATGATGACCATTTTCGAGCGGCGGAAGGCGTCGAGTCCGAGTTTCGAAAGCTCGCGGCCGAGGCCGGATTTCTTCCAGCCGCCGAAGGGCAGCGCGTCGTTGTCGATCAGCGGGTTGTTGACCCAAACCATGCCGGCCTCCAGCCGGTCGGCGGCCTCCATCGCTTCTTCGAGCGAGGTGGTGAAGATCGAGGCGCCGAGGCCGAATTCGCTGTCGTTCGCCCGTTCGATCGCCTCGTCGAAATCCCTGACCCGCATGACGGCCGCGACGGGACCGAAACACTCCTCGCGCAGGATCACCATGTCGGGTGTGCAGCCTGTCAGGATCGTCGGCTCGTAGAACCAGCCGGTCGGTTCGCTCTCCGGAATCTTTCCGCCGATCTCGACCGTCGCGCCCTTCGCCTTCGCATCCTCGACGAGACGGATGACCTTGGCCCGCGCCGCCTCGCTGACCAGCGGCCCGATCTCCGCCTTGGCGAGGCCGTTGCCGATGCGCAGGCGCCTCGTCTCTCTGACGAAATGTTCGACGAATGCATCATGCACGGCATCGACGACGAAAAAGCGCTCGGCCGAGGTGCAGACCTGGCCGGACATGTGGAAGGCGGCCGTGACGGCGCCGGCGGCAGCGACGTCAAGCGGCGCGTGGGCGGTGACGATGAAGGGATCGCTGCCGCCCGCCTCGATGACGGCGGGCTTCATCTGCGCCGCCGCTGCCATCGCCACCGCCTTGCCCGCCGCGACCGAACCGGTGAAGGCGACGGCGTGCGTCTTCGGCGACGCGATGAGGGCCGAGGCAAGCTCGGCGCCGCCCGGCAGGCAGGCGATCAGGCCCTCGGGCAACGCCTCGAAAACGGGCATGAAGGCCAGCGTCGAGAGCGTCGTCGCCGGCGCCGGCTTGATGATGCAGGCATTGCCCGAGGCCAGCGACGCCGCGACCGTCCAGCACATCAGGAGGATCGGGAAGTTGAACGGCATGATGTGCACGCTCACGCCGAGCGCCTCGTAGCGCGCATGCTGGAAGGAGCCTGCTTGCGTCGTGCCCGCCACCTTGCCGGCCTCGTCGCGCGCCATCTCCGCGAAATAGCGGAAGGCGCCGGCGCAGTTCGCCACCTCGCCAATCGCTTCCGGGTAGGGCTTGCCCATCTCGCGCGACATCAGTTCCGCGCAGCGGCGCATGTCGGTCGCCTCGATGCGGTTGGCGATGCGGTGGAGCACGGTCGCGCGCGACTTGGCGTCGAGGCGCTTCCAGTCACGCTGTGCCTTGGCCGCGGCGTCGAGCACGCTTTCCATCTCGGCCATCGTCGTATCGGCGATGCTGCCGACCGTTGCCAGCGTCGCCGGGTCGATCACGGCGTGGCGCGGTCCCTCGCCCGGCAGATAGGCCGGATGCCGGTAGAAGACGGGTTCGGCGGGGTTGAACATGGTGCTTTCCTTTGATGTCGAAGGGGGGCGTTGGCCCCCTCACCAACAAAATCTGAGGTTTAGCCTTCGGCTAAGCCCTCGATTTTGTATCCTCTCCCTCAAGGGGAGAGGAAATGTCGTGCCGGGTTTCGGCCGTCGCTAGGTCGCTTCGAGGCGGGCCTTATCGGCAGGGTTCCTTCTCCCCTTGAGGGAGAAGGTGCCGGCAGGCGGATGAGGGGGCTTACCCGCCTGCCCTCTACCTAATCATGTAGACCTTCCTCACCGTCTCATGCACCGTGCACTCGCCCTTCCAGTCCTGCGGGAAGAAGGCGGCGGTGTCCGGCGTGATCTCGATCACCTCGCCGCTCTCGTGCACATAGGTGCAGCGGCCTTCGAGGAAGTGGCAGAACTCGTCGCGCGTGACGTGGCAGAACCATTTTCCCGGCGTGCAGATCCACAGGCCGCATTCGGATTGCCCCTCCGGACCCTTGTGGATCAGCTTGCCCGAGGTGCGGCTTTCGCCCTCGATCATCGTCGGGATCACGCCCCAGTCCTTGAGGTCGGTCTCTTCCAGCGGCTTGCGCATCAGGGGTGTCGCGGTCATTGGGAGTTTCCTTTCCGTTTTTCTTGCGTCAGGCCAGCATGTAGATGTTGCGCATGGTCTCGATGACGGTGCATTCCCCCGTCCATCCGCCGGGGAACATCACGACAGTACGCGCCTCGACCTCGATCATCTCTCCATCATCCGAGCGATAGATCGCCCGCCCCGCCACGAAATGGCAGAACTCGTCGCGCGGGATCGACAGTCGCCAGCGGCCGGGCGTGCAGACCCAGATGCCGGATTCCGGCTGGTTGTTCGGTCCCTTGTGGACGAGCCGGCCCGAGGACCGGGACTGTCCTTCCAGGCTGTCCGGCTGGTCGCCCCAGTCGACGAGGTCGGCGAAGGTGGTGGCGCCATAGATATGCGGGGCGGAGGAACTCGTCGTCTCAACCATGGTAGGCGCCGGTCTTCACCAGTTCGTCGAGAATGCCGGCGGCCTTCTTTGGGCCGTTGCGTGCCTGCATGTGGGCGCTGGTCGCGGCAAGCTTCGTCTTCATCGCCGGGTTGTTGATGCAGGCATCGAGCTTTGCCGCGAGGTCCGCGTCGGTCCAGTCGTAGCGCGGCATCTTAAAGCCGTGGCCGGTCTCGTCGACGCGGGTCGCATTGTCGTGGCCGTCCCAGACATAGGGCATGATAATCGCCGGCTTGCCGAAATAGAGGCACTCGGTGAAGGAGTTGTTGCCGCCGTGATGGATGACGGCATCGACCTGCGGGATCACCGAGGGCTGCGGGAACCAGCCATCGATGATGATATTGCCCGGCAGGCTGTCGTACTGGTCCTTGTAGTCGCCGACATTGACGAGCGCGCGATAGGGCAATTTGCCGATCGTCTCGATCAGGCGCTTCAGCAGCTCGGTGTCGCCGGCACCCAGCGAGCCGAAGGAGATGTAGAGCAGCGGCTTGTCGTTCTTCTCGGCGAAGTCAGGCACCTCATAGGGTTTTTCCTTGCGCACGCAGCCTTCGAGATACTGGAACTGCCTCGGATCGAGCGCATGCTCCCGGTGGAACTTCACCGGTTCCGGATAGAGCAGAAGGTTCATGAAGGGCGAGGCCTCGAAGAACTGGCCGATCGGATAGGCCGCCTCGTTGTTGTCGGCCAGGAAGCCGTTGAAGTCGTCGTGGATCGGCTTGATCACGTCATTGAAGTGGTCGCGATAGGCGGCGTGGCAGGCATAGTCGCTCTCCCCGCAGCCGGAGAGATGCGGCGGTATCTTCGGGTCCTCGATCTCGTTTTCCGAGCAGGAGATGATGCGCACCCAGGGCGCGCCATATTGCTTGATCGCCGGGAAGAGGATGACGTTGTCGACGCAGATGAGGTCCGGCTTGATCTTCGCCAATACGCTCGGCAGATCCTTCTGCGCCCATTTGGCGCTGTCGACGATTGCCGTCCAGCAGTCCTTCACATAGTTGTCGACCTGGTCGTAGGGGCTCTTGCGGAAGTTCGGGATATGGCCGTTGATGAAATCCTCCCAGAACTTCGCCATCTGCTCCGGCGGCATGGGTTCGGAAAGGTTCACCGGGTGCGCCTCGAAGCCGTAGCCCTCGTAGACCGAGACGAAGCCGGGGTCGGAGAGAAACACCGCCCTGTGGCCGAGCGCCTCGACGGCCTGGGCGATGCCGACGGAGTTCAGGGCCGGGCCGAAGGCCGCTTCCGGGAAGAATGCGATGGTCTTGGACATGGTGTTCCCCTGTTCGTCTTTCACTGGAAGAGCCGGCATTTCGCCGGGTCGATCTTGAGGCTGAGCGCGTCGCCGATCCGCCAATCGCCGGCGCCGCTCGCCGGTACACGCACCTGCATCAACGCTTCGGCCGCAGCCGTCCGGACATGCAGCACGCGGTCGAGGCCGTGATAGGCGATGTCGGCGATGGTGCCGGCCAGCCGCTCGCCGGGCGGGCCGAGGGCGATGTTTTCCGGTCTGACAGCGAGCGTCGCCGGACCGGGCGTCGCATCGACGACGGCGAGGCGCAGGCCTTCGGCTTCGAAGACGCCGTCGGAGGCGACCGCGCCGTCGATGAAGTTCATCACGCCGATGAAATTGGCGACGAAGCGGTCGGCGGGCCGCTCGTAGACGTCTTCCGGCGCACCGACCTGCAGCAACCGGCCGTCCTTCAGGATCGCCATGCGGTCGGCCATGACCAGCGCCTCTTCCTGGTCGTGCGTGACGATGATGAAGGTGATGCCGGCCTCGTGCTGCATGCGCTTCAGTTCGAGCTGCATGCGCTCGCGCAGCTTCTTGTCCAGCGCGCCGAGCGGCTCGTCGAGCAGCAGCACCTTCGGTCGCTTGACGAGCGCGCGCGCCAGCGCCACGCGCTGCTTCTGGCCACCGGAAAGCTGGTCGGGCTTGCGGTCGGCGAAGCTCGTCAGATCCGTCATCGCCATGGTCTCGTCGACGCGGCGGCGGATTTCGCCTTTGCCGAGCCGTTCCATCTCCAGCCCGTAGGAGAGGTTCTGCCGGACCGTCATGTGCGGGAAGAGCGCGTAGGACTGGAACATCAGGTTGAGCGGCCGCTTTTCCGGCGGCAGCGGCGAGATGTCCCGGCCCTCGAGCAGGATGCGGCCGGCGCCCGGGCTTTCGAAGCCGGCGAGCATGCGCAGAAGCGTGGTCTTGCCGCAGCCGGAGGGGCCGAGCAGCGCGAAGAATTCGTTCTCGCGAATGTCGAGCGAGACGTTGTCGACGGCCTTCACCGGGCCGAAGCTCTTGGCGACGCTCTCGATGCGCAGGATCGGTTCGGCGGGGTTTGCGGGTGCACTCATGGGATGCGCTGTTCTCTGTTCAGCCATTGCGAGATCAGGAGCGCCGTCGCGCTGACGCCCATGACGATGGTGGCGAGCGCGTTGACCTCCGGCGTGATGCCGAAGCGGATCATCGAATAGATCTGCATGGGAAGGGTGATCGACGAGCGCCCGGCGCCCGCTGTGAAGAAGGCGATGATGAACTCGTCGACCGAGAGCGTGAAGGCGAGCAGCGCGCCTGCGACGATCGACGGCAAGAGCACCGGGAAGGTGACGCGCCAGAAGGTCGTCCAGCCGGAGGCGCCGAGATCGCGCGAGGCCTCGACGATCGAGAAGTCGAAATGCTTGAGGCGGGCGCGCACGACCGAGCAGACGAAGGCGAGGTCGAAGATGACATGGCTGAGAATGATCGTGTGCAGCCCCATCGTCAGGTTCAGCCGGGAGAAGAAGGTCAGCAGCGCCACGGCAAGCACGATGTCGGGAATGACCATCGGCGCGAAGGCGAGCGCCTCCAGACCGTTGCTCTTTCTGCGGCGCGTCTCCATGCCAAGCGCCAGCAGCGTGCCGAGCACGGTGGAAATCAGCGTGGCGACGACGGCGACGACGAGCGTATTCCAGGCGGCGCGCAGAATGTCGGTGTTCGACAGCAGCGCGCTGTACCAGCGCGTCGAAAAGCCGGACCAGGATGTCGGCAAGCCGCTGTCGTTGAAGGAGAGCAGGACGAGGACCGCGATCGGCAGGTAGAGGAAGCCGAAGACGAGGACGAGCACGATCCGTCCCGGAAGCTTGCCGGAGAGGGCAGCGCTCATTGCTCCGCCTCCCGTCGCCTTTCGCCGGATGCGTGCGCCGTGGCACGCGCCTGGAGAAGAAGCAGGACGATCATCGTCAGGATCAGCGCGGCGCCCAGGGCCGCCCCGAACGGCCAGTCGTTCGCCGTCAGGAACTGGTCGTAGACGAGGTTGCCGACCATCTGGAACCGCCCGCCGCCGAGCAGCGCCGGCGTCACGAAATTGCCGATCGACAGCACGAAGACGAAGACGCCGCCGGCGGCGACACCCGGCAAGGTGAGCGGCAGCGTCACGCGCAGGAAGGTGCGAACCGGACCGGCACCGAGGTCGCGCGAGGCTTCCATCAGTTCGGGGTTCAGTCGCGAGAGCGTCGAATAGATCGCCAGGATAACGAAGGGCAGGTAGTTGTAGACGAGGCCGGTGATGACCGCACCCTCGGAATAGAGCATCGACAGCGGCTCGCCCGTATAGCCGAGCGTGCCGAGCAGGTTGTTGATCAGGCCCTCGCGGTTCAGTAGCACGATCCAGGCATAGGTGCGGATGAGATAGTTGCTCCAGAAGGGCAGCACCGCGAAGAAGAGCAGGATCGGCTGGCTCATGCGCGGCGCGCGGCTGATCGCATAGGCCGCCGGATAGGCGATGAGGATCGCGACCATCGTCGCCGTCAGCGCGATTCGCGCCGAATTGAGGAAGATCTTCGCATAGAGCGGATCGACGACGCGGGCGAAGTTCTCCAGCGTGAACGTGTATTCGACGCCGCCCCAGACGCCGCGCTGGAAGAAGGCATAGGAGAGAACCAGCAGGCACGGCACCACCATGAAGGCCACGAGCCAGGCGACGCCGGGCGCGACGAGCAGGTTCGGTCTGGTGGCATTGAAGGACACTGAGGCACTGGCTCCGGCAGGACCGGCTGAGACCGGCCGGCCATCGAAACGTCACAGGAAGACGATGTCCCGTGGCGGCGGGCCGCCACCCGGCCGCCACGGGAAGAGGCTGCGATCAATTCGCGGCCTTGATCTCGCTGACGATGCGTGAATAGTCCTTCTGGG
>NZ_JAKGBU010000030.1:37551-49403 GCF_021555155.1 Rhizobium alarense
CCCGGCCGCCACGGGAAGAGGCTGCGATCAATTCGCGGCCTTGATCTCGCTGACGATGCGTGAATAGTCCTTCTGGGCGGTGCCGAGGTCACGCAGAAGCTCGTATTTCGTCAGTTCCGCCGGCGTCATGCCCATGTTCGGGTATTGCTCGGCCAGCGCCTTGTCGAGGCTCTCCATGGCGGCCTTGTTCGGCACCTTGTAAAGGATGTTCTGCGCGGCCCAGGCGTGGTTCTTGGCGTCGAGGATGAAGTCGATGAACTTCATCGCCGCTTCCTTGTTTTCCGAGCTCTTCATCACGACGATCGTGTCGATCCAGAGGTCGGAGCCTTCCTTCGGCACGACGAACTTGATGTCCTTGTTCTCGCCGATGCCGTAGTTGCACCAGCCGTCCCAGGCATGCACCAGCGAAGCCTCGCCGGAAACGAGCTTGGAATAGAAGGTCGTATCGTCATAGGCGAGCAGCGTCTTTTTCGCCTCGATGAGGAGGTTCTTCACCTCTTCGAGCTTCGCCGGATCGGCCTCGTTGACCGAGTAGCCCTTGGCGAGCTCGCCGGCCGCCATCAGCCAGCGGTCAGTGGCGAGCATCGTCGTCTTGCCCTTCAGCGCATCGGCCGGCTGGAGCAGGTTCATCCAGCTGTCCGGCGTGCCCTCGACGAGGTCGGAGCGATAGCAGAGCCCCGTCGTGCCCCAGGTATAGGGAACGGAATAGGCATTGCCGGGATCGTAGGCGAGGTTTACGGCTTCCGGATAGAGGTTCGCGAGGTTCGGCACCGCGGCCTTGTCGATCGGCTCGGCGAGGCCCTGTCCGTTGAGGATTTCGGCGAAGGGCGAGGAGACGAAGACGACGTCGTAGCCCTTGCCGCCGCTCGCCATCAGCTTGCCCATGATCTCTTCGTTGGTGGCATGGTTGACCACCTCGATCTCCAACCCGGTCGCCGTCTTGAAGGCTTCCGCGATGTCGGGGGCCATGTAGCCGTCCCAGTTCGAGATGACGAGATCGGCGGCGGATGCCGCGCCGGCCGCAAGGCTTGCGGCGAGAAGTGCCGCGGCCGCAGTGGCCGCAGCCAGTCCGTTCTTCGTTTTCACGGAAGACTCCCTTGTTTTGATTGTTCCAGCCTCAGACGTGGGCATGCCGGTTGGCCCGGTCTCGTTCCCTGTCGCATGGCAGTATTATTTATAAAAAAAATACGTCAATAGGCATTCGGCATATTTGTGTATCCCGTCAGAAATCCATGGGGCCGGACTTGCGAAACCGCTGCCAAGCGGGCAGCATGCTGAGCTTGAGAGGCAGCAGGCAGCCGATGAGCCCGGAACCGAAGCGCATCAACCATCGCCATGTCGAATTGGCGCAAAAGATACTGGACGTTGCCGGTGAACGCGGCATGACGCCCGGCGAACGGCTGGCCGAGCAGGCTTTCGCGTCGCTCTGCAATGTCTCGAGAACGCCGATCCGAAAGGCTTTCCAGATACTTGCCGAGCGAGGCCTGGTGACCGCCGATGCCGAAGGCGGCTTTCTCCTTGCCGCCGATCCGGTCGCCACGGCGCGACTCGAAGACACGGCGGAAGGCGACGGCGAGAGCGAAATCTATGCCGCCATCCTGCGCGACCTCGCCGCCGGCCGCATCGGCGAGGCGCAGACCATTGCCGCTCTTCAACGTCGCTATGACGTATCCCGGCCGGTGGTACAAAATGCATTGATGAAACTGGCGGAAGAAAATCTCGCCGAGCGCGGCGCCGGCCAGCAATGGCTGCTGAAGCACTTTGCGATCAGCGGCGATGCAGCGGCGAAGAGCTACGAGTTCCGCCTGGTGACCGAACCGTTGGCCCTCATTCTGCCGGATTTCCGGCGCGACATGCCGGCGATGACGGCGCTGCGCCAGTCGATGCTGATCCTGCGCGGCATGAACGAGACGACGTTCGACCGCAAGCTCTTCGATCGGACCGATTTCGACTTCCACCTGCTGATCGCGCGGTCCTGCGGCAATCCGTTCATGGCGGAAGCGCTCGTCAATCATCACCGCCGCCGCCGCGCCAGCCCGCCGGCCGGCCATGTCAACGCCTTCCGGCTTATGCAGTCGAACCTCGAGCATATCCAGATCCTCGAGCAGATCGAGCGCGGCCAGATGGAACTTGCCGCGGATCTGATGCGCGTGCATATACAGCTCTCCCAGTCGCAGCGCCCGCGCCTTGCCGGCCGCGGCGTTCCCCCCGCCTTCAAGCTCGTCTCGCGCTAGGTCTCCATGGTGCCTGCAAAGACCATTGCCCTGTTTCCGGAAGCGAGCTACGGCGCGGCGCTGAACTGCGTCGGCATCGCGCAGGAAATCCGGCGCATGGGCCACCGTCCGGTCTTCATCTGCCATCCGGGTTTTAGCGGCGTCTTCGCGGAATACGGCTTTGCCGAATACCAGCTCGCGGAGGCCGGGGCCGGCGCGCCGACGGACTGGAACGATTTCATCGAGCGCCATCAGGACGCCTTCCGCCAGCCGCCGCTCGACCAGCTCGACAGCTATGTCGGACCGACCTGGGAGGCGATCGTCGATACGGCGATGCGGGTGGAAGAGCCGCTCAGGCAGTTGCTCGGCCGGGTGAAACCCGATGCGATCGTGCTCGACAACGTCGTCATGTTCCCGGCGATCGCCACTGCCGGCGTGCCGTGGATCCGCGTCGTTTCCTGCGCGGAGACGGAAATCCCCGATGAGAACGTGCCGCCCTACCTCTCGGGTTGCGGGGAGGACGAACGCGACGCCTGGGCCGTCTATGCGGCGCGTTACGCGAAGACCGTTTCGCCGGCGCATCGGCGCTTCTCGGCTTTCCTCGCCGATTGCGGCCTCAAGCCCCCGGCGGCACCGAATTTTCTCGACCCCTCGCCCTGGCTGAACCTGCTGCTGGCGCCCGAAATCATCCGCCATCGGCGCCAGGTGCCGCTCGATCCGCAGGACTTCGTTTTCCTCGACGGCTGCGTGCGCCACGAAGCGCCCTATACGCCGCCGCGCTTTGCCAGCCACAACGATGCGCCGCTGGTGCTGACGAGCTTCGGTTCGCTCGGCGCCATGGACGTCGCGATGATGAAGCGCATGATCGCCGTCTTCGCCACCCTGCCCTGCCGCTTCCTCGTCAATGCCGGACACTGGCGCGACGAGTATCGCGACGTTCCGGACAATGTCTTCATCGACAGCTGGTTTCCCCAGCCCTCGGTCGTCGAACAGGCAGGCCTGTTCATCCATCACGGCGGCAACAACTCGTTCTGCGAGGCGCTTTATTACGGGGTTCCGTCGCTGGTCATGCCCTATTGTTGGGACGGGCACGACAATGCGGTGCGCGCCGGCGAGACGGGCGTCGGGCGGAGGCTCGATCGATATCGCTGGAGCGAAAGCGAGCTTGCGGCTGTCATTGCCGACCTGCTTGACGACCGCGATATGCACGCGCGCCTCAAGGCGAACGCGGAAAAGATGCGGAAGGCTGCCGGCGTCACGCGCGCCGCGGAAGAAATCGTCAAGGTCGCGGCCGGCGCTGCCAGCGTCGTGCACGCATCGGCCTGATTACCATCGGGAGAACGCCAATGCGCGACAAACTCTTCATCGACGGGACATGGGTGGCGCCGGCCAAAGGCGGCAGTTTCGAGGTGATCGATCCGGCAACCGAGCAGGTCGTGCATCACGCGCCGGCCGGTACTGCCGAGGATATCGACGCGGCCGTGAAAGCCGCACGACAGGCGTTCGATCATGGCCCCTGGCCGAGGATGACCGGAAAGGAGCGCGCCACCGTTCTCCGCCGGATTTCCGAGATCATCCTTGCCCGCAAGCGGGAACTCGCCCGCCTGGAAGTCATCGACAACGGCAAACCGATGCCGGAGGCCGTCTGGGATATGGAGGACGCGGCCGGCTGCTTCGCTTTCTATGCCGGCCTTGCCGAAGAAATGGACGAGACCCCGGAAGAGGCGATCCCGCTCGGGGAGCCGCGGTTCTCCTCGAAAGTGGTGCGCGAGCCGATCGGCGTCGCCGCCGCCATCATCCCGTGGAACTATCCGCTGCTGATGGCCTCGTGGAAGGTGGCCCCGGCGCTCGCCGCCGGCTGCACGATGGTGCTGAAACCTTCCGAACTGACGCCGCTCACCGCCCTCGAACTGGGCGCCATCGTCGCGGAGGCGGGGCTGCCGGCCGGTGTGCTCAATATCGTCACGGGCCTCGGCCCGGAGGCCGGCCAGCCGCTTTCGGAACATTCCGGCATCGACAAGATCGCCTTTACCGGCTCGGTGCCGACCGGCGCGAAGATCATGGCGGCCGCGGCGCGCGACATCAAGAATGTCAGCCTTGAGCTCGGCGGCAAGTCGCCCTTCGTCATCTTCGCCGACAGCGACATCGAAAAGGCCGTCGAATGGATCATGTTCGGCATCTTCTGGAACCAGGGACAGGTCTGCTCGGCGACGTCTCGCGTCCTCGTCGAGGAAAGCCTCTACCCTGCCCTCCTGGAGCGGCTCGTCGCGGAAGCGGCAAAAATTCGCATTGGCAGCGGCCTCGAAGAGGGAACGCTGCTCGGACCGCTGGTCTCGAAGGGCCAGTACGATAAGGTGCTGGCCGCAATCGAGCGCGGCAAGTCAGAAGGCGCCGCCGTCGCCGGCGGCGGCAGGCGACCGGCGGGTCTCAACACGGGCTATTTCCTCGAGCCGACGATCCTCACCGACATGCCGGAGGAGAGCTTTGTCTGGACGGAGGAAATCTTCGGGCCGGTCGTCTGCGTCAAACCCTTCAAGGACGAAGCGGACGCCATCCGTATGGCGAACGACAGCCGCTTCGGTCTCGCCGCCGCCGTCATGTCGAGGGACAAGGCGCGCTGCGAGCGGGTGGCGCGCGCCTTCCGCGCCGGCATCGTCTGGATCAACTGCTCGCAGCCCACCTTCACCGAGGCGCCCTGGGGCGGCTACAAGCAGTCGGGCATCGGCCGTGAACTCGGCCGTTGGGGGCTTTCGAACTACCTCGAAACCAAGCAGATCACGTCGTTCAACAGCGAAGAGCCCTGGGGCTGGTACATCAAGTCTGATTGATTTGTAACGTTTGCATGGCTTGTCGCCCCCATCGTTCTGGGCCATAAAGCGCACCCCTACCTGTTTCGAGGCCAGCCGGATCTTTGACCATGCAGGCCGGACGCGGCATGCCGCGTCGCGGTGAAACCGAGGCTTCACACGGCTGATCCCGGCAATGGCGAGAACAACGCGGACACAACGCGAGGAGAACTGAGCATGGGTGCAATGGGACATCTCGACATCGCCTGGCGCGACCGGGACTATCACCGCCAGTGGCTTTGGCTGCAGGCCAACAGGCTTTTCGACTTCTTCCAGAACCGCGCCTTCAATCCGACGGGCGGCTTCCATGAACTCGACGTCGATGGGCGTCCCCTCAACCCCGGCAACCCGACGCGGGGCATCCACTCCACCACCCGAATGATCCATTGCTTCTCGATCGGAAGCCTGCTCGGCCGTCCGGGCTCCGACGATATCGTCGATCACGGCATGACCTATCTTTGGGAGAAGCACCGCGACCACGCGCACGGCGGCTATCACTGGTCGCTCGACAATTCCGGCGTTCTCGATGCCACGAAACAGGGCTACGGCCACGCCTTCGTCCTGCTTGCCGCTTCGAGCGCCAAGGTTGCCGGCCATCCGGATGCGGATCGGCTGCTCGCGGATGTGACGGAGATCATCGAGACACGCTTCTGGGAAGAGCACCACGGCGCCATCACGGAAGAGTTCGAAGCCGACTGGACACCGATCGAGGGCTATCGCGGCCAGAACTCCAACATGCACCTGACGGAAGCGTTGATGGCCGCCTTCGAGGCGACGGGCGAGAAGACCTATCTCGACAAGGCGGAGAAGATCGCCGATCTGGTGATCCGCCGCCGCGCGGGCGAAAACGGCTTTCGTGTTCCTGAGCATTTCGACGCGAACTGGACGATCGACAAGGACTACACCGGCAATGAGATGTTCCGCCCGTCAGGCACCACGCCCGGCCACTGGCTCGAATGGGCGCGGCTGATCCTGCAGCTCCATGCGCTCGGCGGCAAGAAGCATGGATGGATGCCCGATGCCGCGAAAAGCCTGTTCTCGCAGTCCATAGACCTCGGCTGGGACAGGGAGAGGGGCGGTTTCTTCTATACACTCGACTGGAGCGACGCGCCCGCCAAGCGCAACAAGCTGTGGTGGCCGATGTGTGAGGGCGCCGGCGCGGCCGCCTTCCTCAATGAACATCTGCCGAGCGCGTACCACGAAACCTGGTATCGCCGCATCTGGAACTGCATCGCCCGCAGCTTCATCGATGACGAGCGTGGCGGCTGGCATGAGGAACTGACGGAAGATATGATGCCGAGCCACACGCTCTTTGCCGGCAAGGGCGACATCTACCACGCGCTCCAGGCCTGCCTCATTCCTCTCTTCCCTGCGACAGGCAGCCTCACAAGGGGCATCCTGGACGCTCGCGGCAAGATGTGATTGCCAGTTGTCCTCGTCACCCATATTAGGGAATGCGAATGACCCCGGCGACAACGCTTCGTCGGGGCGCTGGGCAATCTCCGGGTTGGCGACATGGCCTTGATGCCTGATGATCCATCGATGCTTTGGTTCGCGGTCGTGACGGCTGTGTTCCTCCTCAAGCATCTGCTTGCCGATTTCCTGCTGCAGACCCAATGGATGGCGGTCGGCAAGGACGCGGAACGGCAATGGCTGCCGCCGCTTCTCGCACACGTCGGCATCCATGCCGCCCTGACCGGCCTGATCGCGCTTGCGGTCGCGCCGCAGGCGCTCTGGCTGGCCGCGGTCGATTTCGTCGTGCACGCAGCGATCGACCGATCGAAATCCGTGACGGGCAGGCGGCTGGCCCTTGCGCCGAAAAACCCTGCATTCTGGTGGCTGCTCGGGCTGGACCAGAGCTTGCACCACCTCACCCATCTGGCGTTTGTGCTGGTTCTCGCCGGCCACGCCTGACGCGTCAGGTCTCGGCGGCGGACACCTGGTCGGCGGATCGGCGGAGCAGATAGGCGGTCAGCGCCAGGCTTTCGGCGAACCACCGGTCGGAAAAGTGCCACATCCGCTCCGTGAGGCGGATGTCGTGGCCGCCGCGCGCATTGACCGTGAGCAGGTCCGCGTCGCGCACAGCCTCGATCAGGCGGCGCACATGGGTGCGGGATACACCCGTCTGGGTCGCGATCTGCTGATAGCAGGTCGCGACGTCCGTACCGTCATGTCGGGTTGCGCCTCGAAGCAGCAGCAGCAGGATCACATAGCCGCAATCGTGGCCCACGAAGGGCGCCATCAGGGCGTGCCGTTGAAAGAACCGGCTCAGCATGCCGAGATGCGGCAGGGTCTCCCGGCGAAAGGCGCGGTAGGTCCCGGCGGAGACCGGGACACCACAGTTCGGCAGGTCGAGGCCGATGGCGTTCAGGGCCTGCAGGTGCAGATTGACCGACGCCATGTCCCGCGTGATCGTTTTCTCCGTGGGCACGAGCAACCTGACACGACGATCGGACGGTTGTGCCTGCTGAACCAGAAAGCCGTATTTCTTGAGGGAGGAGACCTGCGCTTCCACGCGATTGCGGCTCGCGAAACCATGTTGCGTCACCACCTTCTGAAGTCGGCCGAGCGTCAGCCAAGTGGAGGAATCGCGCATGTCCTGCGCTGCGTGCAGCGCCAGCAGGGAGAGAAACGCCATGTACCGGCCTTCCTCCAGGATCAGCCGATTGATCAGATGGTTGTTGTCGTAAAGCCTGAGAAAGCCCTCGACCAGCACGTCGCGCACGCGCGGGAATTCGGGAGCGCGCAGGATTTCTCCGGCGAGAGCCTGATATGCCGCGGAAGACGGGTCGCTCGGCATGTGGTCCATCAGCGTCGGTTCCCCCAGAGTGCTTGGACTGCCCGGACATCTGTCACTGTTCTTTCCTTCTTGGAGAAAACCACAGAATCTCGCACAACCGGGGCCAAGGGGTGGGAATCCGAGGCGCTCTGTCAAGAATAGGGACCGGTTTCCGAAACATTATGAGATGATAAGCCAAGAGAATGAGACAAAACGCAAAGAACGCTGTATTTCATATGGATAGAGTTCGAATTTCTTTCCCCCGACATCCGTCGAAATAAGGAACGCCCTTCCGGACGTTCGCGCCTGGAACCTGTACGGATTTGATCGATTCTCTCCATGGGAAGGATCGCGATTGGAGCAAACGGACGGACGATGCCCATGCCCGGTAACCTGCCAGTGAACCAGATCGGCGTCGGTCAGATGCGCCATTGGCGAGATGCCTCAGAGGCCTTTTCGGAAACCGTAGGCCCGCTGTTCGAAACGCAGATCGACGCCCCAGAGGACGGAAATCAATTCCGCGCGGAGCTCGCCTCCTACTTTCTCGGGCATGCGGTGTTCTTCGAAGCGGACATGGGTGGCGCGGCGTATCACTTCATGCGCGACCGCAAGCGTATCGCTCAAAGCGGCCTCGATATCATTCTCATCCAGATGTTGCTGGAAGGCGAGGACATCCGCACCGTCGACGGCGAGACGGTCGCCGCGCAACCCGGCGATATCTGCATTGCGGACATGTCGCGGACATTTCGCTCGGAGACAGCATCCTGCCACAACCTGACACTCGCCTTGCCACGGCATATGATCTTCGAGCGGGAGAACCAGCTCGACGCGCTGCACGGCCTGACGATCAAGGCGTCGAGCGTCGCCGGCAAACTTCTTGGCAGCCATTTCCGAACGATCCGGCAATCCCTTGCCGTCCTTACTCCGGACGAAGCGCCCATCGTTGCGCGGGCAACGGCAAACCTTGTGGCCACGCTGGCGGCGCCGTTGAGCGAGGGGCGCATAAACGCCAACGGCACCGTTCGCGGCACCACGCTGATGGAGATCCGCCGCTATATCGATCAGAAGCTGGCCGCGCCAAATCTCGGTCCCGACCATCTCTGTCGGGCTTTCGGCCTTTCGCGGGCGACGCTCTACCGGCTGTTCGAGCCGATCGGTGGGGTCACGGATTTCATTCGCAGCCGGCGGCTGCAACGGGCGTTCGACCTTCTTCGCCAATATAGAGAGCGGTCGGTCGGCGAAGTGGCCTATGCCTGCGGCTTCGGCGACGTTTCAGCGTTTTCGCGCGCCTTTCGGCAACATTTCGGCATGACGCCGACGGAAGCCAGGGTCGCCATGGGCGGCCCCTGGCGCGGCACCACTCCAGACGCAGTTCGTGCCCTCGACGAAGCTTCGGTGCAGGACTGGTTGCGAATTGTCGGCGCCCAATAGGCGTCTCGTCTCAATCCGGCAGCCGCGCGTCGCCAAGCTCGATGCCGAGGAAGGCCGCAATGCCGTCGGCAACGATGGCATGGTCGATTCGCTGCGGCACGCCCGACACCGTGACGGCTCCAACACAGCCGAGACTGCCGACCGTCAGCGGGAATCCGCCGCCGTGCACCGCAAAGTCCGCCAGCGGCAGGCCGTGCGCCTCCATCTGGTCGCGTCCCGAAAGCGCCAACCGGCGGCCGACGAGATAGGACGAATGCCAGAGCCGCAGAACCATGTTGCGCTTGCGGCGGATCCATTCGACATTGTCCGTCGATGTGCCGGGCAGAGCGCAGTGGAACAGCGTGCGGTCGCGCATCGAAATATCGATCGCGATCCCGGCGCCGCGGGCAACCGCGGCCTCGCGGATAAGAGAGCCGAGCTGCCAGGCGTCCTCCGGGCCGAAATCGGCGAAGTGCAGGAGGCGCTCCTGTTCTTCGAGGCGCCGGATGTCGTCCTGCACGTTTTCGCTCATGATCGCTTTCCTCCGCAAAACCGCACAGACCGGCCCCGTCCTTCATAGCGGCCTGCCGCGCGCTTGTCCTCGGGCGCAGCGAGAAATTCAGGGCAGCGCCACATATTTCCGCCAGTCGTGCTCCTCGCGGAATCCGAGCACCTCGCGGATCTTGCGGTTGGATATCGGTGCCTCGTTCCCCTGAATGTCTTCGGTGACCGGCGTTCCCGGTGCCCATTTCGCAAGAAATGGCTGTGTGTCACCGTCCGCCGTGATCGTGTCGTTCACCGCATTGAACACCTGGAAGCCCAGTCCGTCCCTGGCAAGGCAGAGGTCGACAATCTGGCCGAGGTCGCGTGCGTCGATGTAGCTCCAGGCATTGCGCTTGCGCGACGGTGGATCGGCAAGAAAGGCCGGGAAGCGGTCGTATTCGTGCGGTTCGATGACGTTGCCGATCCGCAGTGCATAGATGTCGGCGCCGCTACGCATCGCGAAGGCCCGCGCCGTCTTCTCGTTGACGACCTTCGAAAGCCCGTAGCTGTCCATCGGATCGACGTCGTAGCCCTCCGTCAGCGGGAAGGCATGAAAGTCCTTGTCCCCTTCCGCGAAGCAGACGCCATAGGTCGTCTCGCTGGACGCGATGATGATCTTGCGAATCCCGAGCTTCACCGCCGCCTCGATGACATTGTAGGTCGAAACGGTGTTCACGGCGAAGGTCGTGTTGTCGGGGCGCATCAGGATGCGCGGCACGGCGGCGAAGTGTACGACCGCATCGACCGGCGCCGGACCTTTGCCGGTCTCGAAACCCTCGAAGCCGAAATGCACCGACAGTGCATTGAAAGCCTGGCCGCTCTCCGTCAGGTCGGTGATCAGCGTGTTGACCCCGGGGCATTCGAGCGCCACGAGGTCGATATTGAGGACCTCGTGGCCCTTTGCCTTGAGATAAGGAATCACGTGACGGCCGGCCTTGCCGCTGCCGCCGGTGAAAACGATACGTTTCGTCATCGGTCGTCTCTCCCGTTGTTGTACAGGACCGCAACCTCATGGCATCAACTGGCCGCCATTGACCTCCAGCGTCTGGCCGATCATGTAGCCGGACAACATCCTGGAAGCGAGGTTTCGGGTACTGTGGTCTTTCCTTTGGCTGATGAAGACTGCGTGACCTGTGATCGCCCGGTCGGCGCACGTACGGTACCCCACGCCCGCCCTGCGGGCGCCGGCTTAGACCTGACGCGACTGGGCACGCCAGAGATCGACGCCGCCTTCCAGCGCGTAGCTGTCGATCGCCGCCAGTTCTTCGTCCGTCAGCACGAGGTTCTTCACCGCGTCGAGCGAGTCATCGAGCTGCGCGACGTTGCGGGCGCCAATCAGCGCGGAGGTGACGCGGGGATCGCGCAGCGTCCAGGCGATCGCCATCTGGGCCAGTGTCTGGCCGCGCCGTTCGGCAATCGCATTCAGGCCGCGCACCCGCGCAATGTTGTCTTCGGTCAGCAGCGCCTGATTGAACGACCCGCCTTTCGCCGCCCGCGCATCGCCCGGCACGCCGTTCAGGTATTTCGAGGTCAGCAGCCCCTGCGCCAGCGGCGAGAAGGCGATGCAGCCGGCGCCGACTTCGCCGAGCGCATCAAGCAGGCCGTCCTCGATCCACCGATTGAGCATCGAATAGGATGGCTGATGGATGAGCAGCGGCACGCCCTCCGCCCGCAGAATGGCCTCGGCCTCTCGGGTCCGCTCCGGCCCGTACGAGGAAATGCCGATGTAGAGCGCCTTGCCCTGACGCACCATCTGCACCAGAGCCCCCATCGTCTCCTCGAGCGGGACGTCGAGCGTCGGGCGATGCGAGTAGAAGATGTCGACATGATCGAGGCGCATGCGCTTGAGGCTCTGTTCCAGCGAGGCCATCAGGTGTTTGCGTGACCCGCCGCTGCCGTAGGGACCGGGCCACATGTCCCAGCCCGCCTTCGAGGAGATAACGAGCTCGTCGCGATAGGGCGCGAGATCCTTGCGCAGGATCTCGCCGAAATTCTCCTCCGCCGAACCGTAGGGCGGGCCATAGTTGTTGGCGAGGTCAAAATGCGTGACGCCGCGGTCGA
>NZ_JAKGBU010000031.1:0-11570 GCF_021555155.1 Rhizobium alarense
ACCTTTTCGCCGGGACCGCTCGCCCACGGCCTCGCGCTCTATGCGATGACCGAGACGCTCGCGGCGGGCGGCGAATTCATCGCCGCCCCGCATTTCGACGCCGCCGCCGCCGCGGCCCTCGTCACCGCGCATGAGGTGCGCCGGCTGGTGCTGGTGCCGACGATGCTGCGGCGGATCTGCGACAGCGTCTCCGGGACCCCGCTCCGGTCTGTGACGGCGGCGACGGTCGCGGGCGCGAAGCTCACCGTCGCCGACCGGCAGGCAGCGGCCCGCGCCCTGCCGCAGGCGGCGATCCGCGAATATTACGGCGCCTCCGAGCTCGGCTTCGTCAGCGTGACCGATCCCGCCGATCCGCCCTCGCCGACCGCCGTCGGCCGCGCCTTTCCGGGCGTCGGGCTTTCCGTGCGGGACGAGGCCGGCCTCGTTCTGCCGGCCGGCGAAACGGGCACGATCTTCGTCGACAGCCCGCTGATCTCCGACGGCTATCTTGCCGGCGGCGACGGCGCGGGGTTCCGGCGGCTCGGCGTGCTGGCGACGGTCGGAGACCTCGGCTTTCTCGATCAGGACGGCATGCTGCATCTCATCGGCCGCGCCGGCGGCATGCTCGTGTCCGGCGGCAACAACATCTATCCGTCCGAGATCGAGGCGGTGCTTGTTTCCATGCCCGGCATCCGCAGCGCCTTCGCCTGCGGCCTCGAGCATGCCGATCTCGGGACGGAACTGGTGGCGGTAATCGAGCCGGACGGCGTCGCGCCCGACGCCGATGCGCTCGCGCTGGACCTCGCCGCCCGGCTGCCGCGCTACAAGCACCCCCGTCGCATGTGGCTCTGCCGCTCGATGCCGATGACCGGATCGGGCAAGGTGGCGGCGAAGACCGTGCGGCACTGGATCGCAGAGGAGAGCGACGACCTTGAGCGCCTCTTCTGACCCCGCCCGCCGGCCCGTCATCGTCGCCGCGTTTCGCACGCCCGTCGGGCGCGCCGGCGGCAGCCTGCGGACCGTGGAACCCGCGAGCCTCGCCGTGCCGCTGATCCGGCGACTGCTTGCGGAAACGGGCACCGCCCCCGTGGCAATCGATGACGTGATCCTCGGCAACGCCGCCAACAGCGCCGGCAATCTCGCGCGCCTCGCGGCGCTCGAGGCCGGCCTGCCGGTCGCCGTGCCCGGCATGACCGTCGACCGGCAATGCGGTTCCGGGCTGGAGGCGATCGCGCTTGCGGCACGGCTCGTCCAGGCGGGCGCCGGCCGCTTCTATATCGCCGGCGGCACGGAAAGCGCGAGCCGCGCCAACCTGCGCTTCCAACCGCCGCGCACCGAAGGCGGGGACCCCATGCCGCTCAGGCGCGCGCGCATGGCGCCGGACACGGTCGGCGACCCGGACATGGGGATCGCTGCGGAAAACGTTGCACGGCATGCCGGCATCGCGCGCGCGCGGCAGGACGCCTTCGCGCTCGAAAGCCACCGCCGCGCCGTCGTTGCCCAAGCAGCCGGCCGCTTCGTCAACGAGATCGTGCCCGTCGGGACCCCGGAGGGGCCGATAGCCCGTGACGAATGCCCGCGGCCGGACACGACGCTCGAAAAGCTCTCCCGGCTGAAACCCGTGTTCCGCGACGACGGCACGGTGACGGCCGGCAACGCCTGCCCGATCAACGACGGCGCGGCGCTCGTGCTGGTGACGTCGCTCGAGGATGCCCGTCGCATGGGCACACGGCAGGGGCTCGCCTTCGTCGACGCCGCCGTCGCAGGCGTCGATCCGAACCTGCTCGGCCTCGGGCCGGTTCCGGCGATAGAGAAGCTCGTCGCCCGCAATCCGGACCTCGACCCGCGGGCCGTGCCCTTCGTCGAGTTCAACGAAGCCTTCGCGAGCCAGGTGCTCGCCAGCCTCGACGCGCTCGGCGTCGATCCGGCGGCGGTCAACCGGGACGGCGGCGCGCTCGCCCTCGGCCATCCCTACGGCGCTTCCGGGGCGATCCTGGCGGTGCGGCTGTTCAGCCAGATGCGCGACACGTCCCCCGGCACGCGAGGCCTCGCGACGATGGGCATCGGCGGCGGCATGGGGATCGCCGCGCTTTTCGAAACCGTCGCGTTTTCCGGCGGTTGACCGCCCGCCGTCCTCAAGCCTGAAACGGCTTCAGCCAGTCCCGGATCTCGGCCGGCAGATTGACGGGCTGGCGGCTTGCCGCGTCGACCGCCACCCAGACGAACTCGACATCCGCCACGGTTCTCCCCGCGGAGGAGATCACGACGGCAAAGCTGACCGACGTCGCGCCGATGCGGGTCACCGACACGGCGAGGCGGGCCGGATCGTCATAGGCAAGGCCGCTCGAAAAGGTACAGGCGGACTTTCGGACGAAGTAGACGATGCCGGCGTCGGCCTTCGGCCGGTGCCGCCAGAGATGGCCGAGCGCGGCCTCGGCATGGGCATAGTAGGCGGCATTGTGCATGTGGCCGTGCATGTCTATATCGCGGAACGGTATCCGGATCTCGGTCACTCGAATGTCCTGTCGATCGTCCACGCCGGCGCCCGCGAAAGAATCCATGCTGCGTTCCGTTGTTAGAGAGTTCGGCGACCCTTCTCAAGTGATCCTCCTCGAGGACGCGCCGCGTCCCGCGCCGGGTCCGGGCGAGGTCGAACTGCGCATCCTCAGGACCGCGATCAACCCCTCCGACCTCATACCGGTGACCGGCGCCTATCGCAGCCGCACGACGCTTCCCTTCGTGCCCGGCTTCGAGGGCGTCGGCGTGGTGGTGCGGACCGGTCCCGCGGTGTCCGGCCTGCGGGAGGGCGATCGTGTGCTGCCGATCGGCGCGAGCGGCCTTTGGCAGCAGTATCTCCTGCGGCCCGCCGCCTGGTGCTTCGCGGTGCCCGGCGGCCTCGCGGACGAGGCGGCCGCAACGAGCTACATCAACCCGCTCACCGCCTTCCGGCTCATCGCGGCGCTGGGCACGCATTTCGGCGCGGCGGCGGGGCGCCGCATCGGCGTGACCGCCGCAAATTCGGCGATCGGCCGCATGCTGGTCCACCTGCTCGCCGAGGCCGGCTTCCGGCCGGTCGCACTGCTGCGCAGCGCGGAAAGCCGCGACCGCTTTTCCGCCCGGAGCCCGGATGTCAAGACCTGCGTGCTCGGTGACGCCAGCGATGCCGTCCCGCCGGAGGGCCTCGACGGCGTGCTCGACGCCGTGGGAGGTGTCGTCGGCGACAGGCTCATCGCGCAGGCCCTTCGCCCCGGCGGCGCCTTCGTGCAGTACGGCGCGCTGAGCGGTGCCCAGCTCGACCCGCGGCTGGTGACGGAACGGCGCGACGTCGCCTTCAGCTTCCTGTGGCTGCGCAACTGGATCCATGCAACGCCGCGCGGCGAGATCGAGGCCGCCTTCGCGCGCAGCTTCGCGGGCGTCGCCTCGGGTGCGCTCGCAAGCGCCGTTGATTCGACCTTCCCCCTGGCGGATCTGGCCGAGGCCCTCCGCCGGCAGACCGACCCGGCGCGGCGCGGCAAGGTGCTGCTCGCGCCGGGCGACGCCGTCGCCGGCTGTTGAAAAGCCGGCGCGGGCAACCCATTTCCCGTGGACCTTGCCGGACGCAACGGATAGCCTCCCGCCATGACGACGATCCTCTACGAGAATCCGATCTTCCTCGAACACAAGGTGCCGGAGGGCCATGCGGAGCGTCCCGACCGGCTGCGTGCACTGAACCTTGCGCTCGAGCACGAGCGCTTCCGGGCGCTGAAGCGCCAGAAGGCGCCGCAGGCGAACGAGGATTTCGTGCTGCTCGCCCATCCGGAAGAGCATCTGCGCGCCGTGATGAAGGAGATCCCCGAGGAGGAGGACACGATCAACCAGCTCGAGGCCGACACCTATGCCAGCCCGGCGAGCCTGCAGGCCGCGCTGACGGGCATCGGCGGGGTGGTCGCCGCGGTCGACGACGTCTTTTCCGGACGCGCCGACAACGTCTTCGTCGCCTCCCGCCCGCCGGGACACCATGCCGAGAAGACGAAGGCCATGGGCTTCTGCTTCTTCAACAACGTGGCGATCGCCGCGCGTCACGCGCAGAAGGCGCACGGGGCGGAACGCGTCGCGATCGTCGACTGGGACGTGCACCACGGCAACGGCACCCAGGACATCTTCTTCGACGATCCCTCGGTGCTCTTCTGTTCGACGCACCAGATGCCACTCTATCCCGGCACCGGGGCGAAGACGGAGGTCGGCGCCGGCAACATCGTCAATGCGCCGCTCTCGCCGAATGCCGGCAGCGACCATTTCCGCGAGGCCTTCAGGTCGCGTGTCCTGCCGCGCGTCGCCGATTTCCGCCCGGACCTCATCGTCATCTCCGCCGGCTTCGACGCGCACCACCGCGACCCGCTGGCGCAGATCAACCTCGTCGCCGACGATTTCGACTGGGCGACGGCGAAGCTCCTGGAACTCGCGGACCGCTCGGCGAAGAACCGGGTCGTCAGCGTGCTCGAAGGCGGCTATGACCTGCAGGGCCTCGCCGAATCGGCGGCGACCCATATCGACCGGCTGATGAGAGGCTGAGCATGACCACCACACCGCAAGCCGCCGAGGTCTCGGCGCTCACCTTCGAACAGGCCGTCGAGGAGCTGGAAAAGATCGTGGCGGCGCTGGAGCGCGGCGACGTGCCCCTCGACCGGTCGATCGAGATCTACGAGCGCGGCGAGGCGCTGAAGAAGCACTGCGAGACGCTGCTCAGCGCGGCCGAAAACCGCATCGAGAAGATCCGCCTCGACCGCGCCGGCAAGCCGCAGGGCACGGAACCGCTCGACAGCGCGTGAGGGTGGCGGTCGACTGGCTTTTCGCGTTGTGATAGATTTTGCGCATGGTGAAGGACGAAATCATCGCGAAGCTTCTGAAACACCGCCTGAATTGGAGGCGGCGGGTGCGTGTCATTTGTCGCTTTTCGGGTCAGTCGCGCGAGGTGACAACGGGCCTCGATCGGACATAGACGTGCTGGTCAATCTTTCAGATGAGGTACGGAGTTCGGGCTTCGGCTACTTCGGGGCGCTTGCGGACCTGAAGGGCTTGATCGAGAAGATCACTGGTCACGATGTCGATATCCTTCCCGAGCCAATCCAGAAGGATGAACTTCGACAGCGAGTCGAACGGGACCGGATTGTTGCCTTCTAGTCGTCCCAAGACGCGGCTATGCGATATCGCAGAAAACGGGACGCGTATCCTCGCCTATACAGCCGGACTCGATCTTGACGCGTTCAGGTCCAACGTCCTTCGACGGGACGCGACCGAACGATGCATATTGCGGATATCGGAGGCGGCGACGAAATTGGATAGCCGAGCAGAAGAACTGCTACCGGACCATCCTTGGCGGCGAATCCGTGACGTTGCCAACGTGCTGCGTCACCTCTACGATCAAGTGGATGCAGAAATCCTACGGGATATCGTCACGAAACAACTACCGCCTCTTCTCGCCGATATCGAACGGATCTTACCTGACCTGCCCGAGGATTTCGAAGTTTAGACATTACCCCATCGTAAAGAGTAACAATACGCCAAAGAGCAGTTATCCGACCGGAGACCCCCATGTCCTTCTTCCCCGGAAACGACCCCGAGGCCGGCGATGCGGCGACCTGTGACGCGCTGGAGCATCTCATCATCCCGCGCACCAGCGATCTCGGCGGTTTCCAGGTGCGTCGGGCGCTGCCGACGGCGAAGCGGCGGCTCGTCGGTCCCTTCATCTTCTTCGACCGCATGGGGCCTGCCCTCTTCCGCGCCGGCCAGGCGATCGACGTCCGGCCGCATCCGCATATCGGGCTCTCGACCGTGACCTATCTCTTCGACGGCGAGATCAAGCATCGCGACAGCCTCGGCACGGAAATGGTGATCCGGCCCGGCGACGTGAACCTGATGACGGCGGGACGCGGCATCGTGCATTCCGAACGCTCGCCGGAAAACGTGCGCGGCCGCGACCATGCGCTCTCCGGCCTGCAGACCTGGCTGGCGCTGCCGGACGGGCACGAGGAGATCGAGCCGCTCTTCTCCCATACGACGAGCGGCGAGCTGCCGGCCTTCGCCCTGGACGGCGTCGAAGGCCGCGTCATCATCGGCCATTACGAAGGCTATCGATCCCCGGTCTCCGTTCTCTCGGACACGCTCTATACCGACTTGACGCTCGCGCCGGGCGCATCCGCCCCGCTTGCCGCCGACTGGGAGGAGCGGGCCGTCTACGTGCTGACCGGCACGCTCGACGTCGCCGGCGATCTCTTCGAAGCGGACCGGCTGCTGATCTTCCGCCCCGGCGACGCGATCACGCTGAAGGCCGGCGCCGAGGGCTGTCACGTCATGCTGTTCGGCGGCGCCGCCCTCGGCTCGAAGCGGCATATCTGGTGGAATTTCGTCTCGTCCTCGAAGGAGCGCATCGAGCAGGCGAAGGAGGAGTGGCGCAGCGGCCGCTTCGACATCGTGCCGGGCGACGAGGAGGAATTCATCCCGCTGCCGCAAGCCTGATCCACGTTGGCGCACCGGAAATCCGGGACAGCGCTTCACAGGCCGGTGATGCGGCAAGCCGCGCTGTTCCAATGTCTTGAAATTGCCTCTAAAGTGCACTGGAAGCGGTTGCCAAGCGGCCTGTCATCCTGCATGCACGGCAGGAACAGGCGCCGCATCCGTCAACCGGCGCCGACCGCAGGCTGCCGAAAAGAGGCTTGAGAGTGACACAACAGCCAGCCACGCCCCTCCTCGACAAGGTCACCTATCCCGCGGACCTGAAGGCGCTGGAAGACCGCGACATGCCGCAGCTCGCGGAAGAACTGCGCGCGGAGATGATCGACGCGGTGTCGCGCACCGGCGGCCATCTCGGCGCCGGCCTCGGCGTCGTGGAGCTCACCATCGCCATCCACAAGGTATTCGACACGCCGAACGACCGGCTGATCTTCGACGTCGGCCACCAGTGCTATCCGCACAAGATCCTGACCGGGCGGCGCGACCGCATCCGGACGCTGCGGCAGGAAAACGGCCTTTCCGGCTTCACGCGCCGCGCCGAGAGCGAATACGATCCCTTCGGCGCCGCCCATTCCTCCACCTCGATCTCCGCCGGCCTCGGCATGGCGGTCGCCGCCGAGATGACGGGCGAGAAGCGCAACGTCATCGCCGTCATCGGCGACGGTGCGATGTCGGCGGGCATGGCCTACGAGGCGCTGAACAATGCCGGCGCGCTCGACGCGCGGCTGATCGTCATCCTCAACGACAACGACATGTCGATCGCGCCGCCGACCGGCGCCATGAGCGCCTATCTCGCCCGCCTCGCCTCCGGGCGCAGCTACATGGGCTTCCGCGAATTCGGCAAGAAGCTGACGGCCTATCTCGGCAAGAACATCGACCGGGCGATCACCCGTGCCGTCGAGCACGCGCGCGGCTACGTCACCGGCGGCACCATGTTCGAGGAGATGGGCTTCTACCATATCGGCCCGATCGACGGGCATTCCTTCGACCATCTGCTGCCGGTGCTGCGCAACGTGCGCGACAACGCCCAGGGGCCTGTGCTGATCCACGTGGTGACGCAGAAGGGCAAGGGCTATCCGCCGGCAGAAGCCGCCGCCGACAAGTATCACGGCGTCAACAAGTTCGACATCATCACCGGCGCGCAGACCAAGGCCAAGCCGAACGCCCCGGCCTATACGGCGGTCTTCGCCGACGCGCTGGTGCAGGAGGCGGGCTTCGACGAGAAGATCGTCGGCATCACCGCCGCCATGCCGAACGGCACCGGGCTCGACAGGCTCGCGAGCGTCTATCCGTCGCGCACCTTCGACGTCGGCATCGCCGAGCAGCATGCGGTGACCTTCGCCGCCGGCCTCGCCGCCGAGGGCTTCAAGCCGTTCTGCGCGCTCTATTCCACCTTCCTGCAGCGCGCCTACGACCAGGTGGTGCACGACGTGGCGATCCAGGGCCTGCCGGTGCGCTTCCCGATCGACCGGGCCGGCTTCGTCGGCGCCGACGGGCCGACCCATGCCGGCTCCTTCGACACGACCTATCTCGCCACCCTGCCCGGCTTCGTGGTGATGGCGGCGGCCGACGAGGCGGAACTCAAGCACATGGTGCGAACGGCCGCCGCCTATGACGACGGACCGATCTCCTTCCGCTATCCGCGCGGCGAGGGCGTCGGCGTGGAACTGCCGGAGCGCGGCCGGATTCTCGAGATCGGCAAGGGCCGCGTCGTCAAGCAGGGCTCGAAGGTGGCGCTCGTCTCCTTCGGCACGCGGCTTGCCGACTGTCTGCTGGCCGCGGAGGACCTCGACGCCGCCGGCCTCCCGACGACGGTTGCCGATGCACGCTTCGCCAAACCGCTCGACCACGACCTCCTCCGGCAGCTCGCCCGCCACCACGAGGTGCTCATCACCATCGAGGAGGGTGCCGTCGGCGGCTTCGGCAGCCACGTGCTCCAGTTCCTGGCGATCGAAGGGCTGCTCGACACGGGGCTCAAGGTCCGGCCGCTGGTCTTGCCGGACGTCTGGATGGACCAGGCGAAACCCGAAACCATGTATGCCAGGGCCGGCCTCGACCGTGCCGGCATCGTGACGACGGTGTTCAACACGCTCGGCCAGAAGGCCGCGGTCGGCGTCGGGGTCGCGGGCTGAGGCAGGCTTCCCGCCGCCTGGATTAGTCGATAGCCTCCATGGCACGGGTGCGCCGGCGCCCGTTGCCAGGCGCTGCATCTTGTGGTTTTATTCCAGGGTCCCGGGTGGATTTGAACGATGTTCCTGAAACATCTGCAACTGACCAACATCCGCTGCTTCGCAGACGCTTCGCTGGATTTCGATCTTCCGGGCGGAAGCAACCGAAAGTGGACCGTCCTGCTCGGCGAGAACGGCACCGGCAAGTCGACGGTGCTGAAGGCCGTCGCGCTCGCGATGCTCGGCACCGATGCGATCGCGGAGCATCTTCGCGATCCCAACGAATGGATACGGGAGGGCGCCGAAGAGGCAAGCATCCGCGTCCGGTTCGAGACGAAGAAGGCCGAGGAGCGCGAAGTCACGCTGGTCTTCCGCCGCGGCGAAACGACGGCGCAGTTCCTGAGGCGCAGCTTCGAGACGGGCTCGCCGCTGGACGACGCGCTGGAGCACACGAGCCGCAGCTTCCTGACGATCGGCTACGGTGCATCGCGCCGGCTCGCACCGGCTTCGGTGTCGCGCAGCGGGGGAAGCGGGCCGTTCCGCCACCCGCGCGCGCTCAACGTCGCATCGCTGTTCGACCGGGAGGCCGAGCTGAACCCGCTCGAAAGCTGGGCGATGCAGCTCGATTACCAGAGCAACGGCGAACGGTTGTCGGTCGTCTCCGAGGTGCTGTCGGACTTTCTGCCGGACATGACCTTTTCCCATATCGACAAGGAAAAGAGCACGCTGATCTTCGACACGGCGGACGGACCGGTCTCCCTGCGCCAGCTTTCGGACGGCTTCCAGAATGTCGCGGCCTGGATCGGCGACCTGCTGTTCCAGGTCACCGAGATCTTCGAGGATTTCAAGAGCCCGATGCATGCGCGCGGCCTGCTCATCATCGACGAGGTCGACCTGCACCTTCATCCGAAATGGCAGCGGCGCCTCATCGACTTCCTGACGGCGCAACTGCCGAACATGCAGTTGCTGGTCACGACCCATTCCGTCGTTACCGCGCAGCAGGCGGCCCCCGGCGCGCTGCATTACTGCATCCGGCGGGACCGCGACGTGCGGATCGAGCCGTTCACCGCCGATCCGAGGACGATGCTGCTGAACCAGCTCATCGCCACGGAGGCCTTCGGCAACGCCTCGGACGAGTCGCTGCAGGTGGAGCACGACAAGGAGGCCTACCGCGCGCTTCACCGCAAGGAGACGAAGTCTGCGGAGGACATGGCGCATATGGCGGCGATCTCCGAGCGGCTCGGGCAACGCCCGGAGAGCGATCGGGAGCAGGCGCTTCTGAAGTCCGATCAGATCGAAATTCTCAGGAAACTCGAGGAAACACTGGCCAAGGCACGGCAATGATCCGGCTCGACCGAATTCGGTCCAAGGAAGCGATCCATTCGTCCTTTCGCGGGAAGACGCCGCAGAAGCGCCTTCGCGACCTGATGGCCGCGGTTCGCGATCATCGGGCCGCCAATACCGCGCTGGCCTTGAAGTTCGATTCCAAGTGGTCGGTCGTCAAGGATCAGTTGCTCACGGAAAGCTTCGACAAGTGTGCCTACTGCGAGACGGCAACCAAGGTCGTGGCCTTTGGCGATGTCGAGCACTACCGGCCGAAGTCGGTCTACTGGTGGCTCGCCTATGTCTATGACAACTACCTGGCCTCCTGCGCGGTCTGCAACCAGCTCTTCAAGAGCAACCACTTCGAGTGCAGCGGCGTGCGCATGGCGGGCCCGACGATCGAGGCGAGCACCACCGACGCGGAGTTCGACGTGATCGGGCCGGCCGCCATTCCCGATCCGCTCGACGCGCTCCAGGTCCAGGCCTTCATCGACCTGCACCGCCTCGAGGAGCCGCTGATCCCCAATCCCTATTTCGACGATCCCGAAGCGATCTTCGCCTGGGACGTGCTGGACGGCACGAAGGAGGTCGAGGTCATTCCCCAGCCCGGCATTCCGCGCGCGCCGGCGATCGTCGATGCTGCCGAACGGCTCTACGGGCTGAACCGGCCGGAGTTGAAGCGGCTGCGCTACAAGCAGTACGAGTTCTACCGCCTGGCGCGGGCGGCGGCCGACTCCCCCGGCATCGACCCGGCCATCAGAACGATGAGCCTGGAGCTGATCACATCGATGGTCCAGCCGGACAGCCAGTATGCCGGCATGATCCGCTATTTCGAGAAGAACCGCTGAGGCATGCGTCGGACGTTCGCCGTCCTACTGCCCGCGACCGGTTTCAGCAGCAAGATATCGATCTCCCCGTCCGGATCGAAGTCTTCCGCCTTCATGCGAAAGGTCGCCGGTCCGATCTTCGTCACGCCTTCGCCGCAGAAGCTGACGAGGGTTTCGGGCGCGCCCTTGTCGATCGTCAGGGTGAAGTCTTTGATCGGCCCGCCCCAGCTGGCGCCGGTGTCTCCGGATACGGTTGCGCCGGATAGCAGCCGACGTCGCGGCGTTCGGCAAGCGGAGGCGCGCGGTCAGGCTTTTTCAACCATCCCGTTTTGCCGCTCCGTAACCACATCCCTTGGCCGTTGCGAAACCTCTGGCTGCTAGTCTCCGGCGCATAAGAAAAACATTCGGACAGGGATGTTCCATCATGCGTCGTATCATCCTTGCGGCCCTTGCCGCAGCCCTTTGCCATGCCTCCTTCGCCGCCGCCGAGGACCGGCCGGCCTACGATCCCGCCGTCGCCAAGGCGGCGATCGCCATCCTGCAGAAGAAGCTGCCGGAAATGCGCGGCGGCTATGGCGTGACGGACACGCCGGCGATAGTCCGGCGCGCGGAAGACGAGGCGACGCCGCAGGGCATTTCCGCCCTCGTCGACCTCGACCGGCGCCCCTCGCCTGCCGGCCGCATCGTCTGGCTCTGAGCGGCCGGCAGGCGCCGGCGCTTGCCTTCTCGCCGCCGGCGCGGCATGAGGGGCGATGAACCCTAACCTGCCCCATGCCCGCCTCGA
>NZ_JAKGBU010000031.1:11670-49123 GCF_021555155.1 Rhizobium alarense
GGCGCCGGCGCTTGCCTTCTCGCCGCCGGCGCGGCATGAGGGGCGATGAACCCTAACCTGCCCCATGCCCGCCTCGACCAGCTTCTCGTGTCGCGCGGGCTTTTCGACAGCCGCTCGCGGGCCCGCGACGCGATTGCGCGCGGCACCGTCCGCGTCGCGGGCGCCGTCGTCACCAAGGCGGGTGCCACCGTTCCGCAGGCGGCGGAGATCGCCGTCGACGATCCGGCGAGCCGCTATGTCTCGCGCGCCGCGCTGAAGCTTGCCGGCGGGCTCGACCATTTCGGCCTCGACCCCGCCGGGCATTGCTGTCTCGACATCGGCGCCTCCACCGGCGGCTTCACCGAGGTGCTGCTGGAGCGCGGCGCGGCGCATGTGACGGCCGTCGATGTCGGCCACGGGCAGATGCATCCGCGCATTGCCGACGACCCGCGCGTGACCAACCTGGAGGGGGTCAATGCCCGCAGCCTGGGGCGCGACACGATCGGCGACCGGGCGATCGGCTGCGTCGTCTCCGACGTCTCCTTCATCTCGCTGAAGCTCGCCCTGCCGCCGGCGCTTTCGCTCGCCGCGCCCGGCGCCGTCTGCCTGCTGCTCGTCAAGCCGCAGTTCGAGGCGGGACGGGAGGCGATCGGCAAGGGCGGGCTGCTGAAGGATCCGGCCGCCGGGCCGGTCGTCGCCGCAGCGATCGAAGACTGGCTTCAGACGGCCATGGGATGGACGAGCCTCGGCCTCATCCCCTCGCCCATCGCCGGTGGCGACGGCAACCAGGAATACCTTCTCGCAGGCAGGAAACCATGAGCACGGAAACGGTCACCATCACGCGCCTCGGCAGCGGCGGCGACGGCATCGCCCAGATGCCGGACGGCCCCGTCTACGTGCCGTTCGCGCTCCCCGGCGAGACGGTGGCGATCGCGCGCGTCAAGAACCACGGCACCGTGATCTCGACCTCGGTCGCCTCGCCGGACCGCGTCGCCCCGCCCTGCGCGCATTTCGGGCCGGACGGCAGGAACGGCATCTGTGGTGGCTGCTCGCTGCAACATGCGGCCGACGGGCTCTACCACGCCTTCAAACGGCAGCTTGTCGTCGATGCCCTGAAAAGCAAGGGGCTGGCGCCGGAGGTGGCACCGCTCGTCGCTGCCCGGCCGGGCGAACGCCGCCGCGTCGTCTTCACCGCGCGCCGCACCGAAAAGGGCGTGCTCCTCGGCTTCAACCAGGCGGGCAGCCACCACATCGTCTCCATCGACCACTGTCCGATCAGCAGCCCCGGCATCGTCGACCGGCTCGACGCACTCCGCACGATCGCCCGCGCGGTGGCGACGTCGGCGGAACCCTTTCGCGTGACGGTGCTGGAGACGCTTTCCGGCCTCGACATCGCCTTCGAGGGCGTGAAGAAGGTCGGCGACCGCGAACGGCGCGCCGTGACGACCGCCGTGCTCGGCATCCGGGGCATCGCGCGGGTGTCGACCGACGGCGAGATCCTGATCGAGCCGCAGCGTCCGCTGCTCGATTTCGGCGGTGTCGCGGTGTCGCCGCCGGCCGGCGGTTTCACCCAGGCGACGAAGCCGGCGGAGGACGCCATGGCGGACCTTGTGCTCGCCGCGCTCGGCAAGGCGAAACGCGTCGCCGACCTCTTCGCCGGCTCCGGCACCTTCGCGCTGCGCATCGCCAGGACTGCGCGGGTGCATGCGGTCGAGGGCGACCAGAAGGCGCTCTCGGCGCTCGACCAGGCGGCCCGCGGCACGCAGGGACTGAAGCCCGTCACCGTCGAGAAGCGCGATCTCTTCCGCCGCCCGATGATGGCCTCCGAGCTCAAAGTGTTCGATGCCGTGGTCTTCGACCCGCCGCGCGCCGGCGCCGAGGACCAGTGCCGCGAACTGGCGCGCTCCGGCGTGAAGACGGTCGTCGCTGTCTCCTGCAACCCCGTCTCGCTCGCCCGCGACCTCGCGATCCTCGCTGACGGCGGCTACCGCATCGCCGCCGTCACGCCGATCGACCAGTTCCTCTGGTCGCCACATGTGGAAGCCATCGCCGTCCTGACCAGGTAGCGGCGACCGCAGACGGTCTTACGCAATCGGTCAAATTCAGGGCAGGTCGGATAATTACTGCCCCGACGTCACCCGCGTCCAGAACCGCGTGCGTTCGCGCAGCGCCCTGCCCTCGATGGAGCGGTCGGGGAAGAGTTTCGCCATCACCTCCGGTCCCGGATAGATATCGCCGTTGGCGGCAAGCTCCGGATCGACGAGCGGGCGCGCCGCCGCATTCGCATTGGCGAAGCGCACTGTGTTCGTCACATCGGCGATCACCTCGGGCCTCAGCAGGTGGTCGATGAAGCGGTAGGCGAGTTCCGGATGGCGCGCGTCGGCCGGGATCGCCGCGACATCGACCCACATCATCGTTCCCTCCTTCGGGATCGCATAGTCGACGGTGATGCCGTTTTTTGCTTCGGCCGCCCGGTCGCCGGCCATCAGCGCGTCGCCGCTGTAGATCAGCGCGACGCAGAGGTCGCCGGAGGCGAGACCCTCGGTCGGCCGCTGGCTGTGGAAATAGCGGACATGTTTCGCCGCCGTTTCGAGGAGCGCGCCGGCCTTCTCGATGTCCGCCTTCGCCTCGCTGTAGGGATCGGCGCCGAGATAGTTGAGCGCGATGGCCGTCACTTCGAGCGGCGAGTCGATCATGGCGATGCCGCAATCGGCGAGCTTCGCCGCCGTCTCCTCATTGAAGAGCGCGTCCAGGCTGTCGAGCCTGCGGGTGCCGAGCCGCTCCTCGATGCGGTCGGGATTGTAGGCGAGCCCGACCGTGCCCCAGGTATAGGGCACGCCGATCGCCCGGCCGCCCGGCGCCTTGTCGAGCACCGCGAGGATGGCGGGATCGAGATTGCCGTAGTTCTTCAGCCGTGCCGGATCGATCCGCGCCAGTGCGCCGGCCTGGAGCGCCCGTTGCGCATTGGAGGTCGCCGGAAAGACCACGTCGAAGCCGCTGCCGCCGGTCAGAAGCCTGGTCTCGAGGACGTCGTTGGAATCGTAGAGGTCGAGGCTGGTCGGAACGCCGGTTTCCCGGGTGAAACTTTCGAGCGTCGTCTCGCCGAAATAGTCCGCCCAGTTGTAGAGGCGGAGCGTATCTTCCGCGCAGGCCGTACCGGCGATGAGGGCGGCGGCAACCGCCACGACGGCGGCGTTGGTCTTCATGGCTGTCATCCTGTCTTTCCCCTTTTGCCTGCCGCGTGGAGCGCCAGCAGGTCGTTTGCGATGGTCGCGCCGGCAAGCGCAGTGATCTCGGAATGGTCGTAGGGCGGCGAGACCTCGACGACGTCCATGCCGACGACGTCGAGGCCGGCAAGGCCACGCAGGATCTCCTGTGCCTGCCAGGAGGAGAGCCCGCCGATGACGGGCGTGCCGGTGCCCGGCGCCGCCGACGGATCGAGGCAGTCGATGTCGAAGGTGACGTAGCAGGGACCGTCGCCGACGATGGCGCGCATGCGGGCGGCAATCGCCCCGGGCGACGCACGGTGCACGTCGCGGGCGTCGATGACGGTGAAGCCGAGCGGGTCCGGATTGTGCGTGCGGATGCCGACCTGCACTGAGCGGGCCGGATCGACCAGGCCGTCGCGGGCGGCATACCAGAGCATGGTGCCGTGATCGATGCGCCCGCCCTCGTCCGCCCAGGTGTCGGTATGGGCGTCGAACTGCACGAGCCGGATCGAACCGTGTTTCGCCGCATGGGCCTTCAGCAGCGGATAGGTGACGAAGTGGTCGCCGCCGATGGACAGCAGCGCCGCGCCGGCATCGAGGATGGTGGTGGCCGTCTCCGTGATCGCGGCGGCGATCGCCTGCGGCACGCCCGGATCGAACAGGCAGTCGCCGTAGTCGACGACGGCGAGTTCCTCGAAGGGGTCGGCCGCGTAGGGCCAGGGCGCCGACCAGGCGATATGGGTCGAGGCGGCGCGCACGCCGCGCGGGCCGAAGCGCGTGCCGGGACGGCCGGAGGTCGCCAGATCGAGCGGGATGCCGAGCACCGCGACATCGACGCCCGAGAGGTCGCGGGTGAAGCGGCGGCGCATGAAGCTCGGCGCGCCCGCATAGGTCGCCTCCATGATCGAGCCGCGATGGCTGTCGCGGGTGAAGGCGAGGTCGCCGTGTTTGGGGGTAAGGTCGAGCGCGTCGCCCATGTCTGTCTCCTGCCGTCGTTTGCAGGTGGCATTGAACTGCAGCGGATGACGTTCTAACATCCGGCATGGGCATACGCCTTTAGGGGTATAGAACGTGACGACACAGGCGGCGGATCGTGCTCCGCTGGAAGGCCGCGACTGGCTTCAGGCCGTCGGGCAGATGCTGGCCCTTGTCGGCGGCGACCGCTTTCCGATCGCGATGCGCCGGGCGGTCGGCGCGCTCTGCCCGCACGATTCCATCGTCGTCACCGCCTATCGCGGCATGGAACGGCCGCGCACGCTGTTCCACGACCTCGACGAGGTGCAGGCGGCGACGCACACGACCTTCTACGAAAGCGGCCCCTTCCTGCTCGATCCCTTCTACATCGCCTGCCGCAACGGCATTGCGCCCGGCGCCTACCGGCTGATGGACCTGGCGCCGAAAGCGTTCTTCAAGTCCGACTATTACGACACCTTCTACCGGCGCATCCGGCTCGCCGACGAGATCGGGCTGCTTGTGGCGGATGCGGCGGGCCGGTGGATTGCCGTCTCGATCGCCCGCGGCGCGCGCAGCGCCGGCTTCACCGCCGAGGAAGCCCGGCTGCTCGGCACCGCCTTTCCGGTCCTGGAGGCGGCCATCGTCCGGCAATGGGGCGGCGGTGGCGGCACGGGCGCGGACCGCGACGACCGCCTGCTGCGCGAGCGCCTGGCCGCTTTCGGCGCGCAGGTGCTGAGCCCGCGGGAGGGCGAAGTGGTGCGCCTGATCCTCAACGGCCATTCCACCCGCGAGATCGCGACCCTGCTCGGCAGCGCGGAGGGCACCGTCAAGGTGCATCGCCGCCATGCCTATGCGAAGCTCGGCATCGCCTCGCAGGCCGAACTCTTCTCGCTCGCGACCCGCTTCATCGCCGACGGCGGCGGGTGAACGGGCCTCTTCCCGGCCGCCGGACAAATTTTTCGCTTCGCCTGTCGGAACGGGGCGCCGCCCTTCGTCCTTGGCACTGAAGACACCCGGAACCGCAAGCAGGGAAGGAGCATGACGATGAAGGTGATTCAGAGCCTCTGGTTCGACAAGGGCATGGAAGAGGCGATACGGCTCTACACGTCGCTCATTCCCGGGTCGTCGATCGCGTGGACCACCATCGTACCGGCCGACACGCCGAGCGGGCCGCCCGGCAGCGTGATCCTCACCGGCTTCACGCTCGGCGACCAGCGCTACACGGCGATGCAGGCCGGCCCTCTCGATTCCTTCAACCACGCCTTTTCGATCACCGTCGAATGCGACAGCCAGGAGGAGATCGACCGGCTGTGGGACGTGCTGAAGGAGGGCGGCTTGGTCGAAGCATGCGGCTGGCTGAAGGATCGCTGGGGCCTTTCCTGGCAGATCGTGCCGAAACGGCTCGGCGAACTGGTAAACGATCCCGACAGGGAGAAGGCGAAACGCGTCACCGAGGCGATGCTCAAGATGGTGAAGCTCGACATCGCGGCACTGGAGGCCGCCGCACGCGGCTGAGGGCTGTGGCAGGCGGAAAACGCCTGTTCCTCAACGCACGAGGTCCGCGGTCGCCCCCGGGCCTCGCTTTTCGAAGAAACCATTGCGGTCAGGCGGCGCGGCGCGCGGCCGCCGGCGCATGGCCGGCTTCCGCCGTTCCCAGCCGGAACTGGGCGAGCAGCGCGTTGAGCGCGGCGGCCTCGGCGGCAAGGCCATGGCTCGCCGCCGTCTGTTCCTCGACCATCGCGGCGTTCTGCTGCGTGCCCTGGTCCATGGTGTTGACCGCGGTGTTGATCTCCTGCAGGCCGGTCGACTGCTCGCGCGTCGCCGTCACGATGGCGCTCACGTGGCCGTTGATCTCCTGCACCTCGCGCACGATCGCCTCGAGAGCGGCGCCGGTCTCGTCAACGAGCGCCACGCCCGAGCGCACCTGGTCGCCCGACGCATTGATCAGCGTTTTGATCTCCTTGGCCGCATTGGCCGAACGCTGCGCCAGCTCGCGCACCTCCTGGGCGACGACCGCGAACCCTTTGCCGGCATCGCCCGCACGGGCGGCCTCGACGCCGGCGTTGAGCGCCAGCAGGTTGGTCTGGAAGGCGATGTCGTCGATGACGCCGATGATGTTGGAAATCTCGCCGGAGGATTTTTCGATGCCCTGCATGGCGGCAACCGCACGGCGGACCACCTCGCCCGATTTCTCGGCGCCCATGCGGGTGCGCGACACGAGCGAGCCGACCTCCTCGGCGCGGTGCGCCGAGTCCTTCACCGTCGTGGTGATCTCCTCCAGCGCGGCGGCCGTCTCCTCGACGGAGGCCGCCTGCTGCTCCGTGCGGCGGGCGAGGTCATCGGCGGCCGAGCGGATTTCCGTGGCGCCGGCATCGATGGCGCGGGCGTTGCGGCCGACCGTCGTCATCGCGGTATGCAGCCTGGCGACGGAATTGTTGAAGTCGGTGCGCAGGCGGTCGAGATGGCCGGCGAAGGGCGCGTCGATGCGGTGCGCCAGGTCGCCCTCGGCGAGGCGGCCGAGGCCGTTCGCCAGCGCCTCGACGGCCTGCTGGACCTCGGCGGCCTCCCGCGCCTTGGCCGCCTCGCGGTCGCGGCGCTCCTGCTCGGTCAGCGACCGGCCCTCCTCCGCCTCCGTCTCGAGGCGGCGGCGCTCGACGGCATTGGCGCGGAAGACCGCGACGGCTTCGGCCATCTTGCCGATCTCGTCGCTGCGGTCCCGGCCGGGGATGTCGGCACCGACGTCGCCGGCGGCGAGCTTTTCCATGGCGGCGGTCATGTCGGAGACGGGACGCACGACGAGGCGCGACAGAAGTGTGGCGAGGAAGCCCATCATCATGACGGCGGCGAGCACCGTGGCGATCGTCGCGGCGATGCGGAACTGGCCGATCGCCGCATAGGCCATGCCGCTGTCGATGGTGAAGCCGAGATACCACTCGACGGAGGGAAGGCCGGTGACCGGAACGAAGGAGACGAGCACGGGCTTGCCATCGTAGGTCGCATGGGAAACGGCACCGCCGATGGCCGGCGTCGCTTCCGGGAAGGCATCGGCGAGCGTCTTGGTGACCAGCGCCTTCTCCCGGTGGACGAGGATCTGGCCGCTCTTGTTGACGAGGAAGGCGAAGCCCTGACCGCCGAAATCGACGGAATCGATCATCGCGACGAGCGACTTCAGCGAGAAGTCGCTGCCGGCGACGCCGACGAGCGCGCCGTCGCGCTTCACCGGCACGGCGGACGAGATGATCAGGTCGTTGGTGGAGGCATCGATATAGGGCTCGGTCAGCACGCTGCCGTCCGCCTTCACGGCGCCCTGGTACCAGGGGCGCTGGCGCGGGTCGTAGCCCGCCGGCATTTCCGACTGCGGCCACATGGTGAAGGTGCCGGCTTCGTCGCCGACATAGGTGGTCATGAACTCGCCGACGAGCACGTCGTTCTTCAGCACCGCCGCGATGCCGGCCGGATCGGCCGCCTTGCCGGCGGCGTCCGCCGCCATCTCGGTCAGCTGGACACGGGCGTTCAGCCAGTTGGCGATGCTCTGCGCCGCCTGCTTTCCGGAGGAGGCGATGTTCTCCTCGACGGCACGCGTCAGCATGCCGCGCTGGAGACTGTCGATATAGAGGGAGAAGCCGGTGAAGGCGGCAACGACGACAAGGGACGCGACGACGAGGATGCGCGTCATGAGGTTCGATCGCTTGGACAAGGCGGTCAAGTCCTTCTTCGGGCGACGGAAGGGGTGCTCCGTCGCGAATGGTGGGGGAACAGGCACGCCGACGGGCGGCCCGCACCGTTCAAGGATGGAGGAACATGCCGGAAAGGCGGCTGCGGGCCGCGTCATGCGGCCGTCAGGCGAACCGCGAGCGGGCGTCGCCTGGAATGGACCGCACATTATGCAAGCGTACTTAAGAGACGCTTAAAACTGATGGGTATCAAGTTGCAGGGTGACGCCCGTGCGCTCAGCGCTTTGCCATGAAGGCCTCGAAGGCGGCGCGGGCTTCGGCGCTCTTCAACTGCGCGGCAAAATGGTCCGCCTCGCGGTCGATGCGGGCCGCGACGTCGGCGCGATCGCCGCGGATGAGGTCGCGGGCGATCCTGAGTGCCGCGGGCGGCTTTTTTGCCAGGGCTTCGGCGACAGACAGCGTCTGCGCCTCCACGTCCTCGACCACTTTCCAGACGAGGCCCGCCTGGCGCGCCTCCTCCGCCGAAAAGCCTTCGCCGGCGGCAAGCAGCGCGAAGGCGCGCTGGTGGCCCATCAGGCGCGGCGCGAGCAGGCTGGAGGCCGCCTCCGGCACCAGCGCCAGATCGACGAAGGGCGTCCGGAACAGCGAATGCGGCGAGGCGACGGTCAGGTCGCAATGGAGGTGGATCGTCGTGCCGATGCCGATCGCCAGCCCATCGACGCCCGAGACGAGCGGCTTGCCGTGACGGGCGAGCGTGTGGAGGAAGTCGACGACCTCCCGGCCCATCGTGCCGCCCGTGGCGAAGGCGAGGAAATCCGCCATGTCGTTGCCGGCGGAAAAGCAGCCTCGCGTGCCGAGGAAGGCGGTCGCCCGGATCGCCGGATCGCCTTCCGCCGCCGCCAGCGCCTCGGTCATGGCCGCATACATCAGGCGCGTGATGGCGTTCTTCTTCTCCGGCCGGTTCAGGCGGATGACCTGGACGCCGGGCATGCCCGCCGGGCGTTCGATGCGGATATGGTCGGTCATTGTTTCCTCATGGTGGGCATCGCCCGCTTTTCCGGCCATAGGCGCCGGAGATGTGCTCTTCATCCACCTGCCGACACCCGACGGTCAGGCATCGACGCTAGCCGAGAACCGCCCGGGCGGCCGCAAGGCTTGCCGCGCCGCCGGTGATGCGGTCCCGCAGGGCCGACGTCTCGCCGATGACGTTTTCCGCCGCGAAGCGGCAGAGGGCGGCACGCTCCGGACCGCGCCCGTCGCCGCCGTCGGCCAGTGCACCGGTCGCCAGATAGCCGCCGGTGAGCGCCAGGCCGAAGAGCCGCTGATAGGCCGTCGCGCCGGCAAGCGCCTCAGCCTGCCGTCCTTCGGCGAGCGCCGCAAGCAGCCACTCGGTTGCCGTCTCGAGATCGGCGAGGCTCGCCTCGAGCCGCGCGCCCGTCTCGCCGAGCGCCGGGGCGTTCGCCGTCCTCGCCTTCATGGCGATCTCTCTCAGCTCCGCGAGAAAACCGCGAATGTGGCCGCCCTCCGACAGCGGCAGCTTGCGGGTGACGAGGTCGATCGCCTGGATGCCGTTGGTGCCCTCGTAGATCGGCGCGATGCGGGCATCGCGCAGCAGCCGTGCCGCACCCGTCTCCTCGATGAAGCCCATGCCGCCATGGACCTGCACGCCGAGCGAGGCGACGTCGACGCCCGCATCGGTGGCGAAGCTCTTCGCGACCGGCGTCAGCAGGCTGGCGCGCTCCGTCCAATGGCGGGCCTCGTCGCCCTTCGCCGCATGCGCCATGTCGACGGCATGGGCGCAGGCATAGGTGATGGCCCGCGCGCCCTGGGTCAGCACCTTCATCGTCAGCAGCATGCGGGCGACGTCCGGGTGCTCGATGATCGGGCTCATGCCCAGCCCCTGCCAGCCCGGCGCCTTGCCCTGGGTGCGCTCCTTCGCATAGGCGATCGCCTTCTGCGTCGCGGCCTCGGCGATCGCGACACCCTGCATGCCGACGGCGAGGCGGGCGTTGTTCATCATCGTGAACATGCAGGCAAGGCCGCGATTCTCCTCGCCGACCAGCCAGCCGATCGCGCCCGGCGCCTCGCCGAAGCGGCCGTCGCCGTAGATCATCGTGCAGGTGGGGGACGCGTGGATGCCGAGCTTGTGTTCCAGCGAATGGCAATGGACGTCGTTGCGGGGGCCGAGCGAGCCGTCCTCGTTCACCAGGAACTTCGGCACGAGGAAAAGCGAGATGCCGCGCGTGCCGGCCGGCGCATCCGGCAGCCGGGCAAGCACCAGGTGCACGATGTTGTCGGTGAAGTCGTGTTCGCCATAGGTGATGAAGATCTTCTGGCCGAACAGCCGGTAGGTGCCGTCGCCGCGCCGCTCGGCGCGGGTCTTGAGCACGCCGAGATCGGAGCCGGCATGCGGCTCGGTCAGATTCATCGAACCCATCCATTCACCGGAGACCATCTTCGGCAGATAGGTGGATCGGAGATACTCCGACCCGTGCGCCACCAGTGCCTCGACGGCGCCCATCGTCAGGGTCGGACCGATCGCGAAGGCCATCGAGCCGCTGTTCCACATTTCGAGCGCCGCGACATGCAGCATGTGCGGCAGGCCCTGGCCGCCGAACGCCTCGGGCGCCGTCAGCGAATTCCAGCCGCCGTCCGCCCAGGCCCTGTAGAGCGCCGCCCAGCCGTCCGGCGTCGTGACCCTGCCCTCCTCCAGCCGCGCGCCCTGCCGGTCGCCGATCTCGCCGAGCGGCGCGATCTCCTCGCTGGCGAAACGGCCGGCCTCCGAGAGGATCGCGTCGACAAGATCCTCGCTGAGGTCGCCGAACAACACGGCATCGAGCGCCGGGGACAGGCCCGCGACGTGTTTCAGGGTGAAGGCAATCTCCTCGACCGGCGCCTTGTACATCACTATCCTCCTCCAGAATCGTCCGATGTGCCTCTGTCCCGCCGGCCGCAAAAGCCAGGGGCGGATCGGTCGCGGCCAGAATATTGATTTTTACGTAAACGTCAATTCGACCTTCCAGGGGAAGCGTCATCGAACCGGCTGCCTGCGCTGGCAGCGCCTGTTGCAAAAGCGTCATGCGCAGCGGCTATGCCGGACGGAGAACCGGATGAACATACCGATGGACCATCTCGCACCCGAAATTCCCGGTCTGGTCTGGGCCTACCGGATCGATCCCTCGACGGGAACATGCCGGCAGATCTCCGTCAAGGCGCCGAAAAGCGAACTCGTCCCCGGTGACGGCGTGCTGTGGCTGCATCTGGCGCTCAGCGACGCGCGCGTGCCGGCGCTGATCGAAAAGCTCGGTATCCTTCCGGAAGAGGCGCTGCAGACGCTGACGAGCAGCGATACGCAGGCGGCGATCAGCGTGTCGCCCGACCTCGTGCACGGAACACTCGTCGATTTCGAGCGAACCTTCGACGAAATGACCAAGGAGATCGGCTGGCTGCACTTCGCCGTCACCGAGGAGGTCATCGTCACCACGCGCCTGCATCCGCTGCGCAGCGTCGACCGGGTGCGGGCGGCGCTCGGCAAGAACAAGTGCCGCCGCCCGATCGACATCTTCGAAATGCTGGTGATCGAGTTCCAGCGCACGCTGATCGCCATGGTGCTGGAGCTGACCCACGACCTGAACGGCATCGAGGAGGCGGTCTACGGCGACCACGATGCGGGCGACGAGCGGCGGCGGCTTGCACCGCTGCGGCGCACGGTCGTCCGGCTGCACCGGCATCTGCGCACCGTGCTGGCGCTGCTGCGCCGCGTCGGCGCCGCCGAGGACGACGAGGTGCCGGACGGCTTCACGGATGTCGCCGAACGGCTGATCGGACGGCTGGAAGCCGTCGACCGCGACGTCTTCGCACTGCAGGAGCGGGCACGGCTGCTGCACGAGGAAATCGATTCACGGCTCTCGTCGGAGACGAATCGCCACCTCTACATCCTGTCGCTGATGACCGCCTTCCTGCTGCCGCCGACGCTCGTCACCGGCTTCTTCGGCATGAACACCTCCGCCCTCCCGTTCGAGGCCTCGACGCATGGTACCATGCTCGCCTTCGGCTTCATCCTGCTTTCGATCGGCTTTGCCTGGTGGGTGCTGCGGCGCGCCGGGATTCTCTAGCCGCACATTGCAGCGCAGAATCGATTAGACCTTCCAAATACAACATAAACGTGTATGATGCTCCATCGTCCGCCAAGAGGGGTGTGCGGAATGGCTGATCTGTCTGTGAATGCCAATCTCCTGTCCCGGGCCGCACGGCGCAACGGCTACAACGTCCCGTCCGAGGGCCTCGTCTTCTTCGGCATCCGGGGGGCGCTTCCCGAAAAGCCGACCGACAGCCGATTCCTCGCCAGCCATGGCGCGAACTTCGCCACGGTCGACTACCAGCGCATGCGCTGCACGCTTGGCCAGTGGGATGTCGCCGCCCGGAAGGTGGCGCTGTTTCCGGGCTCGACCGTGCCGTCGCTCGTCAACATCAAGTCGAGCCGGCTGAAGAACGGATCGGGCACCAACCTCCTGATGTTCGGCCGCTACGAACACCAGCGTGGCGTGCACAAGGCCGGCAAGCCGAACGGCCACCGCGCCTTCCGCCAGGCCTGCTTCTTCCCCGTCTGGCGCACGGCCGACAACCTCGACTATGATCTCGAGGACAGGATCGACTTCGGCAGCGGTCCCGACAGCTATGTCTGGGACAACATCCATTCGGCCTTCAGCGACAACACCGAGAGCGGCTATTCGAGCGCCGGGTGCCAGGTCGTCTGCGGCCTGCCGAAATCGGCGCGGCGCGGCAACGCGGCGGAGACCGGCCCCTGGCGGACCTTCATCGACAACGGCTACGGCGGGGCGCAGACCCGCTTCGTCTACCTGCTGTTCGGCTCGGCCGAGCTGGCCGCGATCGACAGGGCGGCGGACACGGCGCTGCGCCAGGTCGTGCGCTACGGCTCGACGGGCGCGCTCGCACGGCAGGTCCAGGAGGCCTTGATCGCCAAGGGCGCCCTGCAGGATGGCGCGGATGGCGACTTCGGGCGGGACTCCGTGAAGGCGCTGGTCACCTTCCAGCGCCGGCAATTCGGCCCCAAGGCCGGCGACGGGGTCTGCGGCGAAAACACCGCCGCCGCCCTCGGCCTGACCCTCCCGCTTCTCGACGAGGCGTCGACACCCCCGACACCCACCGCCGTCACGACCGAACCGACGAATACGGTGGAACTCGAGGACGAGACGGACCTTGACCCCTTCACGCTGCGCGACCTGCTCCGCCGGCTCGGCATCGGTGGACCCCCGGACTTGCCGGAGATGCCGCAGACCGGCGGCGCCGTCGCCACGACGGCGGGCCAGCGATCCGCCGACACGACAGCAGAGCGCCAGCCGGCCGAGGATGCGGAGACGAACTTCGACCGGGCACATGCCGTCATCGCCGAGTTCGAGGGCGGCTACAGCGACCATCCGAAGGACCCGGGCGGCGCCACCAATTTCGGCATCACGCACAAGACACTCGCCGCCTGGCGCAAGCGCGCCGTCTCCAAGGCCGACGTGAAGGCGCTGACCTTCGACGAGGCCAAGGCGATCTATCGCCAGGAATACTGGCGCCGGAGCTCCTGTCACGAGATGCCGGGGCCGCTGGCGCTGGTCGTCTACAATGTGGCGGTGCACGCCGGCCCCGGCACGGCGGCGAAATTCCTGCAGCGCGCCCTCAACGCCAACGGCTTTTCACTGAAGGTGGACGGCGGCATCGGCGGCGACACGCTGGGTGCCGTCGCCACCGCTCCCGTCGACGACGTCATCAGCGACATGATCGACCTCTATGCCGCACGGCTGAGATCCCACAAGAACTACGCCACGTTCAAGAAGGGTTTCGAACGGCGCATCGGGCGGCTGCGGCTGGAAACCGAGCGCTGGCTCGAGGACAACGGAAAGCGCACGGAGCCCATCCCGACGCCGAGGATTACGGAGGAAGACATGTCCGTGACGGAACAAGCGAACGAAATCCGCGAACAGGCCGAGGCCGTCCTGCGCGGGACCGGCCTCGGCAGCCAGGCCGGAGCCGGCGAAACGCAGGCCGACGCAACGACCGGGCGGCGGGCCACGCTGGCGGCGGTGCTGCGCCTCGTCGCCGACCAGCTCGACCCCAAGGTCGGCACCGGGGAAAAACCGCTGACGCCGGTCAATGCGGCGCTCGGGCAGACGGTCGGCCGCCTGCTCGACGGCAAGAAAAGCGCGCTCGGCATCTTTGGCGCGCTGATCAGCGGGCTGCTTCTGCCCGGAACGGCGCCGACCGGAACGACGGCCGCCGGCCAGGTGGCGGACCAGGTGGTCAGTTCGCCGCTCGCGGAAATCCTGCCCGCGGCCATCGGGCTGTTCGGCCAGCAGGCGGCGCCGTTCGGACTGCCCATCTCGCTGGCCATGCTCGCCTGGGGGCTACTCGGCAAGCTCGACAAATACGCGAGCAGGATCCAGACGAAGCTCTGAGCGCCCCGAACGCAGAACCGCCCCGGCCTGGCGCCGGGGCGGTTCGCTCACCCCGTTTGCCGCTGCCCGTCACGAATAGGGCGAGATGCACTGGCGGCGCGGCCCCTCATAGGGCTGGAACGTGTTGTCCCAGGCGCGATAGGACCGGTAGCGGTTGTAGCACCAGTTGGTATGGCTGCTGCCGCCTGAATAGGAATAGACAGGGCGGTCGTTGGCAATTGCACCACCGATGATGGCACCCGCCGCAAAGGCCCCCAGCGGGAACCAGTAGCCGTTATAGTAGCGGTAGCCCGGACGCTCGTAGCGGTAGCCGCGATAGCCGCGATACCAGCCGTAGCGATAGGAATCCCGGTTCGGCGTATAGAAGCCGCGCGACCGATTGTATCGGCGTTCGCCGCCCGGTACGCCATTGCCGACATTGATGTCGCCGCGCGAGCGGCGAACCACGCGGTGGCGCCGCACCTCGCGATTGCGCACGGCGCGATTGCGGCGGATGATGATGCGCTTCTTACGATACTGAACCGTCTCGACATTGCCCTGGTTGGACGTCTCAACGGGTTGCTGCTTCACGACCGGCATCGTGATCGCCTGCGCCGGCACCATCGGCGCGAAGGCGAACAGCGCGGACATGGCGACAGCCAGACAGTGTCTCGCGGCACGCATGGGGAACCTCCTTTCGACCGGCGCGCTCAAGCGCGCACTTTACTTTCCTAATGTGTATGGGGTGCGCCGGTTCCGCCTTCAACGACTCCGGGCCATCACGTTCCCGTGACTTCGCGACGGGCCGTTAACCCTCGATTAACCACAATTCCCGCAGCATGGCTGATCGCGGACAGCCAGCGGAAGGAAGCGCATGAGGTCGATTCTCGGATTCGTCGTATCGTCGCTCGTCGCCCTGTCGGCGGACCTGGTTCACGCCGCCGGCATCGAGCCCTGGAAAAAGCCCGATCATGCCATCGTCATCGACGCCTACGAGCTCAACGAGATCGAGTGGGACGAGATGCTGGCCGACACGCGCATCGCCGGTTTCATCTCCAAAGCCTCCGACGGCCTGCCGGAGAGCTACAGCTGCACCGGCGACCACGGCGGCGACACCTATGCGCATTGCAAGACGATGTGGCGCAAATATGCGGTGAGCCGCGAACTCTACCAGACCCGCCGGGCACTCGCCCGCGCCCACGGACTGCTCTGGGGCGCCTACCATCTCGCGAGACCGGGCAATCCGATCGATCAGGCGAACCATTTTCTCGACTACGCCGAGCCGAAAGACGACGAGATGATGGTGCTCGACATCGAGACCATCGATCCGCAGACCTTCATGTCGCTCGAGGACGCCCAGATCTTCGCGGGCCACATCAAGACGCGCACGGGGCGTTATCCGGTGCTCTACACCAACCACTCGACGGCGCGGCACATCGCGGCCAACCGCGACAGATACCGCATCCTGTCCCGGCTGCCGCTCTGGTATGCCCGCTACAAGCCGGATATCCGCAACGTCTTTCCGATGGGCAACTGGGAAAACTATGCGCTGTGGCAGTTCTCGGCCTCGGCCAACTGCACGAAGCGGCGCTGTCCCTATCGCGTCAAGGGCACGCGCAACGACATCGACGTCAATGTCGCGCCGATGAACCGGAAGGCGCTCAAGGCCGCCTGGGCGTTCGGCACGCTTTTGCCCGAAAAGCCGTTCGAGAGGCCGGACGAGGTGCTGACGGCATCCGTTCCGGCCACGGGCGGGATGGAGCCGTCCCTGTCGCTTCCCGTCAGCGCCTCGGCCAAGGCCGCGGCGGGCACCGGCGTGCGGGAGATCGTCACCGCGTCGCTGTCCCGCCGCCTGCCCCAGATGACGCCGCTCAACTACCAGGATTTCTGATCGCGGCGCTTCCCGGCGCTTTCCGTCACGCCTCGATCTGCACGTCGCCGACGGGCCGCGAGCAGCAGGCGAGGATGTAGCCCTCCTCGATCTCGTCGTCGAGAATGCCGCCATTGTGGTTCATCTCGACCTCGCCCGAGACCTTCATGACCCGGCAGGTGCCGCACAGCCCGCTCTCGCAGGCCGCGCCGATGCGCACGCCGGCGGCACGCGCCGTCTGCAGGATCGTCTGGCCCGGCTGGCACCTGGCGTCCTTGCCGGCCATGGTGAAGGTGACCGTCGAGACCTCGGAGGGGTCGCCCTCGCCGGCGCCGGCGCGGATCGCCAGTTCCTCAGGCGCAGGGGCGGCCGCCGGCTGGAAGCTCTCCTCGTGATGGCGCTTCATGTCGAAGCCGCAGACGGCGAGCAGATCGCGAACGCCGCGCATGAACGGCTCCGGCCCGCAGCAGAAGATCGTGCGGTCGCGGAAATCCGGCGCGAGAAGCGAGAGCTTCTGCGGGTCGATGCGGCCGCGCAGGCCGTGCCAGCCGTCGCGCGGGTTGTGGCCCTCGACGATGAAGCCGAGCGACAGGTTCGGCATCTGGGCGGCGAGACATTCGAGCTCGGCACGGAACAGCAGGTCGTCCGGCTTGCGGGCGCAGGAGACGAAGGTGACATCCGACTGCGGCGCGCAATCCGACATCCAGCGCGTCATCGACATCATCGGCGTGATGCCGGACCCCGCCGAGATGAAGAGATACTTTTCGCCCGGATGGCGCACGAAGGAAAAGTCGCCGAGCGGGCCGAAGGCCTTGAGCCGCATGCCGGGCTTCAGGTTGTCGAACATCCAGCGCGTGCCGATGCTCGATGCCTGCGCCTTCACCGTGACGGCGACCGAGAAGGGCCGCGACGGCGTGGAGGACAGCGTGTAGGTGCGCATCACCGGCTCGTCCGGCGTGACCGGCAGCTCCAGGGTGACGAACTGGCCCGGCAGGTAACGAAACCAGTTGGCGCTGTCCGAGCGGAACGAGAAGGTCATGACGTCCGGGGTCTCGGCCGTCACGGCGATGCATTCCAGCAGGTGGTGCCGGTCGTTCCAGGGCTGCAATTCGTCGAAATGGCGGAAATCGCTGACGACGGTCATGTCACGCCACCCGGCTCAGGGGCTTCGCCTCGCCGGCGAGCCGTTCCTGCATGAAGTTGCTGTACCATTCGACGAACTGCATGACGCCGCCCTCGTCGACCGGTGAATAGGGGCCCGGCTGATAGGCCGGAGAGCGGATGCCGAAGGCGTTTTCCTCGACGATCTGGCGGTCCTGGTCGTTTGTCTCGGTCCAGACATGGATGAGTTCGTCGATATGATAGTCGACGCCCTCGACCGCATCCTTTGCGACCAGCCACTTGGTCGTGACCTGCGTCAGCTCCGGGCCGAGCGGCAGGACGCGGAAGGTGATGGCATGGTCGGCAAGCACATGGTTCCAGGTCGACGGATAGTGGAAGAGCAGCAGCGTGCCGATCTGCTTCTCCATCACGTCGGCCGACAACGGGCGACGGACGGCGCGCGCGCCCGACATGGTGTAGCTCTCGGCATCGCCGATCAGCGGCATGCGGGCGGCGCGGAACTGGCCGGTCGGCGACATCAGGAATTCGCTCGGCAGGCCCGACGCCTCGCATTTCTCCCAGTGGGCGGCGATCACCGGATCGTCCTTGGCGCCCTGCACGCCGGTCGCGCTCGGCGCTTCCGGATAGGTGCGGCAGAGCTCGGGGTGGTTGGCGGCGCAGTGGTAGCACTCGCGGTTGTTCTCCCAGACGAGCTTCCAGTTGCCCTTCTCGATGATCGTGCTCTCGTAGGCGACCTTCGTCTCGCCGAGCCGGTGGCGGGCGAGATAGGGTTCGACCAGCGCCCGGAACGGCGCGAAATCCGGCGCGCGGTCGGCGAGGCAGATGAAGATGTAGCCGCCGACGGTCTCGCAGTGGATCGGCTTCAGGCCGTGTTCGCTCTTGTCGAAGTCGTCCGCCATGTGGCGCGCGAAGAGCAGCGAGCCGTCGAGTTCGTAGGTCCACTGGTGATAGGGACAGACGAGCTTGGCCGACGTGCCTTTCTGCTGCTGGCAGACGCGCGAGCCGCGGTGGCGGCAGGCATTGTGCAGCGCGCGGATCGTGCCGGAGCGGTCGCGGGTGACGACGACCGGATAGTCGCCGACCTGAACGGTGAAATAGTTGCCGGCCTTCGGGATCTCGCAGTCGTGGCCGATGAACAGCCAGTCGCGATACCAGATCGTCTCCAGGTCAAGCTTGTAGACGGCGGGATCGATATAGAAGGCCTGGTCGAGGCTGTAGCCGTCACGGCGGTTCCTGAGCCGCGCCAGCACGTCGTTGCGAATGTCCATGTCGGTTCCTCGTTCTACCGTGACCCGGCAGGCGGGAGGGAACCGGCAGCCGGCAGCCACCGGCGTCATCTACGGGTTCTCATCCCGGCCACCCACCGCAGCCAGTTGCATCTTCATGTCGTCAAGGCTGGTTTCCGGGCTGAGGAGCTGTCCCTGAGGGACCGCGCGGCGCCTTCCCGAAAGCTTTTGCTCCAGTGGCTCTTTGCCGCGTATTCTCCAACACCGTTGCGGGGGCAGCGCCGGGTTTCAACCGGCTTCCCAATTCTCCGCCTTCCCTATAGAGGCGGCACCTCGATCGTCTCCATGAAAGCAGATCACGCGTGACATGCCATGTCGATTAGCGACATCGCCTTCCGGAATGACGACAGGCCCTGCACGCGATTTCCGCCATTCTCCCTTCTATTTCGCGATTAAATACAAAATCCTAAAAGATAACCGTCAGGAAAGCTGACCTTTTTTCGGGCACCCGCGCCCAAAGTTTCGGCAATGTCTGCTTTGCGACATGCTCCCTGTCTTGCCGGCGGCAGAAGCCGTTGCAGACCGCCGAATCGGGTCATCCCGGTAAAAGGAAGCATTAACCAACAGCACCTATCATGGACCTGTGCCAATGCGCCTCAAGGAGCCCGGTCGCCGTGCACCAGAAGTTTCGATACTATGACGCCGTTGCGCAGAAGCGGGCCGTGACGCAGAAGGCTGCGGTCCACACGGAATTCCTGCGCACCGGCCGTATCGACCGCAACCGGAAGGACCTGACCGACGCCGAGCGTCGGTATCTCAGCTATCAGGAAGTCGCCGAGATCACCGGGCGCCGCCTGGAGCGGGCAGGCGAGGTCACCCACCAGCGCATCAACGGCTTCCATCACTCGATCCGTTTCCCGAAGCTCATCTTCCACCGCACGCTCACCAACACACCCCATCTCGGCTACTGCCACGTCACCGTCGCCAACACCCGCTTCGCCGATCTCGACGACGTGAACTGGGCCTTCTACATCGCGAATTTCTTCTCGGAGATCGGCGACGGCGACCGCTTCTTCGAGGGCATCAGCCAGCGCCACCCGCGCATGTATTTCGCGGTTGCGATCAACAGTTCCGAGATCGAGGGGCGGCTCGAGATCGACAGGACGGTGCGTGGCAACGGCGTGCTCTTCCGCACCCACGACCCGAAGGCCGCAATGAAGAATGTCCTGATGCTCGGCGCGCGCGACGAGGCGCTGCGCCGCATCATCCGCACGCTCTGACCGGCCTGCGGCGAGAGGACGGTCAGGACGCCCGGTAGAGCATCCAGTCCTTGCCGCGGGACGCCGCTTTCTCGCGATGCACGACCACACGATCCCCGCCCTCGGCGATCGCCTGCGCGAGCGCCTTCTCCCCGAGATTGAGCAGGTCGAAGGCATTGCCGGCATGTTCCGTCATGCAGAGCCCGGCCGAAAACGACAGGGTGCCGAGCCCGCGGCCGGTCTCCGGATGGCGCAGCGCCGCCGCCTGGAAGGCGCTGCGCAGCAAGACGAGCAGACGCAACACCTGCGACTCGTCGCCGGTCTGGAACAGAAAACCGAAACGAAGGCCGTCGAAGCGGGCAGCGATATCGCCCGAGGGGAAAGCCTGCCGGATCAGCGATCCGAAGTGACCGACGAGATAGGGCCCGAGCGCCTCCATCTGGCGCGGCGAGAAGCGCTTCGCCGCGTCCACCTCGGCAATGACGACGGCGCAGGCATCCGGCTCGTCGAGATCCGCATAGGCCCGCGCCACGGCCTTGTTGAAGGCGCGGCGGTTGCCGAGCCCGGTCGCCACGTCGAGGAACTTGTTCGCCTCGAACTCCGCCAGTTCCCGCGCCAGGCCGTCGAGGGCCTCCGCATGCGCCGACACGCTGGCGGTCATTGCGGCGTTTTCGGTCGCCCGCCGCTCCGTCGCCCGGCGCAGCGCCTCGATCGAGGCGCCGAGCGCGGTCGCCGGGCCGCCATCCGCCCCGACGATCGCCTGCGAGGCTTCGCCGATCAGCCGGCCATAGTCCGTCAGCGACGTCTTCTCCTCGTCGAGCAGCGCCATGAAATTGCTCATCTCGTCGCGAACGACGCCGGCGGAGCGTTGCAGCACGCTCGCCTCGTGCTGGTGCGGCAGGTACTTGCGGCCGAGTTCGTCGAGCGCGGCCTGGGTCTTGTACTTGCCGAGCGCGATGAAATCGCGCACGAGGTCCGGATTGGTCCCCGCATAGGCCTCGTAGACGAGTTCGTAGTTGCGCGGCAGGCCTTCGATGCCCAACTGCTGCATCGCGGTCGCGACGCGGACGCCAATGTCATTCGTGGAGGATTTCTTGTGCACCATCTGAACAGCCCGGCAGATTTCGACACAGGGTCGTATCATTCCGGCTCTTTCGGCCGGCCTAAGACAACCGCTGCATTTCGCGACGAATTTTAGCGAAACCTCCGCCGTCCGCGGCGGCTTTTGCGTCTTGGCAGCCACCCGGCATGGCCTGTAAGGAGAGCCGGAGAAAGGATGGCCGGCCGCATGACACGCATTCTGGAGGCTCGCAGCGACGAGGCGATGGCGATCCGCGAGGCGATCGCGCTGCTAGCGCGAGGACTGCCCGTCGCGATCCCGACCGAGACCGTCTACGGGCTCGCGGCGGACGCGACCAATCCCGACGCCATCGCGCGCATCTACGAGATGAAGGGCCGGCCGCGCTTCAATCCGCTGATCTGCCACATGGCCGACCTCCCTATGGCGGAACGCCACGTCATATTCGACCCGCTGTCGCGCCGGCTTGCCGAGGTCTTCTGGCCGGGACCGATGACGCTGGTCCTGCCGGTGCGCGAGACGAGCCCGATCCACCCGCTGGCCCGCGCCGGCCTCGACACGGTCGGCGTGCGCGTGCCGAGCGGCATGGCCGGGCGGCTGCTCGCCGCGCTTGACCGTCCGCTTGCCGCGCCGAGCGCCAACACGTCGGGCGGCATCAGCCCGACGACCGCCGCGCATGTGGCCGCCGACCTCGGCAAAAAGCTGGAGCTCGTGCTGGATGCGGGCCCGGCGCGGATCGGCCTGGAATCGACGATCCTCAAGGTCGAGAACGGCGCAATCCGGCTGCTGCGGCCGGGCGGACTGGACGTCGCCGACGTCGAGGCGCTGACCGGCACGCTGGTGGTTCGTCCGCATGGCGCGGGCGCGGCCATCGAGGCGCCCGGCATGCTCGCCTCCCACTATGCCCCGGCTGCCGGCGTCCGGCTCGACGCCACGTCGGTCTTTCCCGGCGAGGCGCTGATCCGCTTCGGCGGACGGTCGCTGCCGGGCGAGGAGCGGGCGGCGATCGTGCTCGACCTCAGCCCCACCGGTGACCTGCGCGAGGCGGCGGCGAACCTCTTCGGCTACATGAAGGAGGCGGACCGCAGCGGCGCTGCCTCGATCGCCTTCGCGCCCGTGCCGGTGCACGGGCTCGGCGAAGCCATCAACGACCGGCTGCGCCGTGCCGCAGCTCCCCGGGAGTAGACCGTGACGACGCTTTCGCCCGCCCTCATCGCCCGCTTCGCCGCGATCACCGGAGAGGCGCATGCCGTCATCGACCCGGAAACGATCGCGCCCTATCTCGTCGAGACGCGCGGGCTCTATCGCGGCACCTCGCCGCTCGTGCTGCGTCCCGGCAGCGTCGAGGAGGTGTCGCAAGTCTTGAGGCTCGCGACCGAGACGCGCACGGCGATCGTGCCGCAAGGCGGCAATACCGGCCACGTGGCGGGGCAGATCCCGCGCGAGGGAGCGGCGGATGTCGTGCTGTCGCTGTCGCGGCTGAACCGCATCCGCGACGTCGATCCGGTGGGCAACATCCTCGTTGCCGATGCCGGCGTCGTCCTTGCGGACCTCCAGACGGCGGCGGAGAAAGCCGGCCGGCTGTTTCCCCTGTCGCTCGGCTCGGAGGGCTCCTGCCAGATCGGCGGCAACCTGTCGACCAATGCCGGCGGCACGGCGGTGCTCGCCTACGGCAATGCCCGCCAGCTCTGCCTCGGCCTGGAGGTGGTGCTGCCGACGGGCGAGATCTGGGACGGGCTGCGCAGGCTCAAGAAGGACAATACGGGTTATGATCTGCGCGACCTCTTCATCGGCGCCGAGGGCACGCTTGGCGTCATCACCGGCGCGGTGCTGAAACTCTTCCCCCAGCCGCTCGGCCACGAGGTCGCCTTCGCCGGGCTCCGCTCGGTCGACGACGCGCTCGCGCTCTTCGAGATGGCGGCGCGCCGCTGCGGGCCGGCGCTGACCGGTTTCGAGCTGATGCCGCGCATCGGTGTCGATTTCACGACGCGCCACATCCCCGGCGTGCGCGATCCGCTGCAGACGCGGCATGCCTGGTATGCCCTGATCGACGTCTCGACCGCCGATGCCGCGGAAACGGCGGCGCGGATGATCGAGACGCTGCTCGCCGAAGGCATCGAGGCGAACCTCGTCGAGAATGCCGTCATCGCCGCCAGCGAGGCGCAGCGCCGGGCGCTCTGGCACATGCGCGAGAGCATGTCGCCGGCACAGAGGCCGGAGGGCGGCTCGATCAAGCACGACGTCTCGGTGCCGGTCTCCAGCATTCCGGCCTTCATGGCGGAGGCGGATGCGGCGGTGCTGACGGCCATGCCCGGCGCGCGCATCTGCGCCTTCGGCCACATGGGCGACGGCAACATCCACTACAACATCTCGCAGCCCGTCGGTGCCGACAAGCAGGCCTTCCTCGGCCGCTGGCGGGAGATCGCCGCGCTCGTCCACGGCATCGTGCTGAAATACGGCGGTTCGATCTCGGCGGAGCACGGCATCGGCCAATTGAAGCGCGACGAACTCGCCGAGATCCGCACGCCGATCGAGATCGAGCTGATGCAGCGCATCAAGCGGTCCTTCGACCCGGCCGGCATCATGAATCCCGGCAAGGTGCTGAGGACCGGCCGATGAACAGGCGCAAGGCCTGGCCGAGCCTGCGCTTCGACTTCGTGACCGGCGCGCGCCTCGGCCCCGGCAAGGTGGACCTGATGGAGCGGGTGCAGGCGGTGGGATCGATCCGCGCCGCCGGTGCCGCCATGGGCATGTCCTACCGCCGCGCCTGGCTGCTTGCCGACGAGATCAACCGCATGTTCACCACGCCGGTGATCGCCGCCAAGCATGGCGGCAAGGCGGGCGGCGGCGCGACGCTGACGCCCTTCGGCGCCGAAGTGCTCATCCGCTACCGCGCGATGGAGGCGCGGGCGCGCGACGTCTATGCCGAGGAGCTCGCCTGGCTCGGCGCCAACATGGACGGTGGTTTCGAAGGCAAGGCGCCGAAGGCGGCGCCGGGAGACACCGACGACTGATCAGGCCTCCTGCCGGAAAAGCTCCGCCTCGTCGAGGGAGACCGCCTTGAAGAGGACATGCACCGGCGTGCCGGGCGCAAGGCCGAGCTGTCCGGCGGAATGGCGGGTGATCTGCGCCACGATGCGGTCGCCGCAATCGATGGTCGCGACGAGGTCCGGCCCCTCGCCGCCGGAAAGCTCGACAACCGTTCCCGGCAGGATGTTGAGCGCGCTGATCGCCTCCGGCCGGTGACGGGCAAGCATCACCTCGCCGGCCGGGATATGGAGGCGAACGCGGCTTCCCTCGGCGAGAGCGACGGTTCTCAAGTGCAGCAGCCCGCAGCGGGCGCGAGCGAGCGTCAGGCCGTGCTCCGGCCGGTGCTGCTCGATCACCGCGTCGATGAAGGCGCCGGGCCGCCAGGCGCCGCCGGCGGTGCGCAGCGTCAGAAGCTCCGACGGGCTGCCGGACGCCCGCACCCGGCCTTCCTCCATGAGCACGACAGAGGTCGCAAGCCGCGCCACCTCGCCGACCGCGTGGCTGACATAGAGCACCGGCACGCCCGTCTCGTCGCGCACGCGTTCGATATAGGGCATGATTTCCTGCTTGCGGGCAGCATCGAGCGAGGCGAGCGGCTCGTCCATCAGCAGGAGCTCCGGTGCCGAAAGCAGCGTCCGGCCGATCGCGACGCGGCTCTTCTCGCCGCCGGACAGGCCGGACGGCCGGCGGTCAAGCAGATGCGCGATACCGAGCATCGACACCACGTCGTCGAAGGCGACGGCGCGCGCGTCCCCTGGCAGGAAGCGCCGGCCATAGAGGAGGTTCTGCCTGACGCCCATATGCGGAAAGAGCCGGGGCTCCTGGAAGACGTAGCCGATGCGGCGCCGATGCGGCGGAACGAAGGTACCGCGGGTCGCGTCGAACCAGACGGTGTCGCCGAAGCGGATCGATCCTCCGGTCGGGCGCAGCAGGCCGGCGACCGCGTTGATCACCGTCGTCTTGCCCGAGCCGGACGGGCCGAAAAGCGCCGTCAGGCCGGCACCCGCACGGATGTCGACCGCGAGCGCGAAGGCACCCTGCCGATGGCGGATCGAGACCGACAGATCCTTCATGCGAACTCCACGCGGGCGGCAAGCCGACGGGCGACCAGTTCCGAGGCGACCAGCGCGGCAAAGGAGACGAGGATCGCGATCAGCGTCAGGCGCAGCGCCCCGGCGTCGCCACCGGGCACCTGCGTATAGGTATAGATCGCCGCCGAGAGCGTCTGCGTCTCGCCCGGAATGTTGGAGACGAAGGTAATCGTTGCGCCGAACTCGCCGATCGCCTTGGCGAAGGAGAGGATCAGGCCGGCCGCGATGCCGGGCAGGGCGAGCGGCAGCGTGACGGTCAGGAAAACACGCGCGGGGCTCGCACCGAGCGTCGAGGCTGCCGCCTCCAGCCGCCGGTCCACCGCCTCGATCGACAGGCGGATGGCGCGCACCATCAGCGGGAAACCCATGATCGCGGCGGCAAGTGCGGCGCCCGTCCAGCGGAAGGAGAAGACGAGGCCGAACGCCTCCTCGAAAAAGCGTCCGAACGGCCCGCGCCTGCCGAAGGAGAGCAGAAGCAGATAACCCGTCACCACCGGCGGCAGGATCAGCGGCAGGTGGACGACGGCATTGAGAAGGCTATGGCCGGGAAAGCGGCGGCGTGCCAGAAGCCATGCCACGGCGATGCCTGGCGGCAGCGAGCACAGCGCCGCCACCGAGGCCACCTTGAGCGTGAGGAGAATGGCAACCCATTCCTCGGTTGAAAGCTGCATCCCATCCATGCCCGGTCAGTTGGACTGCGGCAGCAGTACCGCGAAACCCTGCTTCTCGAAAAGCGCCCGCGCCGTGCCGCTGCGCAGGAACGCGAGGAAGGCCGCGGCCCGGGGCGACGCCGATTCCTTCAGAAGGGCGACGGGATAGATGATCGGCGGATGGCTCTCTTCCGGAAAGATGCCGAGGATCGTCACGGACCGGTCGGACGCGGCATCCGTCCTGTAGACGATGCCGAGCGGCGCCTCGCCGGTCGAGACGTATTTCAGCGCCGCGCGCACGTTCTCGGCCTGCGCGGTCCTGCCGGAGACGCTGTCCCAGAGGCCGAGCTTTTCGAGCGCCGCCTTGCCGTATTTGCCGGCCGGCACGGAATCGACATTGCCCATCGCCAGCCGTCCGTCGCCGAGCAGCCTGGCGAGGTCGGTGCCTTCTTTCAGCTCCACCGTGCCGGTCGCGTCGGACGGGCCGACGAGAACGATGCGATTGCCGAGGAGGTTGCCGCGCGTGGCAGGATCGATTCGTCCGGCCTTCTCGACATAATCCATCCAGGTGAGATCGGCGGAGAGGAAAATGTCGGCGGGCGCCCCGTCCTCGATCTGCCTGGCCAGCGCGGAGCTGGCGGCATAGGAGGCCTGAACCGTCGCGCCGCCATCGGCCTTCCAGGCCGCCGCGACATCGTCGAGCGCATTCTTGAGGCTGGCGGCGGCAAAGACCGTGACCTTGTCTTCCTGTGCCCATGCCCCGGCGGGCGAAAGCAGGGCGAAGCCGAGTGCGAGGCTTGCCGCGAACAGGATCGCGAAACGGCGGAACAGGCGCATGGAACATCCTCCGGGATCGTTATATCCATACGAATATAACGATCCCGTGTAAGGAACAAGCGCCTGTCGCAGGATCGTGCCGCGCCTTACGAGCCGCCCGCCCTCAGTTGCGCGAGGCTGAGGAGCAGGTCGGCGCTCACGCCGGCGGTGCCGCCCGACAGCACGGTGACGGCAGCGGAGGTGTCGACATTGTTTTCCGTGTCGTAGAGCACGGCGAACTTGACGATCATCTTGCTGACGAACTCCGGATCCTGGAGCTCTTCCAGATCGAGATAGCGCTCGATCATCTCGGCCTGCGCGTCGACGTCGGCATTGCCCACCTCGTCGGAAACGCCGTAGGTGACCTTGAACACCTCGTAGAGCGCGTCGTCGGCCAGGATGTCGTAAGCGCTGGTGATGGTCGGCGCCTTGCGTTCGAAATACAGTGCCAGCCGCACGCCGGCATTGTCCTCGCCCGCCGTCTCTTCCATCGCCTGGCGGATATAGTAGTCGATCGTCTTGTAGACACCCTGCCGGAGCTGGATCGTGCCGTCCTCGACATCGGCGACATTGCCCTCGGCGTCGAAGTTGAAGGAACTGACGATCCAGCGCCAGGCGCGATTCTCCTGTGTGTTGGCGACGCTCTCCGGATCGTCGAGGTCGGAGGCAAAAACCTCCTGGAGGAATTCCGGCGTGACGGTTTCCGGATCGATCCTGTTCGCCTCGAGCACGAAATTGACCAGCCGTTCGTTCGACAGGAACTCGTCCAGCGTTTCGATCTTCTGGATTTCCTCCGAGTAATAACTTGCTTCCTCCTCGGCCGTCTCCTGCTCCTCGTCCGTGCCAAAGCGGGACTTTTCGAGGACGTAGAGCTGCGAGACGGCGAGGATCTGCGTTTCACTCTGCGCCATCAGCGGCACGGTAATGGCGCCCTCCTCATCGAAATTGAACGCCTTGGCGAGCTCGACGAAACGCTCGTCCTTCAACTGGTAGACGTAGCTCTTCGGGTCGTTGAGATCGCTGAGAAGCACCTGCTTGAGCGTATAGGTGGAAACGCTGTCCGGATCGAGCCCGAAGGCCTTGAGGGCGAGTTCCACGACACTGTCGGAATCGATGAAATCGTCGACGGACTCGAGCTCCGCCACGTCGGCCTTGTAGCCGGAGATCAGCGTCTCGTCGGCTTCGTCATCCGCGTCGTTGTAGTGCACCATGTAGAGATTGGAGGTCGCGACCGTCTGGGTGCCGACCTGCGCCGTCACGCCGTCGTCGAGCGTGCCGTCCTCGTTGAAGTTGAAGGCGCTCGCCAGAGCGATGAAGCGTTCGTCGCCGTTGCCGACCGTATAGATGTAGCTGGTCGGATCGTCGGGATCGCTCGTCAGGATGTTCTCGATCGTCGCGTTGACGATCGATACTTCCGTCAGTTCATAGGCCGTCCTGACATAGTCAACCAGCCGGCTGTCGGCAACGAAGTCGTCGACCGTGGTGATGCTCTGGATCGCTTCCTCGAAATAGGCCTTGTTGAGCAGCGCCGCTGCCGAGGTCACGCGCGGGTTGGCAAGCGTATAGGCCTCGTTGGTCGCCGCCTTCATGTCGGCGGTCTGGGCGGTCTCACCGTCGGGAACCGTGCCGTCCTCATTGAAGTTGAAGGCGGACGCGAGTTCCAGATACCCTTCGGCCGTGTCGATGAACCCGTTCCAGGTGGTGATGTCGGCGCGGATCGCGCTCCGTTCCTCGGTCGTGAGGCTGGTGTCGGACAACTGGGTCGTCGCATCCGCGATCTTCTGCTCCAGCTCCTCGATATAGGGCACGTAGGTCTGGTTGACGTAGCTGTCCGTGTCGTCGATGTCGCTCGTCATGACGTCGCGGATGTTCTGGTAGGAATAGGTGTCCTCGTCGATGCCGAAGGCCTGGAACACATAGGCCTTCAGCCGATCGTTCTGGAAGATGTCGGTGACGTTGTCGACCTTGTCGATGACGATGTTGTAATAGCGCGTCTCCTCCTGGATCGCGCTGCCGGCACTCTCGACTCCGGCCGTGTAAAGGCCGATCACGTCGTCGAGCTGCGCCTCCGTCTGGGCGACCGGCGTCTCCTCCTGGAAATTGAAGGCAGCGGCGAAGTCGCGATAGCGGCTGTCCGTCAGCGAATTGGCAAAGCTGCTGTCGTCGGAGAGGTCGCTTTCCAGCACCTTGCGCATGAAGGCGGCGGCATAGGTCATGTCCTCGAGGCCGTAGGCCTTCATCGCGTAGTTGAACAGGCGATAGTCGTCGAGGAATTCGTCGACCGAGGTGACCTTGCCGATGTTCTCCTTGTAGTAGGTCTCTTCCCGCGCATTGATCGAATCCTGCTGCGTCCGCGTCAGGCTAGTGAGCAGATCACGGGTAATGAGGTTGTAGCTCGTAAAGGTCGACAACATCGCTGGACGGGTTCCTTCGGACGGGGTCTCGGCGGGCCGCGCGCAGGGCGGCCTCTTCGCCATTTTGCCCGCCGAGCCTTGCCCGACGCTTTCCCGCAAAACGCGTGATGCACGCGAGCTGCTTCACGAACTGGAAACCCTGACGGATTCGCATTCGCTAACCATTTGAGGACGCAAAGTTTTCTTAACCGCGATTTTTAAGCCGAGCGGAAGGGCACGCGCCTAAGCTTCCCCCATAGAGGACGAAAAGTCCCGATGGGACGACCGGAACACCGGCTCTCAAGGAAGACAGGACGAAAGACATGCTGAATACCGTCACCAAGCCGGCCTGGGCCGGCAGCACGCTCCGACTGGACCCCAAGCGCTTCCCGCAGCAGGTAAGTTATGCCGTTCGCGACGGGGTCGGCGAGGTCATGATCACCATCGACGAACGCGGCGCGGTGATGCGCAAGGTTCTCCCCGCAAGCGGCCTGCCGCTTTCGATCGCCCTGCCGGCGCGCGCCTTCAAGGGTGTCGCCGCCCGTGCCATCGACCACGGCAACGGCGAGGTCACCGTGACGCTCGAACTGCATCACGACGATCCGGATCTCTGCATCCCGCTGCTGGTGGCGCACGACCTCTGCGACATCGCCGCCGACTGGCGCGGCTGGGCCGAGTCCTTCAAGATCCCGATGCTGATGGTCGAGGCCGACGGTGTCGCCCGGCCGCTGGAAGAGCATATCGGCCAGATCGCGGCGCGGCCCGTCAAACCGCGCCGACGCCACTCTTACTTCGCCGACCGCCGGCCGCGCTTCCTGGTGCGCCGCACGACCGGCCGGCTCGGCCTTGCCATGAAGATCGACGGCCGCGAGATCATCGCCCGCGACTGACACGCTATTACCCCTCGACTGCCATGAACCGGCCGCGACGCGGCCGGTTTTTGCCTGTCTTGTTCCCCCGGGAACAGATCCGAGCGGGCGCGGATGCGAGAACCGGTCAACAGCCGGCGCAGACCGGCCTCTTCACCGGATTTCAAGGGACAGACATCATGACCGGACTCCTCAAGAGCCTCCTCATTCGCATCGACCGCTTCTTCCACGCCTTCGAGGAACCGAAGGTCCTGGTGCCGCGCGAGCAGAGCTGGGCCTGACGGCGGCGCGTCAGGCGAAGGCGAGCGCGGCGACGAGCCCGAGAAAGACGATCAGACCGACGACGTTGTTGAACTTGAAGAGCGCCAGGCACTGCTCGCCGTCATCGATGTCGAGCGTGACGATCTGCCAGGCGAGCAGCACGGCGGCCAGCCCGAGCCCGGCATAAGCGAACGCGCCGACGCCTGCGAGGATATAGGCGAGCATGAGGAGCAGCACCGTCAGGCCGTAGAGCCCGATGAGCCAGGTGCGCGTCGTGTCGCCGAACAGCCGCGCCGTCGACCGCACGCCGATCAGCGCGTCGTCCTCCTTGTCCTGATGGGCGTAGATCGTGTCGTAGCCGACGGTCCAGGCGATGGCGGCGGCATAGAGGACGGCCGGCGCCGTGGCGAGGCTGCCGAAGACGGCCGCCCAGCCCATCAGCGCGCCCCAGGAAAAGGCCAGCCCCAGGACGACCTGCGGCCAGTCGGTGAAGCGCTTGGCGAAGGGATAGATCGCGACGATGGCGAGCGAGGCGACGCCAAGGCCGATCGTGAAACGATTGAACTGCAGCAGGACGACGAGGCCGGCGAGCGCCTGCGCCACCATGAAGACCTTCGCCTGCAGGCGCGTGACGCGGCCCGACGGCAGCGGCCTCGACCGCGTGCGGGCAACCGCCATGTCGATCTCGTGGTCGACGAGATCGTTGTAGGTGCAGCCCGCGCCGCGCATGGCGACCGCGCCTGCAAAGAACAGCAACAGGTGAAAGAGGAATTGCGGCAGGCTGAAGAGCGCGATGTCGCGCGCCACGTTCGCCGCAAGCGCCGCCGACCAGAAGCAGGGCCACATCAGCAGCTGCCAGCCGATCGGCCTGTCCCAGCGCGCGAGCTGCGCATAGGGCCAGGCGGGACGCGGCAGGACGCGGTAGACCCAGTTGTCGGACGGCGCGTCGGCGACGCGGCCGGAATCGGGAGAATGCAGGCTCATGCGCCTAGATCGCAGGCGGCATCCCGCCGGTCAAGCGCGGCGACGGCAGCGCTCAGGGAATCGTGAAGTCGAAGCGGTAGGTGGCCGAAACGCCGATCAGAAACTGGTCGCGCTTGCCGCGTTCGCGCACCAGGCTCGAATCGGCCGCATCGCCCATCAGGCGCTTGTATTCGCCGAAGAGGCTCGTCTCGATCTTGTCCGTCGCCTGCCAGTTGACGGCCGCGCCGACCCCCGCCGACTGGATGCCGCCATCCGGATTGTAGGCCGAGAGACCGGAGCGCGCGGCGCGGGCCGGCGTCACCTCGTAATAGGCGTCCATCGCGTCGTTGGAGGCGAAGGTCATGCGCGGGCCGGCCGAGACGCGCACCGTCTCGGTCACGTCCGCGAAGGCGTCGGCCGAGACATCCGCGACAAGGCCCGAATGGCTGCGGATGCCATGGCGAACCTCGCCGCGCAGGCGCAGCCAGTCGGTCGGATAGACCTCGGCGAAGCCGCCGAGCTCGACGCCCAGCTTCACCGGCGCGAGACCGCGCAGATCGTCGGAATCGTCGTTGTCGCGCGGCATGACGAGCTTGCCGGTGATGCCGGCACGGAAGGCGCCGGAATCGATCAGCGCGAAGGCGGGATTGTCGTTGCGCGAGGAAAAGCGCACGACGTTGCCGGCCTTGCCGAGCGAGATCATCGGCGCCGCCTGGAAGATGTAGCTGTCGGAACCCTCGAAGCGCGGTCCCACCGCTCCGGATGCGCCGAGCTTCAGGTACCAGTCGCCGGACCACCAGTGATCGGCGGCGGAAGCGGTTGCGGGGAGGGAAAGGACGGCTGCCGCGACGGCGGCGAGAACGGAGCTACGCAATGACTATCCTCGACACATCATCTGCCGGTGCGCCCGAAACGATTCCGGACCGCGTCGGCGCGGACCTTAAAGCGGTTTGGTTACCGATGCACTAAGGAATCGGCGGCCGGCCGGCCGTCCGCGGAACGATCACGCGACGATGGCGTTTCTTCGGCGAACGACAGGAGACCGACATGACAGTCAGCTCGATGGAACTCAAGGTCGACGCCATCCGCAGCGACGCCTCGATCAGCGACGACGAGAAGATCGCACGGCTGACGAAGCTGCGCGTCGAGGCACGCGGCCTGCAGCGCGCCGCTACGGAAAGCGCCATGGTGGACGACGACGGCTGGTACGAGGACGTGCATCTCGTCGACCTCGCGCTCGCCGAACTCGACGCCCCGGTCGAGGAAAAGGGTCCCGCCACCCTGTGAGCGGATGCCGGCGAAGCCCTCCTCCCCTTGACCTTTGCGGCCCGCCCCCTTAACCCGCCCGCAACGGGTGACACGAGGGTTTGGCCATGAAGGTACTGCTGATCGGTTCGGGCGGGCGCGAGCATGCGCTGGCATGGAAGCTGTCGCAGTCCCCCCTGCTCGACACGCTCTATGCGGCACCCGGCAATCCCGGCATCGCCGGCTGTGCCACGCTGGTCACCCTCGACATCGACGACCATGCGGCCGTCTCCGCCTTCTGCCGCGAGAACGGTGTGACCTTCGTCGTCGTCGGCCCGGAAGCGCCGCTCGTCGCCGGCATCGCCGACCGGCTGAGGGCCGACGGCATCGCCGTCTTCGGTCCGTCGAAGGAGGCGGCACAGCTCGAGGGCTCGAAGGGCTTCACAAAGGATCTCTGCGCCCGCTACGCCATCCCGACCGGCGCTTACCGGCGGTTCCGGGACGCCGCGGCGGCGAAGGCCTATGTGCGCGAGCAGGGTGCGCCGATCGTCATCAAGGCGGACGGGCTTGCCGCCGGCAAGGGCGTCACCGTCGCCATGACGCTCGACGAGGCGCTTGCCGCCGTCGAGGACTGCTTCGACGGCGCCTTCGGGGCGGCCGGCGCGGAGGTGGTGGTGGAAGCCTTCCTCGACGGCGAGGAGGCGAGCTTCTTCTGCCTCTGCGACGGGAAGTCGGCGCTGCCGCTCGCCTCGGCGCAGGACCACAAGCGGGTCGGCGACGGCGACACGGGGCCGAACACCGGCGGCATGGGCGCCTATTCGCCGGCTCCGGTGATGACCGGCGCGATGGTGGCCCGCACGATGAAGGAGATCATCGAGCCGACGATCCGCGGCATGGCCGCCGACGGCCATCCGTTCTCCGGCGTGCTCTTTGCCGGGCTGATGATCACGGCGAAGGGGCCGGAGCTCATCGAATACAACGTGCGCTTCGGCGACCCGGAATGCCAGGTGCTGATGATGCGGCTCGACAGCGATCTGCTGCCGCTGCTCCACGCTGCCGCGACCGGCACGCTCGAACAGGTGTCGGCGTCCTGGCGGGACGAGACGGCGCTCGCCGTCGTGCTCGCCTCGAAGGGCTATCCGGGCACCTACGAGAAGAACACGCCGATCCGGTCGCTTCCGGACGATTCCGGCCATCTGAAGGTGTTCCACGCCGGTACGGCGATGAAGGACGGCGCGCTCGTCGCCACAGGCGGGCGGGTGCTCAACGTGACGGCAACGGGCGAGACGGTCGAAGCGGCGCAGCGGGCGGCCTATGCGGCCCTCGACCGCGTCGAGTGGGACAACGGCTTCTGCCGCCGCGACATCGGCTGGCGGGCGATCGGGCGCTGAGGCGCCGTCACAGAACCGACACGACTGGCGGTGCATGCATCGCGCATGATCAGCATCACGATTCGCGACAGCATCACCGATGCCGGCAGGCCCGGCGGCCAGAACGAGGACCGCTCGGGCGCCACGCCGCAATCGGCCTTCGTGCTCGACGGCGCCACAGGGCTTGCCGACGAGCGGCTGTTTCCCGACTTTCGCAGTGACGCCGAATGGCTGGCGGACTTCGCCTGCCGCCGGTTCCTTGAGGCGGACGGCGCGGCCCTGCGCGATGCGGTGGACGCCATCAACCGGCAGGCCGGCGAAGCGGTCGCTGCGGCTGCCGGCGGACGGGTGCTGCCGGCCTGGGCATTGCCGATCGCCGGCTTCCAGATGGTGCGCCTCGAAGACGGCGCGCTCGTCTCCTACGGCCTCGGCGATTGCCGTCTGTTCCTGCGCTCGGACGCCGATGGCGCGGTCTTCGAAACGAGTGCGCTGCGTGGCAATGCGGCGGCCGAGCGCGAGGAAGCCCGGCGATCGATCGCGCAGGCGGGCGGGTTGCAGGCCTACGGCACGCTGAGCGCACATGCCGCCGTGCGCGAAAAGCTGCGAGAGAGCCGCGCCCGCTGCAACCGTCCGGGCGCCCGCGTCTGGACGCTCGGAACCGTGCCCGGGGCCGCCGACCATGTGGTGCGGGAGGTGTGTCCCGTCGGCGCGCCTGCCACCGGGCTCCTGTGTTCGGACGGCTTCGCCGCGCTCTGCGACCAGTACGGCCGCTACGACCCGGCGGGTCTGGTCATGGCGGCGGCCGGGCGCGGGCTCGCGGACCTGCTTGGCGAGCTGCGCGACATCGAACGCCGCCTCGACCCGGACGGGCGCGCCTACCCCCGCTACAAGACCAGCGACGATGCGACCGCCGTGCTCTTCCGTGTCGACATGGACGCCGATCGGGCTTGAACGCCGCGACGGGCCCAAAAAACGCCAGATCATTCAATTTTTACCATTTCTCCTGACCGGACCGTAAGACAGTCCGGATAATCTCCCTGCAAAGACCGGGGAGAACTGGGATGCGTGCAACAACCTTGAGCCTTGCCGTCGCGCTTCTTGCCGCGCCGGCCCTCGCCTCGTCGATCGAGCCCGTGGCCTCGGGCGAGGCGACGAACAGCAGCATCGAGACGATCCGCTGCGGCGATTGCCCGATGCCGAAGCCGAAACCGATGGAACACAGCTACCAGGTCGACGCGATCGCACCCGGCACCCAGAAGGTGGAGGTCCGCGAGGTTGGCGGCGAGCGCAAGGTCTTCCGCACGGAGTCCTGGATGGGCGGTTCGCCCGTCGTCTTCGTCAGCAAGGCCGTCGACCTGCCGACCGACACGGCGTCGGCAGCGGCCGAACTGGAGAAGGCCGCCGAGACGGTCGATACCGCGGCGACGACCGGCGCGCTCACCCGCGGCGCGGCCGCCGATGTCACGACGGCCAATGCCGGCGGCACGGTCCCGGCAAAGGCGCTGGACACCGCGACATTTGAATTGCGGGTCAACTGACCCCATATTGCAGTGATCCCTGCCCCATCGGCCCAAAACCGATCGGGTCATCCGCTCCGGCGGATGCGTTGCGCCCCTGAAGAGAAGCGGGGGCGCAATCGCGTTATGGAGACGGGTCTTGCGCCGCGACCAGCGCGACAAGATCCTCCACCTCCCGGTCCGAGAAGACCGCGATGCCGTTTCGCCTAAGCAGCGCGGCGGTGACGCCCTCGCCGGCATGGCGCCGTCCCGAGAAACTGCCGTCATGGACGAAGCCGGAGCCGCAGGACGGGCTGCCGTCGATGAGCAGCGCATAGCGGCAGCCGGTCTCGCGCGCGACGGCAAGCGCCGTCCCGGCGCCGGCGACATAGGCGGCCGAAACATCGCCGCCCGTCGCCTCCATCACCCGCGCCCGCCCGTCGAGCACGTCGGCCCCTGTCATGCCCAGTTCGATCTCGGCCGGCGGCCGCGGCACCTGGAAGCCGCCGGCGAGCTCCGGACAGAACGTCACCAGCCGCCCCTCCGCCTTCCAGCGGTCGACCGCCGCGTTGACGAGCGGCTTCGCCGAGCCGTTGTAGCGCACCGGCAGGCCCATGAGACAGGCGCTGATCAGGATCTTCGACATGTCCCTGCTCTACGCCCGACTCGCGGCCGGGGGCAAGCCCGGCGGTGGCGGCCGGCGCGGCGCCGGCGTCAGATCCAGCGATCGTTCTGCGCCGTGCGCCCGCCGCCCTCGTCGCCGGTGTTCAGCGTGCCGCGCGGCTCGATCAGCAGCATCGTCACCTCGCCGGCCGCAAAGGGTTTGTGCTCGACGCCCTTCGGCACGACCACCATCTCGCCCGGCCCGAGCGCGACAAACCCGTCGCGGAAGTCGATGCGCAGCGTGCCCTCCAGCACGATGAAGGCCTCGTCGGTCTCCTTGTGATCGTGCCAGATGAAATCACCCTCGATGCGCACGATCTTGAACTGGTAGTCGTTGAGCTCGGCAATGACGCGCGGCGGCCAGTGCTCGGCGATGAGCGACAGCTTCTCGGCAAAATTGATCGGCGTGCAGGTCTTCGTCGTCGCGTCCATCAGATCATCTCCCTTCGATTGACGCGGGAGGTGATAGCCGGCAGCACGGGCGCCGGCTTGAAGGTTTGTGCGGGATCTGTGCCCTGCCTAGCCCGATATCTTCGAGAAGTCCGCGACCGTGCCGGTTGCCGCGCGGATGGCGGCCAGCAGCGCGAGGCGGTTGGCGCGGATCGCGGGGTCGTCGTCGTTGACGAGCACGTCGTCGAAGAAGCGGTCGACGGGCGCGCGCAGCTTCGACAGCGCCGCCATGGCCGAACGGAAATCCTCCTTCGCGACGGCATCCGCCGCCTCGGCGGACGCGGTGACGGTCGCGGCGTGCAGCGCCTTCTCGGCGTCGAGCGTCAGAAGGTCGGGCGAGACGCTTGTCGCGACTGCCGTGCCCTTCTTCTCTTCCGCCGCCAGAAGCTGCGTCGCGCGTTTGGTGCCGGCGAGCAGATTGCGGCCGTCCTCGGAATCAAGGAACTGCTTAAGCGCCGCCGCACGCCGGCTGATGGACAGAATATTCTTCACATTCTCCATTCCCGGCACCTGGTTTTGATCTAGCATTCCCTTATCGAAAACAGCGTCGACATAGTCCGGTCGGATGCCATCTTCCCGCAACTGAACCTTTAGACGGTCAGCGAAGAATGTTGCGAGATCAAACGCTAGATCCATTGGCGCACTGTATCCGCAGTTGCGGGCATGGGCATAGCATACTGAAATCACATCAAAGCCGATTTCATTGTCAAGCATGGTGCGAATAACACCCAGCGCAGCCCGTCGCAACGCATACGGGTCCTTCGACCCCGTCGGCTTCTCGTCGATCGCCCAGAAACCGACCAGCGTGTCCAGCTTGTCGGCGAGCGCAACGGTCAGCGCCACCTTGCCGGCCGGCACGCGGTCGGAGGGGCCTTGCGGCTTGTAGTGATCCTCGATGGCCTCGGCCACCGCCGGGTCCTCGCCCTGCAGGACGGCGTATTTGCGCCCCATGATACCCTGGAGCTCGGGGAACTCGCCGACCGCCTCGGTGCGCAGGTCCGCCTTGGCGAGCACGACGGCGCGGTCGACGAGCGCCGGGTCGGCGCCGGTGACCTTGGCGAGGTCCGCCGCCAGCGTGCGGATGCGGCTGACCCGCTCGCCCTGCGTGCCGAGCTTGGCATGGAAGGTGACGTCCAGCGCGTCGAGCTTCGCCATGCGCTGGTCGAGCGGCTTTGAAAGATCGAGGCCGAACTTTTCCGCTGACGCCGCCAGCGTGTCGAGGTCCGGCAGGTCGCGCTGGTCGCGGCTCCAGAAGTGGCGGGCGTCGGAGAGACGGGCGCGCACCACCTTGCCGTTGCCATGCACGATCTCGGCGCCGCCGTCCTTCGCCGCGATGTTGGCGACG